>JAYVKZ010000470.1:0-2549 GCA_043767985.1 Betaproteobacteria bacterium
CCAATCAGGCGTTCGATGACGAACTCCTGAAGCCGAGACCCTGCGGGCAGCGGGTTCAAGTTGTCAACGGCCGCGCGTTTCGTTGAAATTGTTTCCATGTTCACTTAGATTCGTAGCCCGAAAGGACTTATGTGCTTATCATAGCGAGTCGCGTCGCCTCAGGCTTGTTGCTGCGGGGTAAATACAACCCACATCCGACGATCGGTCAGCTTTCGGGGAGCGACGTTTGCCGCTTAATGGGGAGATCGAATTGAGCCCGCAACGAAGAACCGTTTTGTATGGACTGGCAGGATTGGCCGCGCCTGGAGCATTCGCCCAAACACCAATCTTCCCGAGCAAGGTGATCCGCTTAGTCCCCTTTGGGGCCGCAGGCGGCCCGATTGATGCCCTGACTCGGGCCTACGGTGAAAAACTACAAAAGCGCTGGGGCCAGTCGGTGATTATCGACGCGAAACCTGGGGCGAGCGGGATTATCGCGGCCGACTTTGTCGCCAAATCGCCGCCCGACGGGCACACTGTCATGTTCACTTTGCCCTCGACCCATGTGAACAATGCCATTCTCATGCCCAAGTTGCCTTACGATCCTGTGGCGGACTTTACGCCGCTCTCCATGCTCGCCAGCGGCGGTCCGATGTTGGTCGCGCGCGCCAATGCACCCTTTAACAACCTTAAAGAGTTCATTGCTCACGCCAAGACGCAAAAAAGCTTGAACTACGGGACTTGGGGAAGTGGCTCTACCGCTCATTTGTTTGGAGAGCTTTTGCAGCGTCAAACTGGGGCAAACCTAGTGCATATCCCCTACAAGGCGGAGGCGATTGTGCATGCCGATCTTTTCGGAGAGTCCCTTGACTTCGCGTGGGCCAATCCGGCCTCGGCGCGGACCCATAGCCAAGCCGGTAAGATGAAAATGATCGGCATTACGGGCACCAAGCGCGTGTCGATCCTGCCGCAGGTGGCTACATTCAATGAGCAAGGCTTTCAAGGCTTCGATATTGATAGTTGGATAGGTGTCTATGCGCCGGGCAAAACGCCCGAGCCGATTGTCCAGGCTTGGGTGGCCGCCTTGGTGGAAATTACCAAAATGCCAGATATCGCGGCTCGTTTAAGCAATTTTGGCTTTGAGCCTTTAGGCAATACCCCGCCCGAATTTGTCGCCCGCTACAAAGCCGATTATCCGCGCATGGGTGAACTCATTAAGGCGGCAGGCGTGACGGCTGAATGAAGCGCTAGCTCTTCCCAAATACTTCGTTAAGCTGCTGAGTCACCCGAATAAAGGTGGTGCGCTTGGACAGCTCTTTGAGGCGCCTGGCACCCACATAGGTACAGGCCGAGCGCACACCACCCAGGATGTCCTGCAAGGTGTCCTCGACCTTGCCTTTGTAAGGCACCAGCACTTCTTTTCCCTCGGACGCTCGGTACAGCGCCACACCGCCTGCGTACTTGTCCATCGCAGCCTTACTGCTCATGCCGTAGAAGCGTTTGTACTGAGCGCCGTCCCGGGTCACGGTTTCTCCGGACGACTCTTCGTGTCCGGCGAACATGCCGCCCATCATAATAAAGTCTGCGCCTGCGCCAAAGGCTTTGGCAAGGTCGCCTGGTACGGTAATGCCACCATCGGTGCAGATGTGGCCACCAAGACCATGGGCCGCATCAGCGCATTCGATGGTTGCTGAGAGTTGCGGGTAGCCTACGCCGGTCATCTTGCGGGTCGTGCACACGGAGCCCGGTCCGATCCCGACCTTAACAATGTCGGCACCCGAGAGAATGAGCTCCTCGGTCATTTCGCCGGTAACGACGTTGCCAGCCATGATGGTGATTTTTGGGTGTTCCGCCCGAATCTTGCGCACGAATTGAGCGAAGGTTTCGGTGTAGCCATTGGCGACGTCGATACAAACGAACTCAATATGCGAGCCGCAGCGCCCCATCACTTTATTGAACTTCTCGTGATCGGCCTTGGTAATGCCCATCGAGTAAAAGGCCGCCGATTTGCGCTCCAACTGCTCAAAAAAATCGGCATATTCATCGACACTGTAATGCTTGTGCAAGGCCACGGAAAGCCGCGCAACGTCTAGGGCTTGAGCCATCTCGAAGGTACCGGTGGTGTCCATATTGGCGGCCACAATAGGAATACCGGTATAGCGAGCGCCAGAGTTTCGGAAAATAAACTCACGCGAAATATCCACCTCCGAGCGCGAGCCGAGGGTGGAGCGTTTGGGGCGGATCAGTACATCCTTGAAGTCAAGCTTGATTTCTTGTTCGATATGCATGGTTGTTAGTCCAGTTTTGCGCCGGAGTCGCGTACTGCCTTACCCCATTTTTCGGTGTCTTCAAGCACCACTTTATTGAAGGCATCAAGAGGTGTCGTCATCACATCGGCGCCAAGGGCTGCAAATTTCTCTGCGATTTCTTTGGTCGCGAGTAGTTTTGTGATGTCGCTGTTAATGGTTTTAATCAGGGCGGCTGGGGTTGCGGAGGGCACAAAAAAGGCGAACCAAGAATCTAAATTAAGCGCCTTGTAGCCTGCTTCGCCAAAGGTGGGTACCTCAGCG
>JAYVKZ010000471.1:0-6671 GCA_043767985.1 Betaproteobacteria bacterium
GGTCCTCGCGTTGCCCCAAACCCAAGAACGCCAGGGTTCCCGCAACCGCCGTCGCCAGCAAAAAGAAAAGGGTGATTTGGGGGAACTTTAGCGCGATGGCCGACAGGTTAAAGCGACCCGTGCCGTGCTGCTCTTGCAGTGGCTTCATTTGCTGCCACCTTCCACGCGGACAAGCTGACCGACCTTCAACAGGTTGGCACCGGCCGTCACCACTCGCTGCCCGGCAGCTAAGCCTGAGCGAACAAAAACCTGCTCTTCATTCAACGAAGCGATGGTGACCCGAAGCAAGCTGACTGTGCCTGCGCTATCAACAATCCAAACCCCTGGTTGGCCATCTTTGCTGAAAATTGCCCCAAGGGGTAAAGCAATTAATTTGCCAATGACAACCGTTTGAGTCGCTGGGGCACCCGGGGAAAGTGGGGCATCTCGCTTGGCGAGCGCATTGGCCGTCATGCCCATCTCCACACCCTCAAGATTGCCCATCAAAGTGATTCGCATCGCATAGGTACGGGAGGCCGCATCCGCGAGCGGGGTCACTTCGCGAAGCTTGCCCTGGAGTTCGCGCCCCAGAGCCGGAAGTTGTACCTGCCACTGTGTCACGTTACGGGCTGCCGCGAATTCGCTTTCAGGCACGTTGATCAACAACTCTTTCTCACTTCGCCGGGCAAGTCGGTAAACCGGAGTACCTGCCGCAAGGACCTGCCCTACTTCCGCCTCGACCGCCGTGACAATGCCATCCACGTCGGCCACCAAGGTTTGAAAGTCGACGGCGTTTCTTGCTTGTTTCAAACTCGCTTCGGCTGCATGTAGTCGCGCCGTCGCAGCGTCGGCGGTTGCCTGTTGGCGATCCAATTGCGCTTTGCTCACGAAGTTCTTTTCGACCAGATCAGCGATTCTTTTGAGTTCAATCTGAGCGATTTTGAGGTCGGTTCTCGCGCCT
Organism: Betaproteobacteria bacterium; assembly: GCA_043767985.1. GTDB lineage: Bacteria > Pseudomonadota > Gammaproteobacteria > Burkholderiales > Burkholderiaceae_E > JAPOKJ01. The sequence goes on from JAYVKZ010000471.1 coordinate 941, forward strand.
TCTAGTTGGGCTTGTGCACTGGCTAAACCGGGCGCTGCGTCGAGAGGGTCGAGCCGGGCGAGGACCTGGCCCACTTTGACGCTTTGACCGACGTTGAATAGGCGATCCATGAGTTTTCCGCTTACCCGAAAACCGAGCCGGCTTTCAATCCGGGGTCGGATTTCTCCGGGCAGACTCAAGACACTCAATGCACCCTCAGGATTAGTGGCATCACCGACAACGATGGTTCGCACTGGACGAGGTGCCTCTAGCTTGGGCGCTGGAACAGGTTTACTGCAAGCGCTGAGCCCCAAGATTAAGAGCGCAAGTAAAGTCACAGGGACCACCAACGACCGCAGCAACCTGGGTTGGTTTCGTTGACCGGGAAAGCTCAAAGTGGACAAAAGCTGCAAGGGAATCAGGTTCAAAGATGTTTTGTGCGACACAGCAATCTCAATATAGGTTACTAACTAGTCAGTCATTAATATACTTCGAACCGTGCTTTCAGGCAAGCCCCTAGAATCCAGTCTTCAATCCTTTGACTGATCCCTTTGCTCGACTCAACCCCTCATTACGAAAATTTCCCAGTGGGATCCTGGCTAGTCCCTCGCGCTCTGCGCCCCGCTTACGCCGCCATCTATCGTTTTGCGCGTCATGCCGACGATATTGCTGACGAAGGCCTTTTGTCAGACCGAGACCGCTTGTTCCAACTACAGCACCTGGGAAAATCCCTTCGGGGAGAAGCAAATCACCCTATAGCTGCACAGGTCATTCCCCATATTGAGGCTCAAAAGCTCAATTTAGAGTGCTTTTTTCGCCTCCTCGCGGCGTTTTCTCAAGATATTGAAAAAAAACGATATCAAAATTTTAATGAACTTCTTCAATATTGTGGAGGCTCTGCAAACCCCGTGGGGGAACTCGTTTTAGGTCTTTTTGCCACGCACAGCGGGCTAAATTTGAGCTCGACCGACCATCTTGAGAAATCCGATCAGATTTGTAGCGCGCTGCAAATCATCAATTTTCTACAAGATATGGAGGTGGACTGGCACAAAAGACGAATTTATCTGCCGCTCGAACTTGCAGGCCAGTGCGGCATCAGCGAACGTCGCCTGGAAGAAATCTTGGAAGAGAGCCATCGTCTAGGCGCGATTCCCAATGGTCCGGATGGGCGCGCGCTCAAAGAGGCCATTCAACTCCTTCATCTGCAAACCCAGTCTTTACTTTCTGCTGGACGACCCTTGATCGGTATGGTGCCCTTCCGGTTGTCCTTAGAACTCAGGGCCATTTGCGCAGGCGGCCAGAGAATTCTCGATTTGATTGCAGCGGGCCAGTTTGACCCTTTTGCGAAACGCCCCAAACTAGGCGCCAAAGACCTGCCTAGCCTGCTTCGGCTATTCTTCACGGCTTCGCTAGTCTCAAGCGCGTCCCAGGTGCCGACCCCAAAACAATGAGCCCCCAAGAATATTGCCAACAGAAAGCCGCAGGCAGCGGATCAAGCTTTTATTACAGCTTTCTCTTTCTTCCCCAGGCGCGACGAGAAGCGATTACGGCACTTTATGCGTTTTGCAGGGAGGTGGACGACGCCGTCGACGAACCCAGCGATGCTGGGGTGGCACGCGCACGTATTGCCTGGTGGCGCGACGAAGTGAACCGTCTTTATCGAGGCGAAGGCAATCACCCAGTGTCCAAAGCGCTTGAGCCCTGTTTAAAGCCCTTCAACATCACTGCTAATAACATGCATGCAGTGATTGACGGTATGGAAATGGATCTCGAGCAAACTCGCTATCTCGATTACCCGGGCCTAGCGCTCTACTGCGAGCGTGTGGCCGGCGTGGTCGGGCTCATGGCCAGCGAGATCTTTGGTAAGACGCAAGACGTCACTTTGGAATATGCCCGTCAACTTGGCCATGCCTTTCAAATGACCAACATTATCCGGGATGTAGGTGAAGATGCACGACGCGGTCGGATCTACCTACCGATTGATGAGCTTCAGAAATTCCAGGTGCCTGCGCACGAGATTTTGAATGCCAAACATTCTGAACGCTTTGTGGCATTAATGCAGTTCCAGACGGTGCGTGCCCGGGCGCTTTATACAAAAGCTTATCAACTTCTACCCGAAGTCGACCGCCGTAGTCAGCGCCCTGGCCTGATGATGGCCGCCATCTATTCTACGGTGCTCGACGAGATTGAGCGCGACGGCTATCAGGTGCTTCACCAAAGAACCTCTCTCACGCCGATCAGAAAACTTTGGCTCGCTTGGCGAACCTTTCTTCGGGCGCAACCTTTGCCCATCAAGAACGCTTAATCAGTGTTCGTCTTGGACCATAATGAGTTGTGATTGCCACCCTTAAACAAAGTCACGCTCGCCAAGTAACCCGCAAGAAGTTCGTGTCTGTGGTCGGTGCAGGCTGGGCAGGCCTCAGCGCAGCCTATCGTCTGGTCAAACTCGGCCACGAGGTCACGTTGTACGAGGCCGCACCGCAGGTAGGGGGACGGGCACGAGGCCTTCGCCTTAACCTGCTCGGTCATGAGCGCGAACTAGATAATGGCCAGCATCTGTTGATTGGCGCATACACTCAAACTTTGGGCCTTCGATCAGACGCGCTCAACACCCTTGGCGTCGATGTCAAAGATCACTATGCCTCGCAACGCACCTCTCCTTTTCTGTTGCAAGAGGCGACGCCTAGCACCCTTGGGATCGGTCAACCTCCGCGATTCGCTGCGGGTCAGGCGTCTTCAGGCTCATCCGCACGGGTCAAGAGCCTGCATTTTGGTCGATGGGCCGCCGCAGATCAGTCGCGATGGCTAGCTTGGCTCCCTCAAGCAGGAACCGCCCTGGGCTTACTCGTTGCTCGCGGATTGAGCTTTACTGACAAGCTCGCGTTTGTGCGCTTGATGCGGACCCTACAGCGCGTGAAGTTCCAAGGTTTTGAAGGCCTCACGGTATTGAAACTACTGCATGCGTCTGGGCAACCTGAAGCTTTGGTTATAAGAGTCTGGGAGCCTTTGTGCATATCTGCATTGAACACAGGTTTAGACCGCGCCTGCGCGCAAACCTTTGTGAATGTGCTGCAAGATAGTTTGGCGGCGTCAGGGTCAGCCAGCAGGGTCGATCCCCTAGGCAGTCTTCGCGAACCGGCAATGCACCGAGCATTCCCCAGTGACTATGTCATTCCACAGCAGGACCTCAGTCGCTATTTCGCTGAACCCCTGCTCGCCGCTTTTCAAAAGTTAGGGGGCCGCTTAAAGCTTCGGCACGCGATTCGCAGCATCGACGAACTTGAAAGCGATTGGGTCGTACTCGCTATCCCACCCTTCGCTGCAGCCAATATCCTAAGCACCAATGAAGGGTTCTGCCACGCTCAATCAGCCTTGATCAGCCGCCTACAGCAGTTTGAGTACCAGTCCATCACCACGGTCTATCTGGCTTGGGATCAAGCATTGCCGGCGATCGACACAGGCCCGTATCTCCTGCGCGAGGAAGCGGCTGAATCAGCCTACGGTCAATGGTTGTTTGGACGAGGTTTTGAGAATGGCGTACAAGTTGCTGCCGTTGTCGTGAGCGCACGCGGGCGCTATGCAGAGCTTGATACCGAGACCCTGAGCGCCAATATTGCGCGCCAAGTGCAACGTCAAACCGGACTACCCTTGGCGCAGGCTTGGCGCGCCATCACCGAGAAACGGGCCACTTTTTCTTGCGTGCCCGATCGACCTTTGCTGGGATCGGCCGAGCTGAGCTTTTCGCTCGATGCGGGTTCTGACAAGCAGATTTTTCTTGCCGGAGATTATTGCTACTCTCGCTATCCAGCGACGCTCGAATCGGCCGTACGAAGCGGCCTGGCAGCCGCCGAACGTCTACCTGCCTGAATGCCATGGGAAGGTTTTGAAGATCAGTCCCATGCAGCGTTGAGCGCTTGATCGATCCGATCCAACCCTATAATTTCAAGACCTTCGATAGGCTTCTTGGGAAGGTTGCCGCTCGGTGCCAGAATTTTGCCGAAACCCAGCTTGGCGGCCTCTCTTAAACGCTCCTGACCGCGTGGCGCAGGACGAATCTCTCCCGCCAAACCAATTTCACCGAACACGGCCAGGCCTTTCGCAAGGGGCTTGTTCTTCATCGACGAGATGACCGCCAGCACCACCGCAAGATCGGCCGCAGGCTCAGCAATGCGCACGCCGCCTACGGCGTTGAGAAAGACATCTTGGTCGAAGCAGGCAACGCCCGCGTGGCGATGAAGCACGGCCAACAACATCGCCAAGCGGGATGGGTCCAAGCCGACCGCCAAACGACGCGGGTTCGGCGAATGCGACTGATCGACCAAGGCCTGGATCTCCACCAGGAGCGGTCGGCTGCCTTCTTGAGTCACTAGTACGCAGGCACCCGGCACTTGCTTTTCATGGTGCGAAAGGAACAACGCAGAGGGGTTACTCACGCCGCGTAAGCCTCGGTCCGTCATCGCGAACACGCCCAACTCGTTGACGGCACCAAAGCGGTTCTTGAAGGCTCGCACCAATCGGTAAGTGCTTTGAGGGTCCCCTTCGAAGTACAGCACCGCATCAACAATATGTTCGAGCACTCTTGGGCCGGCAATCGTGCCTTCTTTGGTGACGTGACCAATCATGACAATGGCACAACCCAGCTGCTTGGCCAGGCGAGTTAGTTGAGCGGCGCATTCGCGCACTTGCGCCACCGAGCCAGGCGCCGACTGCATTTGCGCCGAGTACAAGGTTTGAATGGAATCAATCACGACTACATCAGGCCGTTGTTGATCGACCAAGGCCAAGATGCGCTCGAGCTCAATTTCGGCAAAGAGATCGATATTGACGTCGTCCAAACTGAGGCGTTTGGCCCGCAGCGCCACCTGCGCAGCGGATTCTTCACCACTCACATACAGCGCATGACTATGGGTACCAATCGAGGCCAAAGCCTGCAACAGTAGGGTTGACTTCCCAATGCCGGGATCGCCGCCAATTAGCACTACCGAGCCCATGACTAAGCCGCCACCTAGTACGCGATCAAACTCCTCGCTGCCGGTGGAGATGCGCTTCACCTCCTCCGCTGAAATACTGCTGAGTTTCTGTACGGTTTGGGTAGGGGCCAGAGACTGATAGCGATGCTGAGTCCCACCGCTAGTTTCAGCAATCGATTCCACCAGGGTGTTCCAGGCTGAGCAGGCGGGGCATTGCCCCGCCCACTTCGCGCTCACGCCTCCACATTCTGTGCAGACATAGTTTGTTTTGGCCTTAGCCATGCATTGCTTTCAAGAGATCTTTCACTCGTCAATTGTCGCTGTAAATCTTGGGCACTCGTGGCGCTACTGCGCACATCAACTCATAGCCAATCGTACCGGCATGCTGCGCCACCTCATCAATGCTCAGGGCTTCACCCCACAGCTCAACGCTCGAGCCAAGATGAGCCCGAGGGACGGGATCAAGGTCAACCATCAACATGTCCATCGCCACCCTCCCGACCGTCCGGGTGCGAAGCCCAGCGACGATAATGGGTGTGCCAGTAGGCGCATGTCTTGGGTAGCCGTCGGCATAGCCACAGGCCACCACGCCGATGCGCATCGCGCGCTCGGCTTTGAAACTTGAGCCATAGCCGACGGTATCGCCAGGCTGAAGGTTTTGCAGAGCAATCAACTCGCTGGTCAAAGTCATTGCGGGCCGCAGACCAAAGGCCAGAGCACTTTGCTGCAATTGATCGACAGGAAAAGGTGTGGCCCCGTACAACATGACTCCCGGTCGAACC
>JAYVKZ010000472.1:0-5854 GCA_043767985.1 Betaproteobacteria bacterium
CGCCTGCGCTTCGGTCCGAGCCAAGACACATTCGCTAAAATTCGGTGCAGGCCAGACGAGCAGCCGCCATGATGTCGATCCATCATAAGTTATCAATAGCGCTGCTTTGGCAGCCATTTCCTGGAGTTTTATATGTTCGGTCGATTAATGCCAAAAGAAGTTAAATTCTTTGACCTTTTCAACGAACATGCGGCCCATATCGTGGAAGGCGCCGCAGCCTTAGTGGCTCTGATGCGCGATTACGACAACCCGAGCTTGCGCCAAGCTCAAATCGACCGCATCGAGAAAGAAGAAAAAGCAGCGGACAAAATCACCCATGACTGCATTGCCCTGCTTCACAAAACCTTTATCACGCCCTTTGATCGCGATCAGATTCACTTGCTCATCTCGCAAATGGACGACATCCTAGACATTATTCAAGATGTGGCCGAATCCGCCATGTTGTATGACCTACAAAAAATCACCCCAGAAGCCCAACAACTCGCCGAACTGAGCCAACTATGCTGTGATCGCGTTCAAAGCGCGGTGAAACTTCTCACCAGCATGGACAATGTCGATGCCATTCTGAAACTTTCCAACGAAATCGACCGCCTAGAATCCGATGCAGATCGTGTAATGCGCTCTGCGATGTCCAAACTTTTCCGAGACGAGGCGGATGTCCGTCAGCTCATCAAAATGAAAGCGATCTACGAATTGCTCGAAAACGTGACTGACAAATGTGAAGACGTCGCCAATGTGATCGAAGGCGTGGTGGTCGAGAATGCCTAGCCACCTTCAAATGAGCTTGACCGTCATGATCATGCTGATCATGTTGGCCCTAGCCTTCGATTTCATGAACGGATTTCATGATGCTGCCAACTCAATTGCAACTGTAGTTTCAACCGGAGTACTCAAGCCGTACCAGGCCGTCGCCTGGGCTGCGTTTTTCAACGTGGTCGCGGTCTTTGTCTTTCACCTCAAAGTGGCAGGCACGATTGGCAAAGGCATTGTTGACCCTGCCATTGTCGATCACTATGTCATTTTCGGTGCGCTCATTGGTGCTCTCGCCTGGAATATCATCACCTGGTACTTTGGGATTCCCTCGAGCTCTTCTCATGCCTTGATAGGCGGCATGATCGGCGCGGCTGTGGCCAAGTCTGGCACCGGCGTGTTGGTCTCCAGTGGCATTATCAAGACTGCCCTGTTCATCGTCATCTCGCCCACGATGGGTTTCTTGTTGGGCGGACTGATGATGCTCTTGGTCACCTGGATCTGTCGACACTCCACGCAAAGCAAGACCGACAAATGGTTCCGGCGACTGCAACTTGTATCCTCTGGCTTGTATAGCCTCGGCCACGGCAGTAACGATGCTCAGAAGACGATGGGCATCATCTGGTTAATCCTTATCGCTGCCGGCGCCACCACCCAAGATCATCTTCCGACCTGGGTGATTTGGAGCTGCTATTTAGCAATTGGGCTAGGAACTATGTTTGGCGGCTGGCGTATCGTAAAGACCATGGGGCAAAAAATCACCAAGCTGCGCCCAGTTGGTGGCTTCTGCGCCGAAACCGGTGGGGCGATTACTCTGTTTTTGGCCTCGGGTTTCGGCATTCCGGTTTCAACCACTCACACCATTACCGGTGCGATCGTCGGGGTGGGTTCATCTCAAAAATTCTCCGCAGTGCGCTGGGGCTTGGCAAGCAACATCGTCTGGGCTTGGCTCCTAACGATTCCGGCGGCTGCAACCATGGCAGCCATCTCATGGTGGATTGGAAAACAAATACTGTGATTCCGTCGGTCGCCACACGCGCGCATACCCGCGACCCGCTTTGATGGTTTCTTTATGAATGCAACATCGCCTTCTCAACAGCTCTGGTTAGAACTCCCGCCAATGTCGGACAGCGCGCCGACTAGGTTGATGGTGTTCTTCCATGGCGAAGGATCAACCCCAGAAGCATTCTCTCCGGTCGCTTTGTCCTGGCAGCTCAAGTTTCCAGGCGCAACCGTTTTGGTCATGCAAGGGCTTCGTGAACGCACGCCAGGTCGTTGGGAGTGGTTTGATAGTCGCGGCGTGGGGCAGGAGAGAATTGCACGTGTGCAAGACGCGGCTAAAAACATGGCGATTCAAATTCGCGAAACGCAGTCTCGGCATGGATTCTCTGCCGACTCAACGATCCTGGTCGGGTTTTCGCAGGGCGCTCAGCTGTTGCTTGAACTGGTTCGAAGTCATCAAGAAATTTGCGGCTTTGCGATTTGCTACTCAGCGAGGCTGCTGCGGCCGATTCATGCGACAGAAAAGCTGGCAACGCCGATTCATCTGATTCATGGCAGCCTGGACTCGCTGGTGCCACTGGTTTACGCGAGACAGGCTTTTGACGGCTTGAAAGCGATCGGTGCCGATGTCACCTTAGACGTGATGGAAGACGGTAGCCATCATATTGATCAGGACATGATCATTCTCGGCACCACACGTGCGATGCAGTCAGTCTTCAAACATCGCAAACGCATGCGCATGTAAAGCCTTAATTAGGTCGAACATCGAAAAGTAAGCCTCGTGAGCAGGCGTAACCATAGCCGTTCGCCGTGTGTTGTCGGGAAAATTTACATAGCCCTTAGCGTCCTAGCTGGACTTTCGTCACAGGCAGCCTTCATTAGCGTTCTACTTTGACGATTTCATGGCTTCCAAACGAGCAAAACCGCACACTCAAGTTTTAGAATCACTGTAATTTCAAAGCCTTGCAACGCTGGACCCCTTAGATGTTTTGTGCGCAACTGTCAAATTGTCGGCCGACCTTACATTGGCTTTCTTAAAATGCAGGGTCAACTCATAACTCTTTGATTTTTATAAATAAAATATCAATCACGAACCTGGCACGAATTTCGCATGAGTACTAATCATGAAGAAAGCCCTGGTCATTTTTACTGCCTCATCCATGTTCGCGACAGGGATAAGCCTTGCGTCTAACATTTCCTTTGGGCACAAAATGGCGGCATTTCTTTCTGATACTTTTGAATTCGTCGGCCCCATGAGCGGACTGGTCAAGGCGCTAGTCATGCATACTGATGTTCCCAGAGCCCGTGTTATTCCAAATTTCCAGGACGGAATGCCTTCGCCTTCACAAAGCGGCAATCCAGGCCAAGCGTCTGAATTGAGTAAGCCAGTAAAAGGCGCTTTGTCGCTCAACGCCCCATCACAAGTCTTTGCCGAACAAGGTCAGCACGCCAATGCGAGACGTTCAGGTTCGGTGGGCTACCCGGATATCACCGAGCACGCCCTGGTTGGGGACGCTAGTCGGGCTGAAGGCAACGCTATCGCCAGAGCGATCACGGAAAATGGCGACAATTCGGTCCTCGCTTCTTTAGGTAAGAGCCTGCAAGGCAAGTTCCAAGATGTCGCCGTAAACGGCTCCAGGCAAGACGTCTGGGCTACCCTCATGAATAAGCCTGACTTCGCTCCGACCAAACTGGCGCTAAACCTTGAAAGAAGCAACAAGCAGGAAGACGTTGGCATGCGCATCTCCGAATCGATCACCGTACAAGGTCTCACGCAGAACGGGCCGGGTTTGTCAGGAAGCGACTCGCTTTCAACGGCCTCGCAGATCACGCCTGTTACGCTTGCGCAGGTGGCACCGCCATCCTCTTCCTCTGCAAAGGTCCCATTACCCGGTGGCCTCCCCCTGGTTCTTATTGGGATGTTTGCGGCGGGCGCCCTTAGATTAATGAAATCCAACTCAAAGAATTACATTTAGCCTATTTGGCAATACAGATTTTGGGAGAGCGTTATGCGGGCCAATCGGCCCGTTTTTTTTATTCAAAGTGTCCACTACTTCTATTTTTAAGGTAGAAAGGGTGATCAACTCAATGAGATAGATTCATGACCAGTCCAGAGTTTTATGATCGCGAATATAACGCGCGTGCGGCCATCCCCAATGCCACAGAGATTTTTGCAGACTGGCGGTTACGAGCAACGCAAGCCCAGTCCGAACTGCCCGGCCTCAAAAACTTGAGCTATGGATCAAGCCCTCAAGAAAATCTCGACCTCTTTTGGTGCTTAACGCCTGATCGCCCCTTATTTGTCTTTATCCATGGCGGATATTGGCGTTCGCTTCATAAAGACGACTTTTCTTGGATTGCAGCGCCCTACCTGAAAGAAGGCATCAATGTTGCCATCGTCAACTACGATTTAGTGCCACATATCGACCTCACCACGCAAGTCCGTCAGGTCTACAGCGCCATTGCATGGTTATATGATCACGCTGAGGCGCTAGACTTTTCCCCTGACAAAATTTTCGTGGGCGGCCACTCCGCCGGCGGGCACCTGACGGCCTTGATGCTTTGCGCCCAATGGCCCAAAATCCGAGCCGATCTTCCTGTCAATCTGGTGAAAGGCGGGATCGCACTCAGTGGACTCTTCGACTTAGGCCCCATTGCAGAAGCGCCTTTTCTCAATGTTGATCTAAAACTTAGCCCTGATGATGTCCAGAAACTTAGCCCCATCAACATGCCACCGAGCCATCGGGCAAACCTGATACTGACAGTGGGTGCTCTAGAAAGCTCAGAATTCCACCGCCAGAGCGATCTGCTTGAAAACGCGTGGCAAGGCAAACTCAGCATCACGCGTCTTGACGCCCCGGGGCACAACCATCTCACCGTTTGCAATGCCTTGGCCGAGGCTAATCACCCCTTGTTTCAAGCCAATGTAGCGCTGATGGAACGCTAGGCCGAACCCAATCTTGGGGAGTCGACTCAGTCCCGCTCATCAGCGAGCTCGGTGTAGTTAAGTATGAACAGATACTCCTCAGAGAGCATCTGAGTCAGTGTCGCTCAGCTTGTCCAGATTTTCTTGTAGGGCAACCTTGGCAATTGCCCGAATCACCTCCACGCGCTGGCCAACTGCGTCTTGCGCATCGATGACTAGGCTCGGATACCGATGACGGCATTCCGTCAGGAGACCAGGTAGATCTCTCAGGACATGACCGGCACCTCCTAGAAACACCGGCACCAAGCGTGCCGTGTTACAGCCAGACGCCTCTAGCTTCGCGGCTACCTCTAGCAGCGCTGGCTCCATAAACTCTAAAAATGCCAATTCCACCCTGGCCCCAGGAGCCATCCGTAAAATTTCTTTGGAGATTTCGCGTAGCGGATCGGCCCAGCGAGGATCACGGGCGCCATGAGCAAAGAGAATGATCGTGTCAAAGGTCATAGAATCGTCAGAAGAAAATTTGCGCTGCGTTGCGTGCGGCAAGAGCGGAAACAAAGATTAGCGGGCAGCTTCAACGACGGCCAGCCTTGAACAGATCAGAGAGCTTGCGGGTGCGATCTGCCAGAGCGAGCATCACACAGGCCAGGACAAAAGCGAGGCCGCTGGGTGTAGCCGCAGCCAGCCAAGCCGGAGCAGAGGTGAGTGCTCCCAGGTGAGAAAACAAGGCATTGAGAAAATGAAACCCCACGCCCAACATGATCCCGCCAAACACCTTGAGCGCGACGCCTCCAGAGCGAGTTTGCATGTAGGCGGAGGGTAAGGCTAAGGCAAGCATGACCATGACCGCCACCGGATAAAAAAGCTTGCCCCACAGGGCGACTTCAAAGCGCCCAGCGGATTGCTGATTGTCCTTCAAATGGCGCACATATTGCACCAAGCTATAGAGCGACATGCGTTCGGGGATCACCATCATGGCCGACAGGAAATCGGGGGAAATGTCCGAAATCCAGGACCGAGTCGGCTCGGAAAAATGCCGCACCCGAATCGTGGTCGCCCCAGGGCCGACCGCCAGCTCAGAATAACTTCTCGACTTCACCCCAAGCAACTCCCAGGCCTCGCTATTTTTCTGATACTTGGCCGCCTCAGCATCAATCACCTCGACCAAACGCAGAT
>JAYVKZ010000473.1:0-5409 GCA_043767985.1 Betaproteobacteria bacterium
AATCCGCCTGCAACATTGCCGCTCTTCTCGGCCTTGAGTGCAGACATGACTCCGGACGAGGCTCGTCACATGGCCAGCAAAGCTGCGCTGTACTGTCTATGTATCGTCTTAGTGAGCCTTTTCGCAGGAAGTCTCATTCTGAAAGCTTTCGGGATTTCCTATGGCGCACTGCGTGTCGCGGGCGGGCTGGTGGTTGCGCTGCTGGGTCACGGCATGCTGTACGGTGACCATATTGGCCGCAAGGACGGTGGGCAAGGCGATCAAACGCCGACACCGGGCAACACCAGTAAACGCGATTCCACAGTGTCAAACGGCTCGCGCAGTAAGTATGCCAACGCAGCCTTCTTTCCGTTAGCGCTACCAGGCATTACGGGGCCTGGAACTATCGCGGTGGTGATCGGTATCTCCACCGAAATTCGAGAGCTCAGCGGCTGGGCCAACGAGGCCACGGCCTATGCTGCTACCGCCGCCGCTATGGTCGTCGTCTGCGCGATTGAATGGCTGATGCTGCGCAGCGCCCATCGCATTACCGCTAAACTAGGGCAAGGCGGTATTGAGGTAATGACTCGTCTGATGGGTTTTTTGCTGATCTGCGTCGGCGTGCAATTCATCGCCTCCGGGGTCAAAACGCTTATGGCAGGTTAATGCGTCAGATCAGTCGTCTCTTGAATTTGCTACGCTTCCCCCCATCTTCACGCTGTCCGAAACTTAAGCCTTCGTCGGCCCTTTAGGAGTGCAATCCATGACCACAGATCCATCTAGTATTGATTCGCTGCGCAAAGTCGCCTTGGTCGACTATCTGTTACACATTTTTGGCATGGTGTTCACCTTTGGGACGCTCACGCTCATCGCTATTGTGCTCAACTACTTTAAGCGCAGCGAGGCGCGTGGTACCTGGGTGGGGACCCATGTTGAATACATGATCAAGTATTGGTGGCGCTGGGTGGTGTGGATGGTGGCTTTGAGCATCATCATCACGATTTTGGGCATTCTTAGCCTGGGCCTGGGCTTCATCGTGTTATGGTGGATATTGACCATACCCACCATTATTTTTGTAATCCGTATGGTTCTTGGACTACTTAAGCTTAATAACAACCAGCCGGTTGAAGCTTAAGACCTCTCGAAAGGAGCGTCGGCCATGAACGCCAGTCGTCGCTTATTTGGCAAAACGCTGTCCACAGGCCTGGGTGCGCTTGGCGTCGCAGGCTTGTCAGCTTGCATGTCGCCTCCCAGGAAGGCCCCAGAACGAATCCAGGACGCGAGCCGTATCGCTGGGTTGTCGTCCCGTGCCAACGAACCCAAGCTCGTCACCGGACAAGCTTGGGAGTTCCAGGCGACGAATATGTTCAATGGCGCAAGCCTTGGGTCGGTGCTTCACCGAGTCGAGCCAAGCAATCCGCAGGAACCCGTCAAGCTTGCGTTGATCGGCGAGCAATCTAAGCGCACTGAAATTTACAGCGAGCGCTGGAGGCTTACACAAGAGGCGCATCACGACGCGATCATGCGCTTCGAGCGCCCAGTGGCCTTAATTCCCTCACAACTCACGCCGGGTTTCGAGGAACGTTTCTCGACGCGCTATGTGGTGCTACCCGACAATCCCGCGACGCCAAGCGATCTCACATTTAGAAATTTGTTCTGGCAAGTCTATCTGGACGTCCAAGGATGGGAAACATTACAGGTGCCTGCCGGTCGCTTTGAGGTGGCTCGCGTTCGCCGACGAATATTCTTCAAACATTTCGATAGTTTCCGTGCTGAGTCGAGTCGTTTGGAAACCATTTGGTACTCACCTCAACTAGGTTACTGGGTGGCCAGAGAATGGACGGGCCAATACCTCATGCAGGGTGGCAGACGGCGCGGCGGCTTGATGCGAGAGGATTGGGTACGTTGGGAGCTGCAGCGTGTACTGGGGGCGCCTATTGCCTGATGGCGCTACGGCCAGCGCTCAATTCTTGACTTTCCAGCGCTCCTTTAGCGACTTGGTTTTTGCCCCAAGCGTTCATCAAGCGTCAGGAGTTTTCCAAAAATATTAATGCCCTGTTTGATCTGCGGATTCGAGAACGGTAATTTGAGTTCCGCCTCCCACTCTTTGATGACCGGCACGGCCCTTGCAAAAGCTTGAGGAAAAGACGCTGTTTCGGCCAATCCGTAATTAAACAAAGCTCGACCGAAATAGGTAAAGTCCGATTCGTTGCCGCAACCGAAAGAGGTGCGATCCGCATCACTGGCCGTCATGATCAAGGTATGGTCGTTAGCAAGGGTCTCGATGAAGCCCCCAGAAAAGCAGGCCGAGATAATAATGACTCGGTGCTTAATGCCAGACTCATCGAGATAGCGACGCAGACGCGGCGCGTTGAGACCCTCTAAGCTCAAAGGGTCAAGTACGGCGCTCAGTTGGTGGTTACGGCTGCCATGAGCCGTCAGATAGAGCACCAGGACATCTTTTTCTGGGTCCATAATCTTCCCCATCCCGGTCAAGGCGCGGCTGAGGTTGCCCGCAGTGGCGATGGGTAGGGTGCGCAAAGACTCCGAGCTATTTTGCAGGCGAAGCGAACGACCTATGGTGTCCAAGCGGGCATCCACTAAGGGATGAATCACCTCGAGCTCGCGACGAAACACCGCCTCACTGGCGTCGGGCGCAAAGCTTAGAAAGTAGTACTCAGGAATGTCAGGGCGCTGGGGCAACAAGGCCACAAGCTTTTTGTCCAAAAGATCCCGTTGTGCCTCAAAAACCTCCTCCTGCGCCATGCTGTCGACTACGACTTCCGGGGTATAGGCGGTCCACAATCTCGGGCCGGGCTTGATCAAACCAAAACCAATCCAAAGTGCGAAGGGCAGGAGCAATAAACTCGTTAGGCGTGCCGTGTTGCGAATGCCGCCATAGCCGCGACGAATCACCAACCCAAGTGCGGCTAGGAACCATAGGTTTAGGGCGACAAGCACCGCCATGGCTGGAACTTCGACCGGTAATTGCTGAAGCCAGACCCAGAGGCAATAGGACAGCACCAAATGCCAAGCAGTGAGCGCAAACGCCAAGCAAAGAAAGAACGGTGGTGCCTGTCGAAAGGCGAACCAGGCGAGCATAAAAGGGAGGGCCAGTTCAGCCACCAAGAGGCGTAAGGCGACCCAATCAAACAGGTATCGGGTTTTTAGACCCGCGCTGGTTTCAAGTTGCAGCACCCATCGGTCCATTAATACCGCCACCGCCACAGCGATAAACGCAAGCAAGAGCGCCAGCCCGATGGAGCCTTGCACCTTTTGCCAGCGTACTCTAAACAAGAAGAGTGCCCGCAAGCCTTCCCATAAGGCATCATGTAGCCGACCGGATTGACGGCCCATCAGAGAACTTCAAACATCCATTGCTTCATCAAGCCATTCTATCCAATGTCGTACCGGCGTGACTGTCCCGGACTGAAGATGCCCTAAACAACCGACATTCGCCGACAAAATCAGCTCAGGTTGACCGGTTTGGAGGTTCTCAATTTTGCGGTCACGCAATTGTTTGGACAACTCCGGCTGCAAAACCGAATAGGTCCCCGCTGAGCCGCAACAAAGATGGGACTCTGGGTTGGCCGTCAGCCCAACCCCTAGGCTCGACAGGAAACTCTCAACCTTGCCCTTAATCTGTTGACCGTGCTGCAAGGTACAAGGCGGATGAAAAACTAGCTTACGAGCCATACCGGCTTTGACCGTCTCTGCGCTTAGCTTGAGGCGCCCCTGGTCTTTTGCCGATTGCAGCGCGGCAGGCAACCACTCGGCCAGGTCAAACGTCTTAGCGACGATCACTTCGGCTTTGTGAAGGTAGGTTGGATCATCGCGCAGCAAATGCGCATAGTCTTTCACCATCGCACCGCAGCCCGAGGCATTGATGAGAAGGGCTTCGGCCTCCAGCGCCGCCTGCGCCGGATCAAAGTAAGGCCACCAGGCGTCGATATTGCGCTTCACGTCCGCCAGGCCGCCCGCATGGTCATTAAGATGATGACGCACTGCCCCACAGCATCCAGAGCGATTCTCAACAATGGTTTGGACCCCGATGCGATCCAACACTCTGGCCGTCGCCGCATCAATCGCCGGCATCATCGCGGGCTGAACACAGCCGTTGAGAATCAATACTTTGCGATTATGAGCACGGTTCGGCCACAGTCCGGCAGCACGACGCTCGGGCACTTTGGCTTTCAAGCTTTCCGGAAGCAACGGGCGTACCGCTTGACCCAGCTTCATTGCTGGATCAAACAACCAACGCCGGGTCATGCCTTCACGCAAGGCGCCACGCAATAGACGCTCGCCAACGGGCCTGCGCACCTGCTCTTCAACTAGAGCGCGACCAATGTCCACCAAGCGGCCATACTGCACACCGGAGGGGCAGGTAGTTTCGCAATTACGGCAGGTGAGGCAGCGATCCAAATGGCTTAAAGTTTCAGCCGTCGCGGGCTTGCCTTCCACCACTTGTTTGATCAAATAGATGCGACCCCGCGGCCCGTCGAGCTCGTCACCCAAGAGCTGGTAGGTCGGGCACGTGGCGGTGCAAAATCCGCAGTGCACACACTTGCGCAAGATCGACTCGGCCACCAATCCCTGGGAGGTTCCCTTTAAATGTTCCGCTAAATGAGTTTCCATAAATCCTGTTAAAGCCCGGGGTACATCTTCGAGGGATTAAAAACGCCGTGTGGATCGAGCTCCGCTTTTAGGCGTTGATGAATTTTGAGCAAAGCGCTCGATAGGGGATGAAAGCGCGATGGGAGTGAATGGGGTGTCGAGTGACTTTGGTTCGATCCGACTTCCTGGGACGTGAACTCACCGGCATATAGCATCGCCGTGCCTCCGAGCGCGGCAGTCTTCTCGCGCACTTCATTCCCAGAAGCAGACGTCCAGACCCAGCGCAGGGCCGCGCCCCATTCGAGCATGAGATCACCGGTCACTTGAAGCTCAGGCGCGGTCGATGGCAGGGAGATACGCCATAGTCTTTTCCCTGCGGCACTCGGTTGGGAACCACGTCGCGAATGGGCGCCCGCAAAAAATTCATGCGACTGATCCCGAATACTTTGCCAAAAACTCAAAGCGTCTGGTGACCCAACCGTTTTTGCCTGATGTTGGGAGACAAAACGCTCTGTGGCGCGACTCACCGCAGCCACTGCCCCCGAAAACTTCAAGGTCAACACGCCGCCATGCCATTGACTGGCCACCATCGGCAAAGGCTGACCACCCCAAGCGTTAAGCCAATCAATCGCTTGGCTTTGACTGCACGCCAAGCTCACACTTTGATCGGCGGCTGGTTTGGGCAGCACTTTCAAGGACACCTCGGCAATCACACCAAAGATTCCCAGAGAGCCACACAACAGCCGCGACACGTCGTAGCCCGCAACGTTTTTCATGACCGTGCCACCAAACTGTAACCACCCGCCTTGGCCATCC
>JAYVKZ010000474.1:0-24118 GCA_043767985.1 Betaproteobacteria bacterium
CCCCTGTTCCAAAAGGCGGTACGGTCGCTGTGACTGGCGCCGCCGGTTTCATCGGAGGCTGGGTGGTACGGCTCTTGCTGGACAAGGGTTACCGCGTACGCGCCTGTGTGCGCAGCACGGAGGATGCCGCCCGCACAGAATTTCTGAAGGCCATGCCCGGCTACGGTTCGGGTCGACTGAAGCTCTATGCGGCCGATCTTGATCAAGCGGGCTGTTTTGACGAGGCGTTCAAAGGCAGCCATGGCGTACTGCACCTGTCGCATGTTAGCGACTATAACGATCAAGACTATGTGAAGCGAGTTTGTGAGCATGTCATTCAAAGTGTGAACCAGTCGGGTACGGTGAATCGGGTGGTGCTCACGTCAAGCATTGCCGCAGTGATTTCCGAATCAGACATGCAGGAGGTGGTGCGCCGTCCGGTTTTTTATGAGGATCGTTATCCAGACGAGAGCAATCCCAAACGCACGCCGGAACGCGGTCAGGGCTATTCCATGGGCAAGGTGCTTGCCGAGCGCGCCTTTTCCGATGCGGCCGCAAGCAGTGGTCGCTGGGATGCAAACACCTGCTGCCCCGGCGACAATGTAGGCCCGATTCAATCCGCTCATCAAAAGGACAAGGGGCCATGGCAACACCATGTTGAAGGCATGCTGCTGGGTAAGTTTGAGCAAACTGGCGCCTATCGTCCGTGGATGACGGTGGATGTTCGCGACACGGCGCAGTGCCATATTGGCTTGCTCGAAAGCATCAAGGTCAAGAACGGCGAGCGCTACATTGCCTGGTCCACCGAGATGAGAAACGTCGAAGATGTTTGCGCAGATATTCATCGTCTCTTGCCGGAGTTGGGTCATGACACGCCTACTGTGACGGATGATTTCCCAGATCGCGTCAAGTCGCGAGAAGCGGAGTTGCGGGCGATATGGGCGGCATGCGATTTACGAAACGAAAGGATCTCCGAATTGCTCGGCATCAAGTTTCGGCCACTCGACGAATCGCTACGGGACTGTGTGGAATCCTTGTTGAGCGTTGCCAAGGTTCAAGCTAAGTTGCGTCCCGGGTTTAGTGAAAAATCATGAGCCAGAATATTCCAGGAATCGATCAAGAGCGCGTCACCGCTTGGCTTGGTGAGCGCACCACGATTAGTTCGCCGCTTGATTTCAAATTAATCGCTGGCGGCCGCTCGAATATGAGCTTCACCGTCACTGACGCGATCGGCCGACGCTTTGTATTGCGACGCCCTCCCCTTGGCAAGTTGCTACCCAGCGCCCACGATGTGGCTCGTGAACATCGCTTGATGTCAGCCTTGGCGGATTCGGCCGTGCCGGTTCCACGCATGGTCGGCCTCTGCCAAGACCCGGCCGTCAATGAGCGCGACTTCTATGTGATGCACTTTCTCGACGGCCTAGTCGTTCGTAACATCGAGATCGGCCGTGGCTTATCAGAACCGGTGCGCAGCCGCATGTGCCAGGAATTGATCAATACTTTGTGCACCCTGCATCGGGTCGATATTGATGAGGTAGGTTTAGGGACACTCGCCAAACGCGAAGGCTACATCCAACGCCAGCTCAAACGCTGGTCCGGCCAATGGGAGCAGTCCAAAACCCGCGAGCTTCCGCTCATCGACAAGGTGCGCGAGACCTTGGCGTTAAGACAACCCCCTGGCTCCAAGGCCACGATTGCCCACGGCGACTATCGCCTCTCAAACTGCATGATGCATCGCGAGGGGCCGGTCGCTGGCGTGCTGGATTGGGAGCTCTGCACGCTCGGCGAGCCTATGGCTGATTTGGGCGGCTTATTGTGCTTTTGGTACGACCCTGCCGACCCTGGACAAGGCGGCGACGCTGAAACCACCAGCTTGCCTGGCTTTTTAAATCAGGATGAGATGGCCGGACTCTACGCCGAGCAAATGAAGGTCGACGTCAAAACCGTGGACTACTACCGGGCCTTCGCGCATTGGCGACTGGCCTGTATCGGCGAAGGCGTGTATGCCCGATATCTTGCTGGCCAACAAGGCTCTCAAGACGAAGCCCTTGATCTGAATGCCTATCGTGACTCTATCCCGCGCCGTGTGGAGCGAGCTGCGAGATTGCTGGGGCTGATCTAAACTAATTTTAGGAGCTAGAGATGGATATCAAAGATAAAGTTGTTGTTGTCACGGGCGGAGCCAGTGGCATTGGGCGCGCGGCCGCGATCCGCTTTGCTGCGGGAGGAGCCCGAGGGGTGGTCGTGGCCGACATCAATGCCGATGCCCTGGCACCGGTTGCCGATGCGGTTAAGGGGCTGGCGGTGCGTTGTGATGTGAGCAAGGAAGAAGACATCAAGGCACTGGTTGCGGCTGCCGAAAAAAAGTATGGGCAAGTCGATGTGTTTTTCTCGAACGCGGGTATCAGTGGCGGTCAAGGCGGGTTTGAAATCGATGACGCTATTTGGGAGGCCAGCTGGAAAATTCATGGCATGGCCCATGTCTGGGCGGCCCGCGCAACTGTCCCAAAAATGATGGCGAGAGGCAGCGGCTATTTCCTCATCACGGCATCGGCCGCTGGGCTTCTCAACATCGTTGAGTCCGCGCCTTATGCGGTCACCAAACATGCAGCAGTCGCCTTTGCAGAATGGCTCTCTATCGCTTACGGTCGTCGCGGTGTGAAGGTGTCTTGCTTATGCCCGCAAGCGGTTCGCACAGGGATGGTGCCAGGTGACGGCGGGTCGGCCGGGGGCGACGGCATTTTGACTGCGGAGCAAGTGGCTGAGGACATTATTCGGGTGATGGGAGAGGAAAGCTTCTTGATCCTTCCCCATCCCCAAGTGCTCGAATATGCCCGCATGAAAACCAATAACTATGATCGCTGGTTGGGTGGCATGCAAAAAATGTACGAGCGCTTTCGGGCCGCCAAGAAAAGCTAATCTCGCACGGGCGCTTCACTTATTCGCCCCAACAGGCACTGAAGGTTTCCAATGAGCAATGTTCGACGAGACTAGGATGAGTGATATTGACGTGTGGCGAGACCCCTGGGGGATTCCGCACATCCGTGCTCGCAGCGAGGACGATGCCTTTGCCGCCTTGGGCTATGTCCATGCCCAAGATCGCCTCTGGCAAATGGAGGCCTTACTACGTCGTGGTACCGGGCACTACGCCCAGTGGGTCGGTAAGGCCGCGCTAAAGGCCGATACCTTGGCGCGTCAACTCGATACAGAGGGTGCGTCACGGCGCGACTACGCCGCGCTGGATGCCGCCTCGAAGGCAATGCTAGAGGCCTACGCACGTGGTGTGAATCAATTCATTGCCGAGGGGCCCGTCCCGCTCGAGTATGGCCTGCTCGAGACTCGTGCTGCAACTTGGCTGCCCTGGCACTCCATTGCGGTGATGCGCCAAATTGGTTTTTTAATGGGCTCAGTGTGGTGGAAGCTTTGGCGCGCAACCGCTCTGCCTATTCTAGGGGCTGAGGCAAGCAGTCAGTTACGTTTTGATGATAGTGGCGCAGAGTTGCTGTGCATCCCACCAGGGCTTGTCAGCGGCCCTTACATGGCTGCGATGAAGGATCTTCAACCAGGTATTCGAGCCTTGCTGGATCAGGCGCCACAGGACGCCAGCGGCGGAGGCAGCAACAATTGGGCGCTCGATGCCAGCAAGACCGCAACCGGTCGACCCATCTTAGCGGGCGACCCACACCGGGCATTAGAAATGCCCAACATGTATACCCAGACTCATCTGGCCTGTGACAGCTTCGATGTGATTGGCTTGACCGTGCCTGGAGTCCCTGGATTCCCTCATTTTGCACACAATGGTTCGGTCGCTTGGTGTGTCACTCACGCCTTCATGGACATTCACGATGTCTATGTTGAACGCTTCGATCGCGACGGCGAAGCCACCTTGTTCAAAGATCAGTGGGAACCCGTGCAACATCGGCGAGAACAGATCGCTATTCGGGGCGAAGCTGATGCAGTGATCGACGTGCTCACCACCCGACACGGCCCAATCATCGCGGGGGATCCGAAATCCGGTCATGCATTGGCCTTACGTTCGGTGCAGTTTGATGCGACGGATCACTCCTTTTCCTGCCTCCTACCCATGCTCAAGAGTAAGACGGTCGAAGCCTTGTTCGACACTACTCGAGCCTGGGGCTTGATTGACCACAACCTTTTGGCAGCCGATACCCAGGGAACCATCGGGCACCGCGTGCGGGCCAAGGTACCCTTGCGGCCCAGTTCAAACGGTTGGCTACCTGTACCTGGCTGGACCGGCGAACAGGAATGGTCCGGTATGGTGCCGTTTGAGCGTATGCCCGCTCAAATCAACCCCTCGCAAGGGATCTTGGTGACGGCGAACTCTCGTGTCACCTCGACCAGTGAGGATTACCTATGCACCGATGCGATGCCGCCTTATCGTGCACGACGAATCTGGCAAAGACTAGCCGCTTTAGATCTTGCCAAGCTTGACGACATGGCCTCGATTCATCGCGATGTATTGAGCCCCCCCGGGGCGGCGTTTCGGGACCGTCTACGTCAACTACCCGGCGATTTTACTAGCGATGCAAAGGCACTCGCCCTACATCACCTTATTTTAAATTGGGACGCGCGAATGAGTGTAGGCTCGACGGGCGCGTCGGCCTACATCTTGGTGCGACAGGCCTTGACCCGATTAGTCGTTGAACGAAGCGGCTTGCAGGCGGCGAGTCTACACCCCTATGCGAGGGTTCCGCCCGCGACCATTCCTGAGCATCAACTCTGGTGGAGCGTGCCGGCGCTGTTACGTAACGATGATCTTTCACTACTCGGCGAATCAAACTGGAATGAGCTGCTAGGACTGGCCCTAGTCAAAGCCTCAGAGACAGCAATAGAGCCCTGGGGAAAGTTGCATCAACCCAAGCTCTCACATTTACTGTCACCGGTTTTTCGAGACCAAGCGAGTCTCCTAAATCGAGCTTCAGATCTGGTCGGCGGGGACAACGATACGGTGTTTGCCACAGGCTGCGCCAATAGCGCCGGGCCGCGCGCGGTTTATGCCTCCTTGTCGCGCTATGTGTTCGATGTTGGCGCATGGGAGAACTGCCAGTGGATCGTCTTTCATGGGGCCTCCGGCGACCCTCGAAGTGATTGGTATATGAATCAAAACCCACTTTGGGCTCGGGGCGAAATGGTACCCATGATGTACCACTGGCCCAACATCAAGGCTCAGGCATTAACCCACCAAAGCCTTATTGTGAAGTTTTAGGCCTCGTGAAGAACCCTGAGGAAGCACCGATGAACACAGACTCTCTCTCGAAGCTCGCTGAATCCGCACAACTAGCGGCACGGCCGGTCGCCCCCACCCCCGATGAGCAGCTACGTGCTCGCGCCCTGCGCGTCGTTCCCGGGGGCATGTATGGTCATATGCGCGCATCGGGCTTGCCTGCCGGATACCCACAATTCTTTACCCGGGGCGACGGCTGTCATCTATGGGATGCGAATGGCAAAAAGTACATCGATTTCATGTGCGGCTGGGGCCCCATTGTGCTGGGTCACCAACATCCAGGCGTCACTGAGGCCGTACAACGTCAACTTGCCTTGGGCGACACCATGAACGGGCCCTCGGAGCGAATGGTCGAGCTTGCAGAGCGACTGGTGAGCTTGGTCACCCACGCCGACTGGGCGCTCTTCTCAAAAAACGGCACCGACGCGACCACCACTTGCGTGACCCTCGCACGTGCTGCCAGCGGGCGCCGCAAGATATTGCTCGCCAAGGGGGCATATCACGGTGCCGTGCCCTGGTGCTCACCCTACCCGCTTGGTGTCACCGCCGAAGATCGCGCGCATGTGATCTACTACACCTACAACGATGTTGAAAGCCTTGGCGCCGCAGCTCAGGAAGCGGGTGACGACCTTGCCGGGATCGTGGCTTCAGCCTTTCGCCATGATTATGGTCTGGACCAAGCCCTTCCGACACTGGCTTTTGCCCAAAGAGCGCGTGAGCTTTGTGATGCTAAAGATGCCGCCCTCATTCTCGATGATGTGCGCGCAGGCTTTAGACTTACTTTGCATGGAAGTTGGGACTTGCTCGGCGTGCAGCCCGACCTCAGCGCATGGAGCAAGGCGATTGCCAATGGCTACGCACTTGCCGCCGTCACCGGCAATGATCGCTACCGTGAGGTTGCGGGCCGCCTGTATGCCACAGGCTCGTTTTGGTGCTCGGCCGTGTCAATGGCGGCCGCCTTGGCCACCCTGGATGCATTGCAGGCATGCGATGGCCCCAAACAGATGGAGGCCATGGGCGCTCGTTTTCGACGCGGCCTCGCTAAGCAAGCTACGGCGGTCGGCCTAGGACTGCGCCAAAGCGGCCCTCCTCAAATGCCGATGGTCTTGTTCGACGACGACCAAGACGGAGCCAAAGGATTCCTTTTTTGTCAGGAAGCACTCAAACGCGGCGTGTACTTACATCCCCGGCACAACATGTTCTTGTCAGTGGCGCACCGGGAGACCGATATTGATGCTGCACTAGAAGTCACGGCTGAAGCCTTTGCGGCCTTGGCGGGCCGCATTTAAACCAAGCTTCAGGCTAAACTTCAATGCCAAAGCTTCGGCGCATGCCGTTGAGCGCGTCTTGCTGCGGTGTCCACTGGCGACCACAGGTGACGCCACCATCGACCACCATGTCGAGGCCATTTACGAAAGTGGATTCATCACTGGCCAAGAACAGGGCCGCCAAGGCAATGTCATCGGGGAGTCCAGCGCGGGGAATCGGTTGCATTTTAGCTAGCCCTATGGCCAGGGCCGCCGCCGTTTTCTCAGCGTCCTCAACCGACAGACCCAGGGCCTTGCCAAAGATGCCTGTGGCGATTCCGCCCGGCGAAACGGAATTGACCCGCACACTTTTTTCACCCAACTGCATCGCCACGCATTTGCTAAGATGAACCACAGCGGCTTTGGCCGCAGAGTAAATCAATGAGCTTGAATATCCGGCCCGCGTACCGGCGATCGAACCATTGTTAATGATGCTCCCCTGGCCCTGCTTGACCATGATGGGTGCCACAAGCTTCATACCGATCACGACCGAGCGCAACAAAACGGCCATGGCGGCATCAAAACCATCCACCGGAATGGACTCAATCCCACCGACCGGAGCGGGTCCACCCGCGTTATTGAAAAGGCAATCAATGCGGCCATGCTTTTGCATGGTGAAGTTGATCAGGGCCTGCATTTGCGCTTCGCTCGTAACATCAGTCTGCACGAAATCACAGCGGCTACCAATCGCTTCGGCCACCGCCGCGCCTTCAGCTTTGCGCCTTCCAGCGATGACGAGCAGCGCGCCTTCCTGAGCAAAAATCTCTGCGCTTCGTTTGCCAATGCCGCTGGTAGCACCAGTAATAATACAAACTTTATTCTTGAGACGATCCATGGGGCATTCCTTTCTTGAAAGCATCAATGTAACTTGATATTCGTGCAGCGAAATCATGAATGGGGATTAGGGCTTGTCTGTAGTACAAAAAGCACGCTTTGAGGAGAATATTCCCTTGGTTTCGTCCTCCCCTGCGCTTCATATGATGGCCTATTCGGCCGGAGGTGCGCGCTCTGCTCGTCACTTTTGGGCCGCTTTCTGGCAATAGCGCAGCCGTCTTCCTGACTCTGGTCTGTAGGTCACTCTCGCTGTGGTCATCGGCCGGGATCAGGCTTCCGTGAAAACTCATCTGCCCACGGGCGGGCGAGCGTGGCGGGGGCTTGGCATCAAAGCCCACTTGCGTGAGTATCTTCTCACTCGCCTGCCAGGGCACGGAGGCCCTGGCGTGAGCTAGGCACAAACGGTCCTTAGGACCACAATGTATCCGAGCTCACTTCGAGAATCGCCGCAATCACCTTCAGCGCACCACCGCAGTTCGGGCAATGTTCGAGGTCCAAGCTAAACACCCGCTTCAGTAGCTTCGCCCACCCCAAGCGCATCGGGCGGCTTTGAGCTACCTCGGTATCCTCCGGCGATGGCGCACCTTGAGCAGGCTCCTCGCGTGGCCGGGGCACCACCTTGGCACGCAGTTTGGCATTCGGGGCCAGCACCCATGCGCGAAGCGGGGGGACACTCATTTCGCGCAGCGAAGTGATGCGACCACCAAAGCGAATCAGATGCGATCGTGGTCGAGACACCAGCGCCGCCAGGCGATGCATGAACTCGAGGGCGACATCACCTGATGCATCGTGCCGTCTCTCCCACGGGCACTTGATCAGCTCGACCTGGCCTGAAGCATTCATCTGCACTCGGTCATTGGCTAGCGCCGGACGGGTAATGTAGCGACACAGCCGCTCCAGGGTCTTTCTCTGACCTGCCCCACAACGCACTGCCGCATGCAAGCTAAAGCCTTGGGATCACATACATTAATAATGTCAGAAAGCATTACACGGATAACGGATAAGAATTTCAACAACATCAGCCGAAGTATCGAACCATTTTCACGCCTGGACCGCACAGAAAGGGATTTGTCTCGTACAACCGGGCGATTAACAATGATACAACGTAGTATGATACATTGATAACTATGAAACTCAATAAGGTGAAGACACAATGACAGCGACACTCAATCACCCAAGCTCGGCCGCGAAACCGCAACAATTGCTTTTGCGATTGCCTGAGGATTTGTCGCAACGTTTTGCTCAAATTGTGCCGCAGCGCCAGCGCAGCCGTTTTCTTTTAGACCTATTACGGACCGAGCTTGACCGCGAGAGCCAAGCCTTAGCACTTGCTGCGAAAACATTAACCGATTTAGAGTCTACGAACACCCATACGATGAACGAATCTGCACAATGGGCAAGCGCCATTTTGACCACTGAAAGCGTGGATGGCGAAGCCAGTTTCGACGCAGAAACCTTTGAGCGCGAGTTTGCAGCTGCACAAGCCAAACGCTAGGCTCTAGGAACAGTCGAAATATGGGTAATCGCAACACTGACAATCGAATCGAACGCGGTGAAATCTATTGGGTAGAACTTGACCCCACGCGCGGGTCTGAAATATCAAAAACCCGCCCATGTATGGTGCTTTCAGCAGTGGAGATTAACCAGCACCGCAACACCGTGGTCGTTATCCCGCTTACAACCACCGCCTCACCCGCCGTACCGCCTCTACTGGTGGCCACCCCCTCCGCCGGCGAATCCAGCAAAGCTCGTATTGAACACATCCGCGCCGTCGATAAAACCCGCCTGCAACGCAAGATTGGCAGCCTTGCGGCGCTTGACCTCAGCGCAGTTGAAAATGCGTTGCGGGTGGTGCTAAGGTTGCCACAAGATTGACAATAAATACGCCTTTAGCAGGGGTATTTATTGCTTAAGCAACTATCAAATCTGCTTATCGGCAATTCCCTAAACGAACCCAAACCACCTGAGGTGAAATACTCCCCTGTCGATTCTAAAGTGCCTGAAAATCCTCATCCTTGATAACAATTGCATAGCTACGCTGTTTGGCGAACTCCCAAATCATCCTATCGCCCTATCGCTCTATTGTCCCCTCCAAACTCCAAGTAAAGAGACGACGTTATGATCAACTCCCCAGTCGACGGCATGACCCTCAAAACGATTGTCGCCAACGGCATAAAACAGCGTTACGCGGAGTGTGGCTCGGGACCCACCGTGCTGTTCTGCCATGGTTGGCCGGAGAGCTGGTATTCCTGGCGGCATCAAATGCTAGCGCTGGCCGCAGCGGGCTATCGCTGTATTGCACCCGATATGCGGGGCTACGGGGGCACGGACGCACCGCTGGACATCGAGCAATACACCCTACTAGATTTGGTGGGCGACATGGTTTCTCTGCTGCGGGAATTAGAAGCCAAAGACACTGTTGTGGTGGGTCATGATTGGGGTGCACCGGTGGCCTGGCACTGCGCGCTGCTGCGCCCTGATTTGTTCCGGGCGGTGGTCGGCATGAGCGTGCCCTGGGCCTTGCGCGGCAAGATTGATTTGCTCAGCTCGTTAGAGAAGCATGGTATCACCCGCTTTTATATGCAGTACTTCCAAACGCCAGGTGTCGCGGAAGCCGAACTGGAGCGCGACGTACGCAAGTCGCTCAGCCTGGTGTATTTCAATTCAAGCGGCGACCAACCTGACGCCGAGAAAAGCTTTGCCGTACTTCCGCCCGCCGGTGGGTTTCTCGACAACAAGATGGCGCCAGCCCAACCCCTGACTTGGCTGACCGAAAACGATCTCGCCTGGTTCACCGGCGAATTTACCCGCACCGGCTTTCGCGGCGGACTCAACTGGTACCGAAACCTCACGCGTAATTGGCGACTCACCTCCGCGTGGCAAAGTCAACCGATCCGGCAACCCTCCATGTTTATTGCCGGTAGCCGAGACAGCGTACTGAAGTTTCCTGCCTCCAAAGCACAGATCGAATCGTTTCCAAAGTCCTTGCCCGGCATTCGCGGGACTCATGTTCTGGAAGGTGCGGGTCATTGGATACAGCAAGAACGCGCTGCCGAAGTGAACCGACTTCTATTGGAATTCTTGAAAGATCTCGAATGAATTTCAGGCGGGATTAGCGCACAAAACGTATCGCCTACCGCTACGTTTTTACACGTTTTTCGTGTAACACGAATTTCGTGGTATTCTTAAATCAATGAAAAATGTAACGATTACCGTAGAGGATGCCGCCCTTGAATGGGCCAGAATCGAGGCCGCCAAACGCAACACCAGCGTCTCTCGATTAGTCGGGGATATGCTGGCCGAAAAAATGCGCTTGACCGACGCCTACCAGCGCGCCGCTCAAGAATGGAAAACGAAGCAGCGCACCTGGCGCTCTGACGGCGTCGAATATCCTAAGCGGGACGCTCTCTATGATCGAAGCTTATGAGTGGTGTTTTTGTCGACACCAACATCCTGATCTATAGCGAGGACAGCGCGGACATGGCGAAACGTGATGTCGCCTTACTCTGGCTAGGAGTACTTTGGGAAAGTGGCATTGGTAGGTTGAGTAGTCAGGTATTGAATGAGTTTTACATCAATGTCACACGCAAACTGAAACCGCCCATGCCGCAAATTACGGCTCGTGACGAGGTTCGACGATACGCAGCCTGGCAACCGTGGCCAGTTGACCAGTCAACCATTGAGTCAGCTTTCGGGATTGAGACTCGCTATGGATTGAACTACTGGGATGCTTTAGTCATCGCCGCTGCGCAACATCTCGGCTGTCGGATTGTGCTTAGTGAAGACATGGCTCATGGCGAGACTTACGGCAATGTGCAGGTCATTAATCCTTTTGTTTCTAGTTTAGATTTATTGCATTCGCAAATTAGCTCCTAAGCTTAGGCATGGAGATCGCGGCCGAGAAGCTTGGTCAAACGCTCTCGGTCAGCATTAGCTTCGGCGATTAGCCAGGTGCGAAACTTCGAGACTTTCGGCAGGTCGGCGCTTAATTCAGGCGCAACAATCCAATACGAGCTTGGCAGGGCAATCTTGTGTGTAAAAGGAACGATCAATCGGCCCTGCAACACATCCCAAGCGCACAACGTTGTTCTTGACAGCGCGATGCCCTGCCCGCTCACAGCCGCGTCAATTAACAAGCTATCCCGGTTGAAGATAAGACCCTTCAACGGCTTCTCCAACTTGAGCTGAATGCTCTTCAACCAATGCGCCCAACCCGACCGGTCGTTATGATGCAGCAAAGGGTAGCGCAAAATATTGTGCTCACTAAGAGGATGCTTGCGGGCCCCAAGTAAATGCGGGCTACAAACGGGGAAGAGCATCTCGCTGAACATCTCAACGGCATGGAGCCCGGCCCAATCACCTTTGCCGTGTCGCACCGCCAAATCGATATCCTCTTGCGCAAAATCGATATGTTCAAGGCTCGCCGAAATACGCAAATCGATCTCAGGATGCTGCTCGGAAAATCGACCCAGGCGATGTACTAACCATTTTGCGGCAAAGTCAGGTGAAGTGCTCACTGTGAGGATCGCCGACTTATGCTGCCTGGTGATTTTGGCGGTGCCTATCGCAATGCGGTCAAACGCCTCGCGGACAACTTCCAGGTATTCCCGCGCAGCGGAAGTGGGCTTCAAGCCCTGAGGCTCGCGCACAAACAGCTTAAAACCTAATAAATCCTCTAATAACTTGACCTGCTGGCTGACGGCACCTTGTGTGACGCAAAGCTCAACAGCGGCCTTGGTAAAGCTCGCATGGCGCGCAGCAGCTTCAAAGGCTTTGAGCGCATTGAGAGGTGGCAGTTTACGCAATTAGGAATCCAAATGAACATTAGAAAATCTAGGGGTAAACCTAGAAAGTATGTTTTGCAAATTGAGTCACTACATCTTACCCTTGCGAAACGGAAAATGTTTCTGAAGGACTCCGTCTAGGCCAAAGCACACCCAATAGTAAAACTTAGGATAGATGAATGATGAATGAGGCAGAGTATCGGCGCAAGGCGGAGTCGGCGAGGCGAGACTCGTTCGCGCAAGGAACCCGCGCGCAACTTAAAAGACCTGGGCTCTGGAAGAAAGTCTTTAGCCTCTTGTTAAACCTCAAAACAAAGAAGCGTCTCAAACAGCCTTAGCCTCGGGCTTTGTCCAATATCGCCCCACAAAGTAAAACACCAGCCCAGCAATAATTGCCCATTCCAAAGAGACAGAGACAGTCAACACAAAGGTCACTAACCAAGCCCAGAAATCAAGCTTGTCGCTTTGCCAGACATGCCGTGGATAGTTGAAATCGATCAAGGTCCAGGCGACCATCATCAGAATCGCAGCGATACTCACGATGGGCAGATAGCGCGAGAGTGGCGACACAAACAACAAGATCAACACCAGCATGATGCTCGCACTCATCGCCGCAAATGGGGTCTTCGCCCCAGCTTCGACATTCAAACCGGAGCGATTAAAAGAGCCGGAAGAAGGATAGGATGAGAAGAAAGCACCGGCAAGATTAGACAGCCCTTGTGCCGCGATCTCTTGCTTAGTGTTGAGGTTTTGACCTGAGCGTAGTGCATAGGCACGGGCAATGGCCATGGCCTCGGTCAAGGCTAGGAGAGTCATCACAAGAGCGGGAATCAGTAAGCTACCCATCACAGCAAAGTTGACCTTTGGCATGGAGAGCGGCGGGATGGCACTTGGTAAGGCTTCCACTGTTTTCATCAGAAAATGCTCTGGCATGAAATGCAGACCCAGGGCATAACTCAGACCACCAACGATGACGGCGACCAACATATAGGGGATGCGCCAAGCAAGCCGCCGTCCGAGCACACAGGACAAAAGCGTCAGCAAGGCAATCAGGGTCGGCGGCCATCTGAAATCGCCCACCTGAGCGATAAGCGATTGAAGATTCTCGAGCACGCCCCGACCACGTGGAAACTCAAGTCCGAAAAATGCCCCGATTTGACTATTGGCAATCAGCACCGCAGCGCCTGTCGTGAAGCCAACAATCACACTATGGGGCACCTTATCCACTAGCCGTGCTAAGCCGGACACAGCCAAGATCAGCTGAAACACACCCACCATCAAGGTCAATACAAGCACCAATTCAATATATAAATTTGACCCGGCGACAGCCAAGGGGGTCACCAATGCAAGCGTCGTCAACGAAATTGCGTTAGCAGGCCCACTCACCATTTGGCGGCTTGACCCAAACAAGGCCGCTACGAAACAAGGCACCATCGCCGTGTAAAGGCCATATTGGGCAGGCATACCAGCGAGGTTAGCAAAGGCCACACCTTGGGGTAGGACCACAACCGCTCCCGTCAGTCCAGCCAATAAGTCGGCACGCAAAACACCCGGCTGTTTAAGCTCCTCGAACCATTTCAACATGGGTGACTCAAATCGAGGCTTGGCCGTGATAAAGCCTCACCACATGTTGAGCCTCAGCAAAGAACAACCAACGCTCGCATAACAAGCCCGTGAGACTGAGCAGCACTGCAATCCATACGCCAACGGGACTAGCCGTCAATAGCACCAATGCAAACGGCGCAACAAAGCCCAACACCCACATGGCCCAACGCAATTGCACTGCTTTGCCACGCGCTAACTCGAACATAAACTCATTGGTGAGAAAGGTGCCCGCGCTATGACCAACATCCAACAAGCGCACTTGCCCAGCTTGTTGCTTGCGAACGGGTTGAAGCGCTTGATTGATCGTCAGATGCGTACCCTCAGATGTCGTGAAGCGCCACACATAGCTGAGTTTCAACAGACCGCCCAAAGCCAGCATGCCCAGAGCAAAAGGCCCAGCGAAGGGCCGAGCTTGTGGCACAAAGGCCAGGAGCAAAAGCGCGCCTGACATCAAACCCAACAGTGGAAAGGCGAGTCGGGTTTGCCAATTATTCCAACGAGGAATGGTCTTCAAGCAAGCGTAGATCATGGCCGTGCTGTAGAGCACCGCCAGGCACAGCAAGGCCAAGAGCAAGCCAAAAACCACGATGAGTAGCCGTTGTTGTTGGTAGACTCCCCATAAGTAAAGTGCAGAAAGCGGATAAATCGCCACCGCCAACACACCTTCACGCGACAGCCAAGAGGTCCGAAAGCGCGAGAAGGCACGCCACGCGTTCTTGGGGTTGGCCAGATGCAAGGTGGAGGAGATCAAGCCAGCGGTGAGCAACAGCCCTGCGGCAATCGCTGCCGCCCACCACTGAGCAGAGGCAGGCGCGAGGTGCGAAAAACGCGACAGCACCAACAAGAACATCAGCCCCAGCCCGGCACCCGAACTCACGGTAAAAAAGATGACCGACAGCGCGGGCTTCATAGCGACACCACGCGATTAATCAATTGGCCTAACTTGCTCTTGGCTAGGCGCTCTTTCAAACCTGTGCTGACCGACGCTTCCTGCGAGTGAGTATCAATGACAGGCGCAGCGCGAGGCGGCAAATAACGATTGACTGGCTTGTAACCCAGTTCTGGCAACATCGCCTCACCCTCTCGCGCCAAACTCAGGATCGACACTATGGAGTGCGGGTCATCAAAATCGCCAAAATGCCGCGCATGGGTTGGACAGGCTAAAACGCAAGCAGGTTGACGCTCAGCCTCAGGCAAAGCTTGATCGTAAATGCGGTCAACACACAAGGTGCATTTGCGCATCACGCCTTCGTTTTGATCCAATTCGCGTGCACCGTAAGGGCAGGCCCAGGAGCAGTAATTGCAGCCCATGCATTTGTCAGGGTCGATGAGAACAATGCCGTCTTCCGCGCGTTTGTATGAGGCCCCCGTCGGACAGACGGTGACGCAGTCGGCCTCTTCGCAGTGCATACAGGACATCGGCACATTGACGGTCTTGGAGGTGCAGCCCCCCGCCTGAATATCTCGCACCGCCGCAAGCTGAATATCAATGGGCTTGAGGCCAGGTTGAGCCTGCGCAACCGGGGAGGCCGCCACCGGACTCACTTCGAAATGCCGAATCCGGTTAAACCATACGCCCGAAGGCTCGGCACCTTGAGTATCGTAATCTGGCGCACCGCCGGCCATCAAGCTCTGACCATTCCATTCCTTGCAAGCCACCGCACAAGCATGGCAGCCGACACAGGTATCCAGATCTATCACTAAGCCTAGCTTCATGAGCGAGGCTCCAGCGCGTCGCCAAATTCAAGTTTCGGCCACACACCGGTTTCGCCCGGCGCAGCCTTGGTGATCGACACTCTCAGGTCATACCAGGCCGCTTGGCCGGTAATAGGATCAGAGTTGGTAATGCGTCTGCCGTCGACCGGTGCTGCAAGAGTCTCACTGATTAGGTGATTCAGCAAAAAGCCATGCGTTGCTTCCTTGGCCTCTTTTTCTAACCCCCAAGCCTTGGCCATCTTGCCAATCGCGTTCCAACTCCACACCGTGTTGCGCTCAACACCTTCCATGGTTTTGAGTTGGCAACGGATACGACCGTTCAGTGAGCTGACCCACACCCAATCCATATCACTCAAGCCCATTTCAACGGCGCGCTGGGCTTGCATGTATAAAAAGTTTTGACCAAGAATTTGACGCAACCAAGCATTCTGAGAATCCCAAGAGTGATACATCATCATTGGGCGCTGAGTGATGGCATGAAACGGGTACTCCTCATCTTTAAGATTGGCATCGTCCAAAGGGGCATACCAATCGGGCAGAGGATCGAAGTATTGGGTCAGGCGCTCCTGATCCACTGTCAAGGGAGGCTGTACACCGTCATAGAGGCCCTGCCCTGCGAGCCTAAATTTTTGCAGCGGCTCACTATAAATTTGCATGATGATCGGCTCGGCTTTGGGAATAAAGCCAG
Source organism: Betaproteobacteria bacterium (assembly GCA_043767985.1). GTDB lineage: Bacteria > Pseudomonadota > Gammaproteobacteria > Burkholderiales > Burkholderiaceae_E > JAPOKJ01. The sequence continues at coordinate 16,159 of JAYVKZ010000474.1, forward strand.
CGGCTGCCGAGGCCTCCAAATAGGGTTGATTGATCCCGCGATTCCACTGCTGGCTTTCCGGCCAATGCCAGGAGAAGAAACTCTTGTTATCAATGTAGGCCTGCCACTGATTTGGGTTGGGCTCCCCTTTGAGAGACGACTTGCCGTCTGCGCCCCGAAACCCTGCCAAGAACCCAATGCCTGGCGCTTTTTGATACTCGGTGATGAACTGTTCGTAGCCAGAGTACTTCGGTGTTTTGATGGTTGTCGCCTGACCAGTGGCATCGGCCGCATTGGATGATTCTTCCTTGACGAAGGCAGGAAAATCTAGACGGCCCGCGATATCCACCAACACCTCTTGCCAGGCCCGTACATCGCGGTCAGGCTTGAGGATGGGATGGCGAATCGCATCGGCCACGGTATCGGGCTCGGAGATCGGGCGATCAAGAATCGAAATCGCATCAAAGCGTTCGAGGTAGGTGGTATCCGGCAACACTAAATCGGCAAATTGCACCATCTCTGAATCAAAGGCATCAGACACCACTAAGTAGGGGATCTTGTACTGGCCTTTTTTCTCACCGTCGAGATGGCGAGCACGCAACATGTCTTGGGTCTGCGCCGTGTTCATGGCCGAGTTCCAGGCCATATTAGCCATGAACAGCATGAGGGTGTCGATTTCATAAGGGTCGCCCTCGACTGCATTTCGAATCACCATATGCATCATGCCGTGGGCGGCAATCGGGCTTTCCCAGGAGTAGGCCTTATCCAATCGCAACGGCCGACCTTGTGCATCAATGGCAAGATCCTCTGGGCGCACCGGAAACCCTAAGGGCGTTTTGCTCAAGGCCTTGTTGGGCGCATTGATGGTGGCGGCATCATTCTCGGGCAATTGCGCCGGGGGAATGGGCCTTGGAAACGGCGCTTTCGACCTGAAGTTTCCCGGGCCATCCAAGGCCCCCAGAAGCATTTGGATGAGATGCAAGGCGCGACACGTTTGAAACCCGTTGCTATGCGCGGAGATGCCACGCATGGCATACATCGCGACCGGTCGACCCACCACTTTGTCATGATGATTGCCCCACACATCGGTCCAGGCAATCGGTAACTCGATCGGCTGCTCAAACGCAATCTGGCCCATCTCTAAGGCAAGTCGGCGGATGGTTTCGGCGGGAACACCGCAACGCTCGGCGACCGCTTCAGGCGAGTACTTGTCCTCAAGATAACGCTCGGCCATCAGCGACATCACGGTGCGCACTTTGAGCCCGTCCACCTCATATTCACCAAATAGCGCGGGTTTGACGCCCTTCGTAAAGGTACCCGGTGCTTGTGTGGCGAGATCAAACACCAGTGGTTGGGCCTGATCATTGCGTAGGAATAAACCATCGCGCGGTGTGCCTGGTGCTTGAATGACTAGCCAGGCGGCATTGGTGGTCCGCACTAAGAACTCCCAGTCAAACAGCTCACGGCTGAGTAGCTCATGAACAATCGCCAGGGCCATGAGCCCGTCGGTGCCCGGTCGAATGCCGATCCATTCATCGGCAATCGCCGAATAACCGGTGCGCACTGGATTAATAGAGACAAACTTGGCGCCATTCCTTTTGAGTTTATCGAGCCCGATTTTGATGGGGTTGCTGGAATGATCTTCCGCCACGCCCCAGAGCATGAAGTACTTGGCGCGATCCCAATCGGGCGCACCAAACTCCCAAAAAGAATAGCCAATACTGTACAGACCTGCCGCCGCCATATTGACCGAACAAAAGCCGCCATGAGCCGCCCAGTTGGGGGTGCCGAATTGCTGTGCCCACAAACCGGTGAGCGCCTGCATTTGATCGCGGCCTGTAAAGAAGGCCAACTTCCGAGGCTCGGTGGCGCGAATATGGCGGAGCCGGGCGGTGAGCTCATTTAACGCCTCGTCCCACGAAATCGCCTCAAACTGCCCGGCACCGCGTTCGGATCCGGCCTTTCTACGCATGGGATGTTTAAGCTTGGCAGGCGAGTATTGCTTCATGATCCCTGCCGAGCCCTTGGCGCATAAAACACCTTGGTTGACTGGATGCTCGGCGGTACCTTGGATAAAGCGCACCTTACCCTCGTCTAGGGTCACCTGAATGCCGCAACGGCAGGCACACATATAACAGGTGGTGTAATGGGTACTTTGCTTGCTACGGTCGTCGAAGGTTATGGGCGCACTTTTCATCTCAGCATTTTAGGCAGAATAAAATTCAAATAAAATCGAATAATATTCAAATTATGCTTAAATAACTCTTAATGATGAACTTAGACGATTTCTCAAGGTTCTGTGTAGGAACTCAAGATGCGCGGACTTAAACTTAGACAGATCGAAACCTTTTGCGAACTGGCTCGCCAAGGCTCTCTGGCGTTAACCGCAGAACGTCTGTCGCTGACGGAATCGGCCATTAGCGTGTCGGTGCATGAACTTGAAAAACAGCTCGGCGAGAGCTTGTTCAATAAGCAAGGTCGGCGTCTCATGCTCTCGGATCGGGGACGCGAGTTATTGCCTCAGGCGCTAGAACTTTTAGAGCGCGCGGAAAGCTTCGGGGACATCGGCAGGTCGGGCCGAACTCAAAGCTTGGCGATTGGTGCAACCCGCTCCATCGGTCCACATCTCCTGCCCAGGCTAATCGGTGAGTTTGAAGAGTATCTAAAGGAGGACGAAAGCGAAGACTCCATGCAAGCGAAGCCGAAGTCGTCCGTCAAGAGGTCCCAACGACACTACGAGCTTTTCGTTCAAAACTCAGAAATCGTCCTCGCGCGCCTGAGTGAGCGTAGCTTGGACATGGCCTTAGTCGAAGGAGAGGTCCTCGACCCCTCACTCCATAAGCAAACCTGGCTCAGTGATCAGCTCGTGATCTTTTGCCGCGCGGGGCATCCACTGCTGTCTCAAAAAGCCCAACTACGAGGCCTTGGGAATGCTGCATGGGCCTTGAGAGAATCGGGTTCGGGTACGCGGGAGATCTTTTTAAGGGCGCTGGCGCCCCTGCTAGCCACGATGAACATCGACATTGAAGCCAGTGATAACACTACCCTGCGCGAAATTGTAGCGAGTAGTGATCGACTGGGATGTCTGAGTCGACGCGTCATCGAAAACGAACTCGCAAGCGGCAAGCTCGTGGAGATCAAAGCGACAAGCCTCGACCCTAGCTTACAAAAAAGCTTGCAACGCAGCCTGTGGATTGTCACCCATCCTCAGCGCCATCAACGCGCAGTGCTCACGCAATTGATTCACTTTGCCAAAACCTGGCGATAGACCTTGGCAACGAGTTTGATACTCTTCGGGCTCTCGAGAAAGTTTCATGAAAATTCGCGCTATCACCCTTGATTTAGACGATACACTTTGGCCGGTCGCCGCCACCATTCACGGTGCCGAGGCGGCGCTCCTACAGCACCTCCAAACTGTAGCGCCCAACACGGCCGCCAGATTCAATCGCGAGGCGATGATGGTTTGGCGTAAAAGTGTCAGTGCAGCCCACCCTTCGCGAAAAAGTGATCTCAGTTTTTTGCGAAAGGAAATCATCCGCCTGGCACTAAGCGAGCATGACGATGACCCTGACCTGGCCGAAGGCGCGTTCGAGGTGTTTTTCGAAGCGCGCCAACAAGTGAAGCTCTTTGACGACGCGCTGCCCGCCTTAGAGAGGCTAGCAGCTAAAGTGCCTATTGTGGCTTTAAGCAATGGCAATGCGGACATTAAAAAAATCGGTATCGATCATTTTTTTGTAGGGCGAGTCACCAGCTCAACCCTTCCTGAAGTGAAGCCGCATCTGAAGGTGTTTGAGTTCGCGGCCGGCTTAGCCAAGGCGAGCCTCATTGATACGCTACACGTCGGCGATGATGTCGCACTAGATGTTCTGGGCGCACATCGCGCCGGGATGAAAACGGCCTGGATACACCGCGAATCTCAAAGCTGGGAAGAGGCTGAGCAACATCAGGCCAAGCTGCACGCGAGCTGGGGACTGAACGTCGACCCAGCACGCTTGGCGCAAACCCATGAACGACCTGATTTCATTTGTACCAACCTACTATCCCTCGTCGATGCATTGGAGAATGGCTCATGGCTTTAACACTACACGGCATTGCGGCCTCACGCACGTCACGCCCCTTGTGGGTGCTTGAAGAACTAGGCGTGAGCTATGAGCGCGTCAAAACCGATTATCGCGGCGGCGGCTCGCGCATCCCCGCCATGCTGGCACTCAACCCCAATGGGCACTTACCCGTTTTGCAAGACGACGAGGTGATTGTTTGGGAATCGATGGCCTGTTCAATCTATCTTGCCAAAAAATTTACCAGTGAAGTGGCGCGCAGTGATGGCATTCCTAGCCTGGGTGCAGTCAACCTCGCCGAGGAAGCCGACATCTTGCGTTGGAGTTTCTGGACCGTGACCGAGGTTGAGAAAGACGCCCTGATCGTTTTGGAGCATCGCTTGGTGATGCCCGAGAACCGTCGCGACCCAAGCTATGCCGAGAAAGCTGAAAAGCGGCTCATGGTGCCCTTGCGCGTCTTGGAGGCCCACCTTGCGGATCGCACTTATATCGCTGGCGAGCGCTTCACTGTCGCCGATATCAATGTCGCCTCAGTGGTCACTTGGATTCGTCCCGCCGCGCAAATGATGATGGGCTTCCCAAGGGTTTCGGCGTGGCTGAAACTGTGCCTAGAGCGGCCTGCTCAATTGCGAGTCCGTGAAATGGCGAGGTCGGACACAAGGGTCGCGCTTTGAAAGTTGCGATGGCAAGTCGCTTCCTGCATCAACTGCTGCTGTCACTAACGATCGCTAGTGCGCTCAGTGCCTACCCTGCTTACGCTCAAACGCTCAGAGTGACCGGCGCAGGCGATCTCTCAGGCCTCGATCCACACTCACGCAACGAAGCCTTTAGCAATCGTTTTCTCAGGCAAATCAACGAGCCCTTGTTACTGCGCGACGCGTCGCTCAAGCTGGTGCCTGGCTTGGCCCTGTCCTGGAGCAACCCTTCAGCCCAAGTGTGGCGGATCAAGCTTCGAGCGGGTGTCTTGTTTTCTGCCGGCGAAGCGTTTCAAGCCAATGACGTGGTGTTTTCAATCCTGCGTGCGCAGCATGTTCACTCCGCGATCCGTCATTACGCCGAGGGCCTTGGAAAAGCGCGCGCGATTGATCCACTCACCGTCGAGTTTCAAACACTCAAACCCAATCCGGTCTTTCTCGAGCAACTCGCCTTAATACCCATCATGAGTGAAGTATGGACCAAGGCAAAAGGATGCCTGGCTCCGGCCAGCTTCAAACAAAAGCAAGAAACAGCTTGCACCACCGCGAGCAACGGCACCGGTGCCATGAAGATTGCGCAGTGGCAGGTCGGCCAACAAACGCGCTATGAGCGCAACGCGCATTGGTGGGGCGATTGGAAGTTGGCCAAAGCCAATGTCCAATCGGTGTTGTATCGCCCAGCCGCCTCATCAGCATCCCGACTCGCAGGGTTACTGGGTGGCGACGTGGATTTGATTTTTGATGCCAGCCCGACCGAGGTCGTACAGATCGAGAAGCAACCGCAATTCCTAGTGCTGAAGGCTGTCGAAAATCGCACAGTTTTCTTTGGCTTCAATCAGAGAAACAGCGCCCCCGAACCGAACCCGCTCGCCTCCCAACAAGTTCGGCGTGCGCTCGCTCAGGCCATTGATCATGAAGGGCTGCAGAAGAAAATCTATCGTGGCTACTCCGACCCGACGTATTCGATGGTGATGCCCCGTGCCAACGGTCATCTCGCTGAGCATGAGACCCATCCAAAATATGATGAACAACAGGCCAAGACACTCCTCGCTGAAGCGGGTTTTAAGAACGACTTTCATGTTCGCTTGGGCTGTCCAAGCGATCGCTATCCCAGCGACCTTGCTTTATGTACGGCAGTGGCAGCGATGTGGACCAAGCTTGGATTGAAGGTCTCGCTCGTCTCCCAGCCGAAGACCGCTTATTTCACCAATCTTGATCAGCTCCAAAAGCACTTTGATGTCTACCTCATGAGTTGGGGCGGCTCCACGACCGATGCTGCATTCACTTTGGGCCCACTGGCTCATACCAAAGGACACCTCGGCCAAGGAGCAGATAACTACGGGGCAATTTCCAATCCGCTCATTGATCAGCTGTTAGGCAAAGCGGAGAACGACATGCGCGCAATCGAGCGCAACAAGTTCTTGGCGGATGCGCTTACGGAACACAATAGGCAGGTGCATCACCTAGCGATGAATCGTCAAGTACTGATTTGGGTCGCCAACAACACCGTCCAAGTGCCGATGCGGGGCGACGGCATGCTTGACTTATCACAGATTAGCCTGACGCGCTGATAAAATTCCGAAATGGTGTTGAGCAACTCGCTGACGATGACATCTGAACAGTGATCGTTCCATTAAATCGATATTGAAAAAACTGTCAGTAACCCGTAAGCAAGCCTCTATACCCTCCACAGTTCTTATAAACAATAGTGGAGGCAATGTGGCAACAGCAACAGCAAGCGCAAGCACAAATACTGTGCATGTGACCAAAGCAGAAGAGCGGAAAGTAATTTTCGCCTCGTCGCTGGGTACAGTATTTGAATGGTATGACTTTTATCTTTTCGCCGTCTTGGCGATTTTCTTTGTCGACAAGTTTTACCCACCAGGTAATCCCACGGTCGCCCTACTGGCGTCGCTTGCAACCTTGGCTGCCGGCTTCTTGGTTCGCCCTTTTGGTGCCTTGGTGTTTGGCCGTATTGGCGATTTGATCGGTCGTAAGTACACCTTCCTGGTCACCATCTTGCTGATGGGCGGCTCCACCGCTGCGCTCGGCTTCTTGCCAACCTACGCACAAATCGGTGATGCCGCCTGGATCATCTTGCTACTGTTGCGCTTGCTGCAAGGCTTGGCGCTCGGCGGCGAATACGGTGGTGCAGCGACCTATGTTGCGGAGCATGCTCCTGCCAACGGCCGTGGTCTTTCCACTGCTTGGATTCAAACGACAGCAACACTGGGATTGTTCCTGGCCTTGATCGTGATTTATCTTTGCCGTACCAATTTGCCGGTTGAAGAGTTCAAGCAATGGGGATGGCGCATTCCATTCTGGTTGTCGATTATTCTTTTGGTGTTCTCGCTCTATATTCGCTTGAAGCTCAATGAATCGCCGCTTTTCCAGAAAATGAAGGCCGAGGGCAAAGGCTCTAAGTCTCCATTGACTGAAAGCTTCCTGCGTTACCCTAACAACAAGTTCGTCTTGTTGGCACTCTTGGGTGCAACCGCCGGCCAAGGCGTGGTGTGGTACACCGGTCAATTCCAGGTACTGTTTTTCCTGCAAAATGCGGTCAAGGTTGATTTCCAAACGACGTATTTGTTGTTGGCGATCGCACTGCTGCTGTCGACACCCTTCTTTATTTTCTTTGGATGGTTGTCCGACAAGATTGGTCGCAAATGGATCATCTTGGCAGGTTGCGCTTTGGGTGCTCTCACCTACTTCCCTCTGTTCAATGCCCTAGCCGATGCTGCTAACCCAGCCCTGGTAAAAGCTAGCCAAGACACTCCTGTTGTGGTTCGGGCAGATCAAAGCGGCGGTAAATGCGATTTCAGTTTCTTTGCATCGCTCTTGCCTCAGCATGATGATCACAAAAAGGAATGCGTTAAGGTTAAAAAGCAACTGACCGGTGCTGGCGTCAATTTCACCTATGGCGACGCGCTACCCGATGCGCCTGTTGCCATTCAAGTGAAAGACATCACTGTCAAGAGCACCGATCCGAAGGCAATTTCGGCCGCATTGAAAACGGCAGGTTATCCCGACAAGGCCGACCCTGCACAAATCAATAAGCCAAAGGTTGTGGGCATTATCTTTATCTTGATGATCTATGTGACGATGGTTTATGGTCCGATTGCAGCGCTTCTGGTTGAATTGTTCCCAACCAAGATTCGCTACACCTCAATGTCCCTGCCCTACCATATTGGTAACGGTTGGTTCGGCGGTTTCTTACCGTTCACGGCA
>JAYVKZ010000475.1:0-4082 GCA_043767985.1 Betaproteobacteria bacterium
CCAATCAGCCTACCCTGCGGGGCTATGGGCCGGCAAAAAGTATAAGAAGGCCTACACGGCAGTGAGTGACTTTGCTCCCGGTCACGAGGCCGAAGGCTGCTTCCTGCGCGGCTTTAAAGAATCCGGTGGTGAAGTGCTTGGCTCGGTCCGTATTCCCTTCGCCAACCCTGATTTCGTGCCGTTTTTGCAGCGCATCAAGGATGCCAAGCCGGACGTCATGTTTGCCTTTAACCCCGCAGGCAAGCAAGCTGCCGCAATGATGAAGGCCTACAGCGACCTGGACATGGCTAAATCCAATATCAAATACTTGGGCACAGGCGACATTGTCACCGACGAAGAGTTGGCCGGCATGGGCGATGCGGCGATTGGCGTCACCACCGTGCATCATTACTCTGCAGCGGCCGAGCGGCCTGCCAATAAAGCCTTTGTGGCGGCCTACAAAAAAGAGTATGGCGAAAACCTGACGCCTGGCTTCATGGCCGTCGGTGCCTGGGATGCGATGGACGCCATTTACGGTGCGATTCGCGCACAGGGCGGAACAATTGATGCCCAAAAAACGGTGGACTACTGGAAGACCTACAAGTCGACAACCAGCCCGCGCGGCAATGTGTCCATCGACCCTGAGACTCGCGACGTGATTAACCCAGAGTATTTGCGTGAAGTGCGCAAGATCGGTGGCAAGCTCGCCAACGTCGAACTGGAAGTGATTCATCCCGGCATCAAAGATCCTTTGAAAGAGTTCGACAAAAAGTAAAGAGTCCGCATGGATTCTTTCCTTTCATCTCTAGTCAGCGTTGCCTTTCATGGCGTCGCCTTTGGCATGATCCTGTATGTCATCTCGGTGGGCCTGTCGGTCACGATGGGCCTGATGGGGTTCACCAACCTCGCCCATGGGGTTTTCGCGATGACCGGCGGCTATATCTTGGTCGCCGGTTTGTCGCGCTTCCATATTCCCTTTCCCCTGGCTTTGCTACTGTCCTTTGTACTGGTGGCGGCCGCCAGCGTGGTGCTGGAGCGCCTTCTCTACTCCCGCCTGTACGGTGCCAGCGAACTTGAGCAAGTGCTGTTCACCATCGGCCTCATCTTCATGTCGGTCGCCGTCGCGCGGCTCATCTTCGGCACCCTGCAACAGCCGGTGATCTTGCCCGATTACTTAAAGGGTCAGCTTTCCTTCATGGGTCGAAATTTCCCGGCCTACCGCGTTTTTCTCATTGGCTTTAGTACGCTCATGATTGCTGCGCTTTGGTTTGGGATTGAGCGCACGATATGGGGTGCGATGGTGCGTGCAGCAGTTGATCACCGCGCCATGGCGCAGTCCATTGGCATTAACACCAAGCGGCTGTTCACGATGACTTTTGCGATCGGCAGCGGCTTGGCGGGCCTCGGTGGTGCCCTTGGTGCCGATATCGTCGCCATTCAGCCAACCTACCCCTTTGAGCAATTGGTGTACTTCTTGATCGTGGTGTCGGTCGGAGGTTTGGGCAGCTTACGAGGCCCGTTCGTGGCGGCCCTACTCATAGGAATCACCGACACCGCGTGCAAATATTGGCTACCGCAATTCGGCGCCTTCTTCATTTATGCGGCGACCATTGCTGTATTGCTTTGGCGGCCTCAAGGCTTGTTTGGGAGGCGTGCTTGAAGCATCCAGTGGGTTACAACGCAGCTTCCAAGCTGCGCTGGTCGGAAAGTATCCCTTGGGTTTTAGCTATTGCGGTATTCTTTTTGCTACCCGACTATTTGTCAATGGGTACCCGCGTACTGACCTACATTCTGTTCGCCCTGTCGCTTGATTTGATTATTGGTTTCGCAGGTATTGTTACCCTCGGGCATGCCGCTTTTTTCGGTGTCGGGGCTTATGCAACCGGCATTGTCTCGGTAAAACTTGGCATCACCGACCCCTTCCTGCAATTGCTCATCAGCGGCCTCGCCGCTGGCATTCTGGGCGCGCTCACCGGCCTGGTGATTATGCGCACTCATGGCCTCACTCAATTGATGTTAACCCTAGCGGTGGCTGCCATCTGCTTGGAGATTGCCAATAAGGCGACCGACATGACTGGCGGTGCCGACGGTTTGTCTGGCGTGATGGTCGCCCCCATTTTTAGCCTGTTTAAATTCGATATGTTTGGCAAAACAGGCTATTGGTGGAGCTTCGCGATTTTGCTGCTTTGCTGGTACCTCGTCCGCCGCTTGATACATTCGCCTTTCGGAGTGAGCTTGGCAGGTATACGGGCCAACCGACTGAGGATGGAGGCGATTGGCGCACCGGTCTATAAGAGATTGGTGGTGGTTTACACCTTATCTGCCGTCATCGCTGGCTTGGCTGGCGCTGTACTCACACAGACTAACCAAGTGGTGGGACTTAACGTTCTAGGCTTTGAGCCCTCAGGTGAGCTGATTGTCATGCTGGTATTAGGCGGTGTTGGGCGACTGTACGGGGCATTTCTTGGGCCAGCTGTGTTTCTCGTTGCGCAAGACTTTCTCTCCAAGCAGTTCCCTGAATACTGGTATTTTGGCATTGGCTTGCTCTTGGTGATTGTCGTGTTGTTTGCACGGGGTGGTTTGCTTGGGCTTTGTGATCGGGCCATTGAAAAGTTTGCGCCGAGTTCGCAAAGTCCTCTTGAGCGAGGCAGTAAGTGAGTACGACTGCGAGCACGACGGCGAGCACAAAAACGAGTACGAACGCAGGCCCAATCCTGCAAACGGTTGACCTGTGCAAGAGCTTCGGCGCACTGGCCGTGGCCTCTCATATCAATTTCGAACTCAAGGCCGGTGACCGTCACGCTCTGATTGGTCCTAACGGCGCGGGCAAAACCACCTTCGTTAATTTGCTGACGGGCCGCCTAGTACCGTCCTCGGGAAAAGTTCTTCTAGCCGGTGATGACGTCAGCGCGCGCACCCAGGCCGAAAGAGTCAAGCGTGGCTTGGGCCGTACGTTTCAAATCAACACCTTGTTTGGTGATATGACTGTGCTCGATAACGTGGCACTGGGCGTGGCCGAGCGGCTGGGTGGCGCCAAAGCCTGGTGGCGACCTGCCAGCGCCTACGCTGCCGTCCGGCACGAGGCTCTAGAATTATTAGCGTCCCTCGGTATTGCCGACGATGCCTCGCGCCGGGTTCTGGATTTACCCTATGGCAAGCAGCGATTGGTTGAAATCGCGATTTCTCTCGGACTCCATCCTAAAGTGCTGCTACTCGACGAGCCCGCTGCCGGTGTGCCCAAAATTGAATCCGAAAAAATACTCGAAGCACTCGGCAAGCTGCCGTCTGAGATTGCCATCCTCATCATCGAGCATGACATGGAACTCGTGTTTCGCTTTGCCCAGCGCATTACGGTTTTGGTGCAAGGCGAGGTGCTCTGCGAAGGTACGCCTCAAGAAATAGAGAACGATGCACGCGTGCGCGAGGTGTATCTAGGTGAAGCTCATGGGTGAGGCGGACAAGAACGGCCCAGTCGTTGAAGGCGCGAATATCGAGGCCAGGACAGTCGAAGCTTTAAGGATCGATACTTTAACGACGGGCTACGGCCCCACCGTCGTGTTAGAAGAGGTCAGTTTTAGTCTGCCCGAGCGAGGTGCCTTGGCGGTGCTAGGTCGCAACGGTGTGGGCAAGACCACCTTGCTGGCCAGCATCATGGGCCACAGCACCTTTCACGGCGGGCGCATTTCGTTTCGCGGGCGCCGCATTGAGCAGATGGCTGTGCATGAACGCTCCCGCCTGGGTATTGGTTATGTACCGCAAACCCGCGATATTTTTCCCTCACTCACTGCGGAAGAAAATTTAAAGGTCGCCGCCCGCAAAGGTAAATGGCCGATTGAACGCGTTTACGATTTGTTCCCTCGCCTTGCCGACCGAAAGTCGAACATGGGCAATCAATTATCGGGTGGTGAACAACAGATGCTCGCGATCGGCCGAGCCTTGATGGGCGACCCAACCCTATTGCTTTTGGACGAGCCGCTAGAAGGCCTCGCACCCATCATTGTGCAAACTCTTTTGGCCAGTATTGGTCGGTTGATTCGTGAAGAAGCCTTGACAGTGATCTTGGTGGAGCAGTCCGCCAAACTCGCCTTGCAGGTGACACAGGC
>JAYVKZ010000476.1:0-6935 GCA_043767985.1 Betaproteobacteria bacterium
GGTCACTGAGGCTGAGCTGAAGGCTGAGTACGACAAAGTCGCTCAAGGCCAAGGCGGCCAAAAAGAGTACAAAGTTCGCCACATCTTGGTTGAGAAAGAAGACGTTGCCAAGGGCATCATCGATCAACTCAAAAAGGGCGGGAAATTTGAAGAGTTGGCCAAGCAGTCGAAGGACCCTGGCTCCGGCGCCAACGGCGGTGATCTTGATTGGAACGTGCCAGGTACTTTCGTGCCCGAGTTCTCCCAAGCCATGGTCAAGCTCGAAAAAGGCAAGTTTACCGAGATTCCGGTGAAGAGCCAGTTTGGCTATCACGTCATTCGTTTGGACGATACCCGTGAAACTAAGCCCCCTGCTTTCGAGCAGGTCAAGCCGCAAATTCAGCAGGGCTTAGAGCAACGCAAGATTCAGGCGTTTGTGCAAGATTTGCGCACGAAGGCTGATATCAAGTAAGTCAAGTCTGCCTGGGGTGACAGGTTGCTCACTCATCGTCAAACTTCACTTCGATGCCGCTGACCGGAGGCTGCCTAGTTGCAGCTTCTTCAGCGGCCTCTTCTTTTTCGCGCGCCAACTCTTCTTTCTTGAGTTGACGCTTCAAGGCGAAAAACTCACTCAGCGTTTGACCACACTCCTCCGCCAACACGCCGCCCAGTACCTCGGTATGATGGTTAAGCTTAGCTTCCTCAAAAAGATTCAATACGCTGCCCACGGCGCCAGTTTTAGGGTCTGAGGCGCCGAACACAACGCGCTTTAAGCGAGCATGCTGGATCGCGCCCGAGCACATTGCACAGGGCTCCAACGTCACGTAGAGCTCACAGTCGACCAAGCGGTAATTCCCCAGCAATTGCGCCGCCGCCCGTATGGCGCGAATTTCCGCATGGGCAGTTGGATCCTGCGTGCCGATCGGGTGATTAAAACCAGTGGCAATCACCTTGCCGTCGCGCACCAACACGGCTCCCACCGGCACCTCACCCAAAATTGCTGCATTGTGGGCCTGGTCAAGCGCCAAGCGCATCATGGTTTGATCTCTGACTTGAGGTGTCATATCGATATTTCGTGTCGCTTAAAAATGAACGTTGCAGGTTCCAGGACTGGCCTGCGCTAGCACCGCGATTGTACGCACTCGTGTAGTGTTTATAGAAGGGTCGCTGTGACGACCATCCCGACCTCTTCTCTCATTCAAAAAGTGGACAAAAATGGATTTGAAACTACAAGGTAAACATGTGCTGATCACCGGCGGCAGTAAAGGCATCGGCCTGGCCTGCGCGCAAGCGTTTCTCGCCGAAGGGGCCAAGGTGTCCATCAATTCTCGCGATGCGGCCAACCTGAAGAACGCGGCCGCCACGCTCGCAGCTCCGGCAGGTCAACTTGTTTGCCACCAAGGCGATCTCTGCCAGGCGGATCAAGCCTTAGCCGTGCTCGATGCGGCCGAAAAACAGTTCGGCCCGGTGGATATCTTGGTGACCTCCGCAGGTGCCGCCAAGCGTACGCCTCCAGACGACCTGACGCCTGCGGCCTGGCGAGATGCCATGGATGCCAAGTACTTTTCCTACATCAATATCATCGACCCCACCATCAGGCGGATGGGCGCCAGAAAGCAAGGCAATATCGTCAACGTGATCGGCGCGGGTGGCAAGGTTGCGAGTCCTATCCATCTACCTGGCGGTGCCGCCAATGCGGCCTTAATGTTGGCGACGGCTGGGCTAGCCAATGCCTATGGTGGCAAAGGGGTTCGCGTGAACGCTGTGAATCCCGGTGCCACGCTGACCGATCGCTTAGTGGAAGGTTTTGCTGCTGAGCAACGTCTGGCGGGCATCAGTGCCGACGATGCCATGAAGCGCGCCTCCAGTAAAACTGCGTTGGGACGCCTGGCCAAACCCGAAGAAATTGCCAATATGGTGTTGTTCTTGGCGTCTGAACAAGCGAGCTACGTGAGCGGTGTAATCATCGGCATGGATGGAGTTGGGGTGCCCATGGTGGTCTAACAAGCTTGGAGAGCCGTCACGCTTCACGTTTTAGTCGCGAAGCCTCCAGTTGCTTTTGGCGACGCGCTTCACCAATCGCGATGAGTCGATCCCGCTCGGCCGGATCCACTCGACCATAACGTGAACGCCACTGCGGGTCCTCCTTCCAAGCAAACCCTGACGCCACGGTGGTCCGCGGTGCAGTGGCGGTCTCCAGTAAGCTGAGAGCCGACCTGACAATCATGCGCTGCATCTCCGGCCGCCATGGATGACCACAGGGGTTACCCAGTGGAAAATCGGTGAAGAAAAACCGGGGCACGCCGCAATATTCCACAATATCGCGGGCCGACCCAACCATCACCGTCGGAATACCATGGGCTTCAAGATGCCGTGCGACCAGACTCACGGTCTGGTGGCACACGGGTCAAAGCGCGCTCAGAAAGGCGGCGTCGGCCCCGTCCTCACGCAGGTGTGCGAGGATCAGGGGCGCATCTTCTTCAATGGTCTTGCGCTGGCTATATTCCGTGGGCACGCCGTGAAAGCGTGTCGTTAGTCCCGCGATGACCCCCTCATCAGCAGCGGCCAAAACGGCCTGAATCGGCAAGAAAGTTTCGCGATCTTCGGTGTGCGTGGACTCTCGATCCCAGGCCAGGTTGTCGGTATTGAGCCCTGGAGGTAAAGGATCGACCATCCCAGACCAAACATGCTTTACGCCGCGAGCATCTCGATTAGAGCGATCCAAAGGATGGGCCGTGGTGACCATGCCAATGCGTGCTTGGCTTAAGGGCTTGCCTAGCCGAGCAAACGGCACGTCTAGGTAGTTGGACCACACATAGTCCTTGGTGTATCCAATCGCCCGGTAGTACTCCCGGGTGCGGGCCATGTAGTGGATCGTCTGATCTTCTAAAGTCATATGGGCTGGTCTCTAAATTGGCGACGCGCTGATGTCGACTTGAACGCCGACGAAGGCTCGAGAACTAGTCTAACAGCGCTCATGACCGTGATGCAACACTTGCTCAAGAAATACGCTTGCAGGTGCAATGCCAAAACACCATGTAGGAGCGAAGGTTTGCGTGACGAACGGCTTGGCTTTAAGGCATTCACGATGTTTTAGAGATAGGTGTTTTCGCGGTGACTACCCCCAAGTTTGTCGATGCGCTCTGAAAGCTGAGTATGGGTGTTGGCGCAAAGATCGCAAAGCGCACCAGGCTCGCCTGACATGAAGGCCTCCAAGGTGTGGGTTCTGCCTAGCCTGATCAAGGGGATATTCAGTTCGCACCGATTAGCTGGCATTGCGTGCACTTGAGCACAGAGTGCGTCGCATCATGCGTCTATCATTGGATAAGCCAATTTTGTTCCGTAAAGTGGCCCATGCAAGCCGCCCGAAACTACCGGCTTCATCCGTGCGCCGACTTGCTTGAGCATAGGCTTGGTCACGGATTGACGGGTCTTTGAAAAATCTTTCCGTTTCGCTTCACCTTTGCCATGTTCGCAACATAGCGCTCGGGATGCAGCCTGCCCTTTGCCGCCCGTGGTTTTTAAAAAATCATTGAGGCCCAACTTTTCTAGCAGAGTTGCAAAGCGATCATTTTTGGTTAGAATATTCAATATCAAGATCAGTTCGTCACCGGAGGATAAATTGCTGAGGGTCAACGGGTCAATAGCGCAACGCACAACCTCGACTGCGGGCGATCCTGGTCCTCCGATATCACTTTCCGGTGTCGCGATTACGAAACTATGTGGCGTCGCAGTAATTTTGTTAGGGGTTCTCGCGCTGCTCGGGTGGGTGTTGCAGGTGGAGGCTTTACGAACGTCGCTACCAGGGAGCGCACCCGTGGCTCTAAGCGCAGCATTAAGCTTCGTGCTGGCTGGTGTTGCGCTGACGCTACGTGAGCATCGGTATCTGCGATTAAGCCTTGCAATTGCAGTGATGGGGCTTGGCGTATTGTCGCTGACTCAGCATGTTCTTGGGATCAGTTTCGGCGTAGAACGCCTCGTGGTACCCCGCGACCTAGAAGCAATGCAAGTTGAATCAGGTCGGATGGCACTCAGTAGTACTTGCGCCTTTATCCTGCTCGGCATTGCCCTTTTGCAACTCACCACTCGTCGAATTGAAAGGCGTCGGATTAATGAAACAATCGCCGTTGTGGTCGGTGGTGTGGCATTGCTCGCAGTAACCGGTTACATCTATGGAACCAAGGAGCTCTATAGCCTCTCCGGCTTTGGTAGCATGGCCCTAAACACTGCAGTGGGGTTTGCGTTGCTTGCGCTCGGCATTCTTTGCATGCGCTCGGACGGAATCGCCCGTGTTTTGCCCATCCTAGTCCGGGCGCTGACGTGGCGCGTCGACTACTCCCCGTCGCGATCTTGGTGCCAACGCTGCTGGGCTGGATTGTGTTATCAGCCGAGAAATCCGGTTTCTTAAGCCCTATGCAACTGGCGTCTGCATTTAGTGCTGCGATGGTCACTATCTTGACGGGGGTGGTGTGGTGGAATGCCCTCGCCCTGAACAAGAATGATGCTCACCGGAGACGCGCGGAGGCAGACGCCCTAAGGTTCGCTGACCTCGTGAACTCTTCAAGTGACGCGATTGTCGGGATGGATATTGGAGGCGCGATCACCAGTTGGAACCGCGCAGCCGAAGAAATCTTCGGATTTAAGGCGGTGCAAATCGAAGGGCAACCTATCACGAGGCTTATTCCGGTGCCGTTGCAGGCCGAGGCTGCAGCAATTCTTGCTCGGGCCGCACGCGGGGAAAGTGTGCAAAATTTCGAGACCGTGCGTCTTCACAAGAACGGAAGCCTGGTCGATGTCTCGCTGACGTTCTCGCCTATTAAGGACCCTCAGGGCAGAATTGTGGGCGCCTCGCAGACGACGCGCGACATTGGCGAGCGCAAGGCATTTGAGTTACAACTACTATATAGCGAGCAGCTCCACCGCATTGCATTCGACCAGTCTCCGGCGGGTTTAACGTACTTAAGCCTCAACGGGCGCTTCCTCAAAGTCAACCACCAGTTTTCTGAAATTACTGGCTATAGCCCCGACGAGCTTTTACGGATGAGCGTTTCTGACATCACCCATCCCGACGATTTGATCCGCAACCAGGAGCTTCTTTTCCCCTTTTTACGGGGTGAGGCAGAAACCTATGAAAACGACAAGCGCTACCTTCGCAAGGATGGGAGTAGTCGTTGGGTTTCTGTGACTGCCCGGATGGTGCTCGACCAGAACGGTAAAGCGCAGCACGCCGTAGGAGTCATCCAAGATATTCACGAACGAATTACCTCGGACATTGAGTTGCGCGCTAAGGAGGAGCGCTATCGTGCACTGGTTGAGGCCAGTGCAACCGTAGTTTGGCAGACCACTCCCGACGGCTCCGTGGCTTTTGCAGGTGACCGTTGGAACGAGATCACGGGTCAGAGCGATGAAGAAAAGAAAGGCTGGGGCTGGCTCGACACCATTCACCCGGAAGACCGCGCGACGACCATCGCACTTTGGAAGCAATCGCTCGAGACTTGCACTCTGCACGAGAATCAGTTTCGTGTGCTTACCCGGGCCGGTGTCTATCGTTGGTTCTCCGTTCGTGCCGTGCCAATTGTTAATGCTGACGGCAGCGCTCGCGAATGGATTGGTGCGAACACCGATATTCACGATGAGAAGATCGCTTCTGAAGCTCTTGTGCGGCTGGCGAGCCTAGTCGAGTCCACGGACGACGCCCTTTTCGGGCAAGATCTGAAGGGCATCATCACCAGTTGGAATCGTGGCGCAGAAGTAATCTTTGGCTATCGCGCCGATGAGGTGGTCGGTACCTCGACGATGCGCCTTGTCGCCACGCCTGCACAGGCTATTGAACGGGAGATTCAGCGCAAGGTCAAGGCTGGTGAGCATGTTGGAAGCGTTGAATCCATATGCGTTGCTAAGGACGGTAGCCACTTTCCCGCCTCGATGACTATTTCACCGCTTATCGACAGTGAGGGCAACGTCGTGGGTGCCTCGAAAGTATTGCGTGATGTGACTGAGCTCAAGCAAGCTGAGGACGCGCTGCGTGAAAGTGAGTGGCGCCTAAGCGGTATCTTGCGGCAATCACCCGCAGGCATTATTCAAACCGACGCCGCCGGGCGAATGACGCTTGTGAATCGACGTTGGTGCGACATGCTTGGCTATTCCGAGGACGAATTGCTGGGAAAAAATATTATCGAGGTTACCCATGGCGCGAGCATTGCAGCGACCCAGGAAGCGTTGCAGCGTCTCAGTGCGGGAGGCGACGATGTCCAACTCGAAAAGCTCTACATGCGTAAGGACGGTGAGGTACTCACTGCTCGGAGTAATGTGGCCGCTCTGCGCTCCCGACAGGGCGATTTCTCTGGACTAGTGGCCGTGATTATGGATATTTCGGAGCGAAAAAAATTCGAGCTCGAATTGCAAATGGCGAAAAGCGAGGCCGAAAGAGCAAACCTTGCGAAATCAGATTTTTTGTCAAACATGAGTCATGAATTGCGCTCACCGCTGAATGCGATTCTCGGTTTTGCGCAGCTCATTGAAGCCAGTTCGCCACCTCCAAGCAATGCGCAAAAGCGTGCCGTCGAGCAAATACTCAAAGCGGGGTGGTTTCTACTGGAAATGATCAACGACATCCTAGATTTGGCGCAGATTGAGGCCGGCAAGTTTCCCATCAGTATGGAACCTGTGTCCCTCGCTGAGCTCATAGACGAATGTAAAGACATGGTGGAACCGCAAGCCCAAGGTCGGCATATTCAGCTAACATTTACCAGGCCCACTGTAGCGATCTATGTGGTCGCAGATCGCACCCGCTTGAGGCAGGTCATCAACAACCTGCTGAGCAATGCGATCAAATATAACAAAGTGGGTGGAACCGTCCATATTGATTGCCGGAATAGCGCCCTGGGCCGGGTTCGCCTTTCCGTGAAGGATAGTGGATACGGACTGACGCGGGACGAACTTGCTCAACTGTTTCA
>JAYVKZ010000477.1:0-10888 GCA_043767985.1 Betaproteobacteria bacterium
CAAGAGTTTTCGATCTTGAAAGGCTCTTTCAATACGAAGCGACGCGCCTCCGGTGGGTCCTTTCTAAACTCCATTTCAATTTCGTTACGCAGACCAATACGATAGACCCCGGTTTCGTCGAGCTGAAACAAATAGAAATTTCCCAGGCTATTGCGTCGCTCCCAGCCTTCGAGTCCTGGCCCGTAGCTTTTTTTGCCTGTGTTTTCAACCGTGAACATCTCTGTCACTGACCCTTTCTCGTTGGTGGTGACCATTTCGTAGCGCCAGGTCCAACCAGAGTTCAGCGGGAAAAATTTTGGGCTGGCGGTTGAGGAGTCGCTGCACCCTTGCACAAACAGAGGCGCGACCATGAGTCCTAAGCGCGACGCCGATTTAAACACTTTGGCGACCTTAGCCCCGATGGATTGGCTGAAAGCTAGTCCGCTCATAGAAAACAGCTTCATTTTTCAGGCAACGCCGGTTCGGGCATGTCTTGTAACTTGACCTTTTGTTGCTTGCTACTCGACATGTATTTGGTGAAGGTGTTGATGCTCGATTTTGGCCCGACCTGCTGGGTTTGCCCCATCTGCATAATGCCCTGTTTGGTGCGACGGTTGGCTTCGACAAATGAATTATTGGCCTCTTTATCCCAGGGCATTTCGTAAGCTCGAGGCTGCTTGGCCGGGCCTTCGCGGGTAAGTTCAGAGGCCCAGAGATAGATCATGCCCTTGCTGGAGGTGTTTTTGTCTGGTTGCACGATGACCGAATAGTGCAGTAAGAATCGGTCCGGTAATTTGCCTGGGGTCGGGAAGCCAAGCAGGGCGGTCATGGTGTCGTAGGTCAGCAAAATGACAGCGCCCATCAGCACAATCGTGAGTGTTTTGATCCAGTAAGACCAGCGCGTATAGAGCAGTAATGCAAGCACCAAAATCGCGAGCAAGGCATAACAAGTGATTAGGAGTAGCAAGGGGCCATTAATGCCCAAGCTAGACGTGGTGTTCATTCTATTTGTCTCCTCTAACCATGGGCTTAAACACGGTATTGACGTCACTAAAATTGCCACTAGCGTTCAGTGTAAACCGCACGGCTGTTTTCTCTTCACCCGGACGGGTCATATCGATCGTGCCGTAAAACACGATTTCCGCTTTCGGATTCACCTTGACCACCTGCACCGTCACAGGTACTGGCTTTTGATTTTCTGATTTGAAGTAATGCACGTTGACGGTGTACTCACCCGGCTCGACGCCGCGCAACGTCACCACCTCTTGGTTCAAGGGGTTCACCACCTCTTTACCATTAATCGTGATTTTGTCATTGAGCGCACCACGATCATCGCGATCTAGATGCATGAGCCCCTCATCTCGGGCTTTATACCAACACACGCGATTGGTCGCATCTTGCACCCAAGTGTCGATGTCATTGGGGTCACCGTCCGGCCAGGAGACCGTGATCAGAAACTCGGCCTTGAGATTGATGTTGCCATCTTTCGCCGGAGGATTGATAAAGACCAGGGCCATCGCGAACAGTAAGGACAACACCAGTAAGATGTTGAACAGCATGTCGGTAAATGGGTCTTGCCCATAATTGCGGCGCGGCGCACGTTTGGAGCTCATTGGGCGGGTGCGAGCTCTTTCGGAAAGCTATTTGATCCAGTCGCTGGCGCGGTGGCGTTGAGGTCGCGAGTCCCTAATTGCAAGCGCACACCACTGAGTATTTTTTGAGCGCAGCGATCGAGCAGGAGCCACTCAAGAGCCAGAATCATGTTGCACAGCAACCCCACCACCGTTGCAATAATTTTGATGCCCATGCCGGAGGCCATGTCACGTAGAATCATCTGCATGGCCGATAGCTCAAGCTGATTTGAGCCGATCAAGGCGGTGAGCATGATCAAAAAGCCAATCACGGTCCCGAGTAACCCAAGTTTAGTGAGCGACTCGGTGATGAACCAGCCGACATCGTGGGGGCCAAGGATTTTTTCCTCAAGCGCCTGAATCATGGTTTCACGTTCTTCTTTAGTGCTATGGGTGTTGGCCAGCACCTGACCACTCCAGGTGGTCTCGCCGATTGTCCCTGCATCTTTGGGTAAATCTAGGTCGAGATTTTGACCAAAAGCCGAATGTTGTTTGGCATTGAACTGAACGGCAATGAGCTCACGGGAAAGTCGAAAAGCGCGACGGCCGCAATAAAACGTTGAGCTCAAAAAAAACAACATGATGGCTGAACTAATAAAGGTACTGTCGTTTTCAATGACGAAAGACAGGCCACCCGTCTGTAAAGTGATGAAGACCGCAAAGCCGCAGGCTACGGCGATCAATAACCATAAATGGAAGGTCAGATAGGAAGGGTCGTTCGCAATCAGACCTTCAGACGAATTGTTTCTCATGTTTTTCCCCAAACTACCCATCCGCTCAGATTTAGTTGCAAAATATTTTAAAAATCATCCAAACGGGGGATGTTCAAAGGCGTGAATTTCACTAAAATTAACTTGTTTAGTGTCTCCGCCTCGCCGAGCAAGGATCTCCGTCCGACCTCGGCTTTTTTTTTGCCCATCAATCGAGGGGAGCTTAACCCAGGCGAAGTTGGACATTGCAAGTCGAACGAAGGGATTATCTAAAATCGTAGCGCGCGGTGAGAGACATCATCCAAGTGCGACCTGGCGCGGTTTCAAAGAAC
This sequence comes from Betaproteobacteria bacterium, assembly GCA_043767985.1. Taxonomy (GTDB): domain Bacteria; phylum Pseudomonadota; class Gammaproteobacteria; order Burkholderiales; family Burkholderiaceae_E; genus JAPOKJ01. Next base: position 2,653 of record JAYVKZ010000477.1, read on the forward strand.
CGCGAGTTACCTTCATTCACAATCACCGATCCGGCATAACTCTTGTTTGAAACGTTATCCATTCTGATCAATTGCCTAAAGCTCCACTGTCCCACTTTTTGTTGCAAGCCTGCACGCAAATTAAAGGTGGTGACGCCGTCTGCAGCATCAGTATTGGCGTCGTTCACAAAGAGTTTGCCGCGATGAACTACTTCAACCGCAGTCGATAGACCGCTCCAGGCACCGCTCAATTTCGGGCGCCAAGCGAGTTCTGCAAACGCCGAGGTGGGCGGCGTGCCCGGCAATTTTTTGCCGGCCGAAACAGTGACACCGTTCGAGACAAAGGTGTCTAGGAAGCGCGCATCCAAGGCCGTGACCGAGGCATAGGCCGTCACCGTGTCGCTCAAGCGCCCCGAATAGGCGAATTCGATCCCTTCTCGGCGGGTATCCCCGACGTTCTTGAAGGTGGAGCGCCCGCCAACATTGGTATTGACGCTAAGTTCATCTTGATTATTAATACTGAATACAGCCACATCGATACGGTGGTTATTGTTGAGTTTGAACTTGGCGCCGGCTTCAATATGTCGACTGCGGGCGGCCTGCAAACCAAAGTTAGGGCCACTGCCGCCCACCCGGTAGGCCAACTCAGTAAACGTGGGTGTTTCAATGCCTCTACCCCAGTTAACGTACAAATTAGTGCTGTCATTAAGATGGTAGGTCGCCCCGATGACCGGATTGGTGCCGCTGTACTTCACGGAGCCGCTGTCGTCTGGATTGCCGGACACGATGAAGGAGTCGGCTACATTGAAGCGAACCGAGGTCGTTCGCACCCCTGCAATCATGCTCCATTTCGAGTTAATGGCCCAATTCGCCTGGGCATAGAAGTCTTCACTTTTAACCGTGTCCAGCTCGTTGCGCTTCAGAGCACCTTGCACCCCATTGGTGTTTAAGAATCCTTTACGTACCTCTCGCATGCTGTCGTAGTCGTAGCCAACGGTGGCTAACACGCTGCTCTGCTCGCCAAGTTTGATGCGCTTGGCATACTGAATCCCGAACCCGGAATAATCGCGATCTAGGGAAACAATGCCACCAGCGGAGGTAACCGCTGTTTGCGCCGCTGCGGGGATGGTGAGTTTTGCATACACATCCCGGGTGCCGGTATAAAGCCGAGCGGTGAGTTTTGAGTCAGCATCAAAGCGATGATCCAGCACGGCGCCGTACTGATTTTGTTTGACCGACTTGCCACCGTCTTGCGACGTCGCAATCGGATTCGTCTGGGTTGGGTTGGCGTTAAACTCCGCGCGCGTTAATCCAATCGGGTCTTGTGAGACTGGTTGATCGAAAATATTCGCGATCAAGCTTAACTTCGTATTCTCGCCCAGCGCAAAGTTCCATTTGGTGTTGAATTGCTTGCGCTCGGCCGCTGAATGATCCCGAAAGCCGTCAGTTTTAAAGACGGTGTAATCGGCCATCCAGTTGACACTTCCGCTCTCGCCACCGGTGCGCACACTCGAACGGCGGGTGCCATTACTGCCAAACACCAAGTCGACCTCACCCATGGGAATTTTGGGGCCGTTGGCGCTGAACACCTGGACCACGCCGCCCGCGGAATTTCCATAAAGTTGCGACAAGGGGCCGCGCAATACTTCGATGCGTTCAGCGGAGGACAGGCTCACTGTGGAGCCTTGGCCTTGACCGTCAGGGATGGTGGCCGGAATACCGTCTACGATCAGCCGCACACCTCGAATGCCGAACTGAGACCGTGCTCCAAAACCGCGAATGGAAAGCTGCAAGTCTTGGGCATAGTTTTGCCGATTGAGAACGACCACCCCAGGGACCCGATTCAAGGATTCTGAGAGGTTGATTTGCGGGCCCGATTCTTTGATAACCTCGCTGCCCACGGCCTGAATGGCGCCAGGCGCATCGAAGGTTTTTTGCTCCGAGCGGGTGGCAGAAACGACGACCTCATCCAAGGTCTGCGCCTCGGAGAGTCCTACCAAGGGGAGGGACAACAGTGCCAAAACAATCGGGTTGAGGCGAGGTCGGCGAAGGAATACTTTGGAAATATTGACCCCGGCATTAGCTTGATTCATAGCGTGTCGCTTCATCATTAAATCTCCTTGTGCCGCATGATAAGTGAAGATGTGGAAAACCCTTGGCTTAAAGGTTTCGTTTTTGACCCACTCGACATGGGCCAGCGGACTCGATCAGGGTTACTACTAATTCACAACAGGGGCAGTCCCAAGCTGTCGACGATACGAATCAACTGAAAATCGGTCTCGACGCCTAGCTTGCCTCGTATCGAGGAGAGATGATTTGCGATAGTTTTGACACTGAGATTCAATGTTTTGCCAATGCTCAAATAGTTTTCCCCTTTAATCATTTGTCGCAATACCTCAAATTCACGACGGGTTAAAGACTCGAACACTTGATGGTTTGTTGATGAGCCTTGAGTGCCGATTGGGCCGCGCTGTCAATAAAGATTCGGCCAGCGGCAATGATTTCGATGGCTTCCTTCAGTCCGCTGGGTTTGCTGGATTTACAGAAGTAGCCCTGGGCACCCAGATCGAGCGCACGTTGCACTAGTGCGCCATTCTCATGCATCGATAGCGCTAATATCTTGATGCTCGGAAACCGCTCACGTACTTTGCCGATCAATTCCAGCCCACTCACGCCCTCCAAATTAAGGTCGGTCACAAGGATATCGGGTAAGCCTTGTAAGGCCTCTGCCGCTTGTAGCGCGAGGTAGGCTTGTGCCACGGTGCTTGCCTCCGCGGAAACTTCGTAAACACTGGTGGCCCGCAACAGGGAGGCAAACCCAAGGCGCACGACCTCGTGATCATCGACGATCATGACTCGCATGGCAGCCACACTAAGTGCACGTGCCACCGGCCGTCGGCCTCTGGACCGGCCCGGAAATCGGCATTGATGGACTTGGCCCGCTCCCGCATGCCTTCAATGCCAAAACCACAGCGCGTCCCGATGACGCTCGCTAGGCCATTGTTGCTGAGCTCCAGGCGATTGACGCATGGCGTCGTTGATTCGGATTCAGAACTGTTGGTGGCAAGCGACAACGAAATCTGACAGTCCAAGGCTTGACTGTGCTTAAAAACATTGGTGAGCGACTCTTGCAAAATGCGATAGGCGACCGATTGTTCGCGAGTCATGAGTAGGTCGAGCTGAGAGATCAAGTCACAACTTAAACGCCATTGCACCTCTGGATGCTGGCGCTTCCAGAACGCGAGAAGCGCCGCAACATCAAGGCCAGTCGGGTTCGACCCCTCGCCACGCAACTGGGCCGTCAACTGCCGCAGTGATTGCCTTGCACGGTCAAGAGAGCCTTCAATTTTGTCGAGGTTTGAGTGATCTATATCGCCGATGAATAGCGTAGTTGCGAGCATGCGATTCGATGAAAGCTTAGCTTGAAGGCGGGCCGCTTCAATTTCTATCGCAGCTGCCGTCAGGGTTTGACCCAGATCATCATGTAAGTCTCTAGCGAGGTTGAGCCGTTCTTGATGGCGCATTTCGATCAGTTGTCGTGAAAGCGTTTCTTGAGAATTAATCGAGGCCTGTAGACTCTCTGCAAGGTGATTAAAGCTTCTTGAAACCGAGTCCAGCTCCCGTAACGGCACCTGGGGTAGGCGACGGTCCAGGTCGCCCGCTTCGAAGGCTTCAAGTTCTTCGACCATACCTACTACTGGCGCCAAAGCGAGGCGAATGGTCTTCTTTTGGAGGGTAATTAAAAGAGCCGCAAAAGCGACAAATGCAAAAAAGCAAACGATAGCCATCATGGCGTTTTCTCTTAGCTCATGACTGAGCGTGAGTCGCTCAGAGTCACGGGACACTTTGTCGATCACTACTTGGCTCAAGCGTTCTGCTTGTGCGTCGCGCTCGCGCGCATCGCGACCCGAGTTGGCCATTGACTCAGTAGTGGCAGGAGCCGTCTGAACAAACAACAGGGCGGCTCGTGCCGCCGCTTCGATCAACTCCTTATTTTGGCGCTGTTGAGCTTGGGTGTTTAAGAGGGCAAGCACGATGAGGCACAGGCCTAGCGCACAGGCTACCGCGAAGCCTAGGCGTTTAGTACGTTCAGCAAGTAGGTTTCCAAGATCCATCGAATTTAGCTAGCCCATTTTTTCAAGCACAACCGCCTGGGGTGTACCCCCGGCTACACACATTTCCTCTGATGGGCAAGATAGCATTGTCGGGTTCGCGGTGCAAACCAAGCCTAAGCTTTGAGATACTTGTAAAATACTCGGCATGAGTATTAAGTCAGATAAATGGATACGGAGCGTCTCCGACGCCAGCAATGCGGCCCCGATGATCGATCCTTTCGAACCCGGCCAGGTTCGTGAGGCGAATGGCACCAAGATTGTCTCCTATGGCACGTCAAGTTATGGCTACGACCTGCGCTGCGCCGATGAATTCAAAATTTTCACGAATATCAATAGCACCATCGTCGATCCTAAAGCTTTCGACGAAAAGTCTTTTGTGGACTTCAAGGGGCCGGTTTGTATTATTCCGCCTAATTCCTTTGCCTTGGCACGGTCCTACGAGTATTTTCGAATTCCACGTAGTGTCTTAACCATTTGCCTAGGAAAGTCTACCTACGCGAGGTGCGGGATCATTGTTAATGTGACTCCGCTCGAGCCCGAATGGGAAGGTCATGTCACCTTGGAGTTTTCAAACACCACGCCTTTGCCTGCTAAAATTTACGCGGGAGAAGGTTGCGCGCAAGTCATCTTCTTGGGCGGTGATGAGGTCTGCGAAACCTCGTATAAGGATCGCGGTGGCAAGTATCAAGGCCAACAAGGCGTGACCTTACCCAAGACGTAATAACCCCGACCGATGTTCGGTGCTTGACGGGTCGAAAAACTTAGCGTTAACTGCGTTTTTGACAGCAGTGAAAACGTCATGTCCGTTGAAATCGTAAACTCACGCCATATTCGCCTAACCTCTCATCCTGCCGCTGGCGGGCAAGCCGTGATGCCGATTGTGTGGGGTGCCAAGGACCCCGGCACTCGTGGCCCGGTGATCGGTACGACCACCAATAAAACGCATCGTAATGTGATCGGAACCCACTCAGGTTCGTATGGGATTTACCGCGCCTTGGCGATTGCCTCTGGGGGGCTGGACAGAAATCGCCGGGCCGATCTCACCAATACGAAACCCACCGATCTGATCGGACCGTATCCCCAATGGTTTGATCCTGAAAAAATGGTGTCTCTCGATCCTTTCGGTGCCATGGTGACGGATGCCTTTTCCGGCTATTTTGACAAGGGTTACGACATCCGTCCGAGCATCGCGGTGACCAAGGCCCATATCGAGTTACCCGAGATGCGGGAAGCCATTGCGAAGGGCCGTCTCAAGCCCGACGGGGTCATTCTTAAAGAATCGGGTGCATGCGTGGTGACCAAGGCGGCCATTGAGCCGGTCTGGTATTTGCCGGGCATTGCTAAGCGCTTTGGCTGTACCGAGGCTGAGCTGCGACGGGTGCTTTTCGAGGAAACCGGTGGCATGTACCCGGAGCTCGTAACCCGCAGTGATATTGAGGTATTTTTGCCGCCGATTGGTGGCCAAACGGTGTACATCATGGGCGAGCCTCGCGACTTGGCCAACCCTGCCATCACCTTGACCGCTAGGGTGCATGACGAATGCAATGGGTCAGACGTCTTCGGCTCAGATATTTGTACCTGCCGCCCCTACTTAACCCATGCCATTGAGGAATGCATTGCTGGCGCCCAAAATGGCGGGGTGGGCCTAGTCTGTTACAACCGCAAGGAAGGTCGTGCGCTGGGTGAAGTCACCAAGTTTCTCGTCTATAACGCTCGCAAGCGTCAAGTGGGCGGTGACAGCGCCGCCAAGTATTTCGAGCGTACCGAATGTGTGGCCGGTGTGCAAGATATGCGTTTCCAAGAGTTGATGCCTGATGTGTTGCACTGGTTTGGCATTACTAAGATTCATCGCCTAGTATCAATGAGTAATATGAAGTACGACGCACTGGTGAATAGCGGCATTGAGATTGGTGAGCGAGTGAAGATTCCTGATGATCTGGTACCGGCCGATGCGCAAGTCGAGATTCAAGCCAAGATGGCCGCAGGCTATTACACACCGGACCATGTCGTGCCTGACGATGCAAAACTGCAAGCCACCCTGGGTCGCGGTCTATAGCCAGGCAGAGCGTTCATGTTGAGCAAAGAACTACTCAATGCGGGCGCAGTTCGGAAGGCCGCGCATGAGATGCTGGGGCGCCTACAGCGTGGTGAGGGCGCCTGGGTCGTTGATCTGTCTCGGCTTGAGATGGCCGCTCAAGAAATTGTCTCGACCACCCTTGAGCGCTATCCAGATTTGAACATTCCCTATCACAGCCGGTGGCGGCATTTTGAGGCGGGCGGCATACCGCGGCGCGAGCAATTAGCGCAAAAAATGCTCGGGCTCGGGCTTGGACTGATTGAGCGGGCAAGAGCGGAAATTGATCTGGCGGTCGTGAGTGTCTTGCTTGATGCTGGTTCTGGACCGGATTGGAAGTTCATTGACGGCGGGCAAACCTATACTCGTAGCGAAGGATTGGGTGTGGCGTCGTTTCGAATGTTTGAAGCGGGCGCCTTCTCGTCGGACTCCAAGCATCCGTTTCAGGCCGATGCGGGTGGCTTACTAGCCTTAACCGTCGCCCAGCTCGAAACGGGCTTTTCGGTCGATGCAAGTAACCCGCTCGTGGGTGTGCCTGGGCGGGTCAAGCTTTTGAATCGTTTAGGCTCGCAGCTTAGTCTGCGGCCGGACATGTTTCAAGTCGCGAGACAGTTTCGGCCTGGCGGTTTGTTTGATCATTTGAGCGCGGGCCGCTCGACGATAGCGGCAGGCGATGTTTTGGAGGCCCTTTTGGAGGGCTTGGGCGGCATGTGGCTGACCGGCAATGAGCAGGATGGCGTGGCGCTTGGAGATTGCTGGTCTTATCAACTTCGCAGTGGGGACCACACCTGGGTGCCGTTCCACAAACTCTCCCAGTGGCTAAGCTACTCCTTGCTTGAAGCCTTTGAAGGCGCAGGTATTACGGTGCTTGACCTGGATGCTTTGACGGGATTACCTGAGTATCGCAATGGCGGATTGCTCATGGATACAGGCGTCCTAAGACTTAACAATCAAGAACTGCAAGCAATGGCTTTCGAAGTTTCGGACCCCCTCATTGTTGAGTGGCGGGCCGCAACGGTCGCACTTTTAGATTTACTCGCCCCTCTCGTCAAGCGCAAGCTCGGGTTCGCACCGGCGGATCATTTGCCGCTCGCTAAAGTGCTGGAAGGGGGGTCCTGGGCTGCGGGGCGCAACACGGCGCAGCGCCTACGGCGAGGGCTTCCTCCGCTCAATATCGTGAGCGACGGCACGGTTTTTTGACCCTCTGACTTCGAACTTTTAGCCCGCGCCAAAAGTCTTTTTACCCTCGTTGCTTAAAGCGAAACCACCAACTCTATGAAACAAGTTCACCTGATCTCTCATCCCCTGGTTCAGCACAAACTGACACTGATGCGTAAAGTGGAAACCAGTACCAATAGTTTTCGACGCTTAGCCGGTGAGTTGAGCCAGTGTATGGCTTTTGAGGTCACGCGCGACCTTCCGATGAACGAAATCGAGATCCAAACGCCGATGGAGACGATGAAATCGAAGGTCATCGATGGTAAGAAAATGGTGTTTCTCTCCATTATGCGAGCTGGGGCCGGGATGCTGGACGGGATGCTGGAATTGCTGCCGAGCGCGCGTGTCGGGCATATTGGTTTGTACCGTGACCCGAAGACGATGGTGGCGATCGAGTATTACTTCAAAATGCCCCACGATACGGCTGAGCGGGATGTGCTGATCTTGGACCCCATGCTCGCCACCGGTAACTCGGCGATTGCTGCCATTGACCGCATCAAGGAGCTAGGACCCCGTTCCATCAAGTTCATTTGTATTTTGACCTGCCCGGAGGGCATCAAAAATGTACATGATGTGCATCCTGACGTGCCGATTTATATGGCTGCGATTGATCGAGCGTTGAACGACAAGGGTTACATCGTCCCCGGCTTGGGTGATGCCGGGGATCGCGTTTTTGGAACCAAATAAAAGTATCGCTTATTGCATGTGTTGGCCGCCGTTAATGGCAATGTTGGCGCCCGTCACGAAGGCCGCCTCTTCTGAGGCCAAATAAATGATGAGGCCAGCGACCTCTTCGGGCCTGCCTAGGCGTCCGACTGGGATTTGCGGGAGGATCTTGCTGTCCAAAATT
>JAYVKZ010000478.1:0-6994 GCA_043767985.1 Betaproteobacteria bacterium
TCGTCGGCCAGGCGCCAAGTTCGATGCCTAGTGCCCAAGAGCTGTTGAAGACGATTGGGAAGGCTACCGGTAAGGGCCTGACACAAGCGCAAGCGAAGGTTTTGTATTCGCGCATTTTAGAGGGAAGCCTGAGCGATATGCAGGTTGGGGCGGCGCTGATGGCGCTGCGGGTGCGTGGGGAATCGTTGCCGGAAATCCTTGGTGCATTGTCTGCGGCGGAACCTTATGTTCGCGAAATTCTGTTGGCTTCTGGGCCGACCACTTTGGTGATTCCAAGCTATAACGGCGCCCGTTTGCAGCCCAACTTGCTGCCGCTTCTTGCTTGTTTGTTGGCCGACGAAGGTATCCCGGTGTTGGTCCACGGTGTACGTGCCGACCCTTCTAGAATTTCCTCGGCACAGGTGTTTCATGCACTTGGTATCGACCCGATTGATTGCGCTCCTAGTGATCTTAGTGGGGAGGTGGGCAATCGTCTGAAGCGCGGTGATCCTGCGTTTGTGCCGATTGATTTGTTGAGTCCGGCTCTGGCTGTACTTTTAGAGCGTCGCCGCGAAATGGGCGTGCGTAATACGGGCCATAGCTTGGTCAAATTGTTGCAACCGATTGTGGGTTGCTCGGTGCTGCAATTGGCCAGTTACACGCATAGTGAGTTTCGGACCTTGCAGCAGGAGGCGTTTGCTGCCTTGGGCGGCTCAGCTTTGCAATCTCGGGGTTGCGAGGGCGAGGTCGTAGCAAGCGCTAAACGTATTACCTCGATTGAATTGATACAGTCCGGGCGTATTGAAACTTTAATGGAGGCCCAGAACTTGGAGGTTGCCGATATCCCCGCATTGCCTGCCGCCCAAGACCTAGGTGCGACAGCTGCTTGGACCCAGTCTGTTCTGTCGGGTGCAATACCGGTGCCGCGCTCGATTGCCTTACAGATTGCTTGTATTAAAACTGCTTTGGGATTGAATTTTGAAGTGGCTCTGAGTGAGCAAGTGTTGGAAACTTCTGAGACGACCGCCTTAGGCCGGTTTCTAAAATGAGGTCCTCTTTTGAGTCTTGCTTTGCAGCCCAAGTCGGCACGGTTTACCTGATTGGTGCTGGGCCTGGTGATCCAGAGCTTCTCACCCTCAAAGCGGCGCGTCTGATTGCTGAGGCCGATGTGATCTTGGTGGACGATTTAGTGAATCGCGCGGTGCTCCTTCATGCTCGTCCAAACGTGCGACTGCGTTATGTCGGCAAGCGCGGAGGGTGCCGGTCCACGCCTCAGTCCTTTATCAATCGCTTGATGGCCCATGAAGCCAGGAAGGGTCACCGTGTGGTGCGCCTGAAAGGTGGCGATGCATTAATTTTCGGGCGCGCCAATGAGGAGATTGATTTTTTACGGGAACGCGGCGTGCCGGTGGAATTGGTGGCGGGTATTACCAGTGCACAGGCGGCTGGCATGGCGCTTGGACGCTCACTAACAGATCGCGCTCATAGCCATGGTTTGGTTTTGTTGACAGGGCATCCACGCAAATACGGTGAAAGCATCAACTATGCGGCGCTTGCTCAGCAAGGCCTGACACTGGTTTTTTACATGGGGCTGGCACGCCACCAAGATATTCAGCTTGAGCTAATCTCCAGCGGCTTACTTGGCACGCTACCTGCGGCCATCATTGAGCGTGCCTCTTTCGCTGACGCCCGTGTGTTGAGGACGACGCTTGCTGAGCTTAGTGCTTGCGTTTTGCAGAATGAGGTGCAGTCCCCGGCACTCTTGGTTTTCGGGCAAGTTGCAGCCCAACAAAGTCTGGCGTTGGTTTCAAAGATTGATTCGACTCAGAGCCTTGACTCTGCGCTTGACTCTGGCCTTGATTTTGAATCTTTAAGCGCGATTGCTGACCAACACCTTGCAGCAGAAACTCCATTTGATCGGCAAGTACATTCCGGTTAGCCAAAATTAAACCTTCGTACAGATTAGGCGTGTAGGCGATAAATAGAGGCAAATGCCCCCACTCATGGGGCTCCCGGTTGCCTTTGGCGCTATTGCAGCTTTTGCAGGCGGACAGGACATTGGTCCACACATGCTGACCGCCTTTCGAGACGGGGCGCACATGATCGGTGGTGAGTTCGTCATCCTTAAAGCGTTGGCCGCAATAGGCACAGAGGCTTCGGTCCCGGCGAATGAGTTTGCGGCGCGTTAAGGTGGGTACGGTGTGGCTCATGCGCGCACTGCCGTGGGATCTACCCTTGATGGCAATGATCGGATGCACGTCAATTTGCGAGCGCGTGCCGGTTAAGCGGCTGGTGCCGCCTCGTAGGCTGGCAAAACGATCTCCTAGCGTCCAGGCGACGGTTTGGGTCGCATAGTAGCTTGCTGCTTCCTCCACGGTAATCCAGCGTTGCGGAATGCCTGCAACATCAATCTTCAGGACTTGGGTCAAAAATTACCTCGCCGATCAGAATCTCAAAGCCGTTGGTGTGCAGCACGGCGTGCTGCGCGTACAGTGTTCCGGCTATATTACCGGGCTGGCTGAGCAATGCAAGTTCTAATTGTTTGCTTAGATGGGCACTAAGGGAGGAGCTCCGGGCAAGCTCGACTCCAGGGTCGGCGAAGCATTTGATACGACATTGCTGCTTTCCCCAAAAATCATGACGCGATTGCGGCCAGTACGTTTGGCCTCGTAGAGGGCTTGGTCCGCCCGTTCAATAGCCTGGCTGAGCGGTTGGTCAGCATGGGCAAAGGCAATACCCACGCTGATCGTGCAGGGAATCTCAAAGCCCGCGAAACCGAAGGGGTGCGCATTCACCTGTTCGCGCAATCGTTCACCCACGGCACGCGCATCGGTAAAGCGGTCGACGGGTACTAGCGCGCAAAATTCCTCTCCGCCGTACCGGGCTAGCATGGCGTCGGGGCGAAGGCTGGTGCGCATTTGCCGTGCACAGTGCTTCAAAATGGCATCACCGACAGGATGTCCATAGCGATCATTGATGCGCTTGAAATGATCGATGTCGAGCATCAAAACGGCCATCATATTGCCAGCCTGCTCGCACCTTGCGATGTAGCTGGGCGCCTGTTCATTGAAGCCACGGCGGCTTCCAAGTCGCGTGAGCTCGTCGGTAGACAGTAGGTCCTTGAGGCGATTCGCCATCTGTGCGTTCACGGTAAGCATCAGGAGCGCAATAAAGAGCCCAGTGAGAACGGAGGTGCCTGCAATACTGGCTGTTTGGGTCAGCCCCAACAACATGATGGCCCCTTGCTTTTTGAGAACCAGATCTTGCGACAGCGTTGTCGCCAGCTCGAAGATTGCGACGCCACTGTAGAGCGCAGCAGTGAGGGTTAAAAGGTGCTTGAGGATCGGCGTACTGCTTTGCGGCAGCCTACTCAGGCGTAGCGCGAGTGCCATGCCCAGGATGCCCTCGAAGCCATGGCGAAGCGCGTTGCCGATCAGTGGGCGTTGCGGATCGTAGGCCCCTTCGAAGGCCAAAAAGGCAAGTACGACCAAGATCGCGGCAAGCCCAGTACGTCGCTTCAATCCGAGCAATCGCCGCGTCAGTTCGGCCACCGTGATGACACCAAACACGATGCCAAAGTTGGCGATATGTAGCGCGAGCGCAAGTGTTTCTTCGACCATTAACTTGGCGGCGATCAAGATGAAGATCGCCGTCGTCATGAGACAAAGGGAAAGGCGGCTCAGCAAACGGCGTGATTGCTCATCCAGGGTCCGCAAGAAAAATACAGTACCGGCGCCGATGAGAACTATTAGTCCGGCTAGGACGTAGACGGTCTGAATATTCACGAGAAGGAAAACGCTCATCGCGACCTCTTCGTCGGGATTGTTCCCGGTTATTTTGTGGCTTAGTCTCCACAGGGCTTCAAATCGGGTAACAATTTACCCGAAACACTCCACCTAAGATATTGTTTTTTCGATTGTTTCATAGTTTATGCTGGACATCAAGTACTTTGCTGATCGGCTAGGCAGTACAGAATTTTCCTACCCTGCGCCAAAAAGTGCTAAACTCTTGGGCTTCGCTATGAAAAATGCGAAAATCCCTGGCCAGAGGGCCTATTTTTAAGTTTGAAGCGTTACTTGGAGTGTTCCAGGCCCGTTTCCCCCTCAAGAGCCGACCCAGGAAGGAGGTGATTCCGTTATGCCAGCTATTCGTTTAAAAGAAAATGAGCCGTTTGATGTTGCATTGAGACGCTTTAAGCGTTCCATTGAGAAAACTGGCCTGTTGACGGAATTGCGTGCGCGCGAATTCTATGAAAAACCAACTGCTGAACGCAAGCGTAAGAAAGCGGCTGCTGTAAAGCGCCATTACAAACGCATCCGTAGCCAGATGTTGCCTAAGAAGATGTACTAAACACTCGTGTTTAGAAGATGTACTAAACCACAAGTGAAGTACAGCTTAAAAAACCCGTCCAGGCAAGCTTGGGCGGGTTTTTTTATGACAGTATTCCTCGTTGAAAGGGAAAAAGTATGAGTTTAAGAGAGCGAATTACCGAAGACATGAAGACAGCAATGCGAGCCAAGGACGCTGATCGTTTACTGACGATCCGTGGTCTGATGGCTGCCATGAAGCAGAAAGAAGTTGATGAGCGGATCGAGCTGAATGAGGCTCAGATTTTGGCAGTGGTCGATAAGCTGATCAAACAGCGGCGCGATTCCATTGCTGCGTTTGAGCTGGCCAAGCGGCAAGATTTGGTCGACAAAGAAAAGGCCGAGCTGACCGTGCTGTCGGCCTATATGCCTGCACAAATGAATGCTGACGACATTGCCACAGAGATTGCTGCGGCGATCACTGCAACGGGCGCTGCGGGTCCGCAAGACATGGGCAAGGTCATGGCAATTTTGAAGCCAAAATTAGCAGGCAAGGCTGATCTTTCTGCCGTGTCGGCGCAAGTCAAGGCTAAACTCGCGGGGTGATCCCGCAAAGCTTCATTTCTGACCTGTTGGCCCGCCTCGACATTGTCGAGGTGGTGGGTCGTCATGTGCAACTGAAAAAGGCCGGCGCCAACTATCAAGGCCTGTGCCCGTTTCATGGCGAGAAAACCCCCTCTTTTTCGGTGAGCCCCGCGAAGCAGTTTTATCACTGCTTTGGCTGCCAAGCGCATGGTACGGCGATTGGTTTTTTGATGGAGCACCAAAGCCTCAGCTATGTGGACGCCATCAAAGATCTAGCGCGTCAGCAGGGTTTAGAGGTTCCTGAGGAGCAGGGCGGCGAGAGCGCACCCAAAAGGGTCGCGCCGGATGTGCTGGAGAGCTTGTCTCTGGCCGCGAAGTTTTTTAAAAGCCGTCTCAAGGAGTCGGAGAGGGCGATTGACTACTTGAAGCGGCGCGGCCTATCGGGTCAAACCGCCGCGCGTTTTGGGATGGGTTATGCGCCTGAGGGCTGGCGACCGCTTGAGGCGGCGGTGCCGGACTACCACGCGCCCAGCATGGTGGAAAGCGGCCTGGTCATTTCCGGCGACGACGACAAACGCTACGACCGGTTTCGTGATCGGGTGATGTTTCCCATTCGTAACCCGCGCGGCCAGGTGATCGGTTTTGGGGGGCGCGTCTTAGATCAAGGCGAACCAAAATATTTGAACTCGCCTGAGACGCCGGTGTTTGTCAAAGGCCGCGAGCTGTATGGCCTTTATGAGGCGCGAGAGGCGCTGCGCCGTGAAAATTGTGCCATTGTTGTTGAGGGCTATATGGACGTGGTGATGTTGGCCCAGTACGGCGTCGACAATGCACTGGCAACACTTGGCACAGCAACCACCCCTGAGCACCTTAAGAAGCTACTTCGGCAGGTGGATCGGGTGGTGTTTTCCTTCGACGGTGATGGTGCGGGTCGTAAGGCTGCCTGGCGCGCGTTGGAGGCGAGCCTGCCAATGACCAGTGACACGCAGCGCATTGATTTTCTCTTTTTGCCGCCCGAACATGATCCCGACAGTTTTGTGCAGGCCTACGGTTTGGATGGTTGGAAGGCCGCGCTTGCCAAAGCCGAGTCGATCTCTAACTTTATGCTCAAAAAACTGTCGACGGATTGTGATCTCGCGGAGCCCGAAGGACGCGCCAAACTGATTGCCCTAGCGCGACCTTTGTTGAGCAAAATGAGTGCACCCGCGCTACGTTTGCAGATCGTGCATCGTCTGTCCGATTTAACCGAAATTACGGTGTTGGAGTTAACCCCTTTATTGATTGAAAGTGCTGGTCGAGAGTCCGGCCGTTTTGCATCGAATCGATCATTTGGCGCAGGCGGGCAGGAGCAAAAACCGCAAACCGGCTCAGGCTTTCAACCTTGGGCGAGCAAGAAACGTGGTTTGGGTCAGCCAGTCGTCATGAATGGCATGGACTCACGCTCAACTCACCCCAAATTTAGTGTGCGTGCTGGGCCTCCAGAGATTGAGCAGCGCTTGAGAACGATCGCTGCCTTAAGCCCCAATTTACCCGAACAGATCTTGCATGATGCGCTAGAAGAAGACGTCATCAGCGTTGCAATGCGCGACTGGCTTAGCTTACTCGTCTCCTTTCATGCTCAGGCGGGTTCTGACGTGACTTGGGTGGCGAGAGCGGGCAATGTCGCCGCCTTGGAGGCGCTCACCGAGTTTGTCGCTCAGGTGGGTAATGACACGCAACGAAGCTGGGCTAAGACACTACGAGAGGATGCATTTTCGAATGTGGGTGGGGTCTCAAGCCTCGGTCCGACTGAAATCGCGGCAGAAGGTGAAGAAATCCGTCAGCGTTTGATGAAAGTATCGCAAAAAGCTGAGCTTCAGCGACTTTCACGGTCTACCGACTCGCAAGACCAGGAGCGATTTCGTGAGCTATTGCGCCAAAATAAAGGGGACCCTAAGCCATAAATTAGAGTCGAAAGTCTCCCTTCTTGCTAGGTGAACGAGGGGGTGGATGTTATAATGTGTGGTTCCCCTCATCCAACACGTCCCTTATTGGGTCTTTTGTCAAAATAAGGGCCCGAAATATGGGTCCGAATTCTGGGTCAGAATAGTCTTCGGGCTATTGTCTCCTTAGGGTTATTTGAC
>JAYVKZ010000479.1:0-1847 GCA_043767985.1 Betaproteobacteria bacterium
GCCTCGGATAGCGTTCCCGCACCCACATCGCCGGTCATGGGCTTGAATTGATCGAAACCCTCATTCGCCCCGAAGGCCAACGCGCACGTCAGCAGGCCAATTACGGGCACACATTTTTTAATCAAATGGGCTGCATATAGCTTCATTTATTCCGCTTCCAATTCCAGATAGGTACGGCTAGCGTTCGCGCCACTCAGCAACTCATAGTTAGGTAAATGTTTGTATCGGCTTTGATCAAGCGTGGCGATCGCTGTTTGCAAATCCACGCCATTAGCTACCGCTTTATGCATATGGTTGCGCAGCAGTAGCAAATACTCTTTGGTGTCACGACGCGCCTTGCCAAGATCGCACACTTGCCCGTGTCCTGGAACGATGACACGAGGATTAAGCTTTTCCATCGCCTCAAACGAAGTCAACCAGCTGCGGGTATTGCTGAACGTAAAAATCCCCAACAACCGGTCCACAAAAACCAGATCGCCCGAAAACAGCACTCTACTTTTGGGCAACCATACTATGCTGTCGCCCGGCGTATGCGCTTGAGCGTGGATGATTTGAATCTCAGTCCCGCCTAGCATTAACTTGTCTCTCGCATCGAACACACGCGAAGCTAATACAGGCTCGGTGCTGATCATGCGATCCTTAAGAATTTGCTTAAGTGACTCGATCTGCTCGGCGCCGCGTACCGCCATGTCATCAACCGCCGTACGCTGCGCAATGATTTCGGCGCCTATCGATTTAAAGTAGCCATTGCCCAGCCAGCGGTGATCTTGTCCACCTGTATTGATGACGTACTTCACGGGTTGCTTGGTTATCGATTGAATAGCCTGATGAATCTGCTGCGCCACTCGATAGCTACTGCCGCTATCCACCACCACCACCCCCGACGATGTGACGATGAAACCGGTATTGGCATTCAAGCCCTCATTATCATAGGTACGGCCGCCTAACTCCCCAATGAAGGCGTACACATTGGGCGCTATCTTTTGCGGAATGAGCGTTACCGCCTGCGCCGCGGCCGTAAAAAACAAGCAGGCCCCGATTCCGATCCACTGCCACCCTACACAACGTTTCATCCTTAACCTCCGTGCCCGCTTAGTTGAAAGTAGATGTCTTGCGGTGGATGCATTATGCATCCTGGTCAATGATGCATTCCGTCATGATGTGCGTGCCCCTCTTTCGCATCGGCACCATGGTCGGAGAGCTGAGCATCAAACCACCGGTGCAGCGCAACGACTAAAGAGGCATTTTCGGTTGAATAACGAATCTGACCGCCATTGGATAAATCCCGGTAGTGAATACTGATGTCCCCTGGTTTAGCCTTTTTAAGTTCCATAAGTCCGGGCATGGATGTGCCATGAATTTGAGTCGGACCGGAGAAATTTCCTTTTGTAAATTGGTCGGCGATCTCCTGCAAGTGCTCGCGAATCAAGCGAACCTGTGTGCTTTTCTGGGGGTTCTTGACGATGACCTGTTGCACTCCGCCATCTATGGTTTTGGAAAACAGATGGGTTGTCGCCCCCAACTCAAAAGGCATGACTTTTGTCCCTCGCGCTGACACTTCGGCCTGACGTCTCGAGTCGATGGTGCTAGCCAATGCAAAATTGATCAGCATAGTCAGGCCGCATAGCACCGCAAGAGGGAAGGCTCGATTAAATTTCATAGATAATTCCAAAATAATGAGGTTGAGAGAAGATAAGAGTAGAGGCTTTCGGTCTGCCGTAATATGATCTGGATCATATTATTCTTAGGGCTTTTGTGATGGATTGGCAGACACTGATTAAAACGCAACCGACCCTGGCAACGGTCCCTGAGGCACTGCAGGAAGTTACCCATTACCGAGAAACCCA
>JAYVKZ010000480.1:0-5191 GCA_043767985.1 Betaproteobacteria bacterium
ATCTCGGAACTGAACAGTTCCGAAACATCACAACCCCACAAGCTCGCCGCCAACTCTTCTAAAGACATTGTCTCTGAGAGCTGCACGGCATCCCGTCCCTGGTAATACAAGCGCCCGTCCCTGACCGTGGTCAGCGCGGACTGCAACACAGGTAGACCCCAATTCAAACTGGCCTGAACCGCTCCTTTTGGGTTACGCGTCGTGCCTTGTCGGGTGACCAGTCGCTCAACCTCGGCACCAGAATATCGCTTGCCGGGGACGCCTTGAACCTTTTCTGATTGAAGCAAACCACGACTGACATAGGCGTACACCGTCTGCGGGCTTACGTTCAGACGCTTCGCGACATCGCTGGCACTCATCCACGATTTATTCATAGTCGACCTCTCCGTGCAACTCCTTGCCATGAGCGAATGATATCGCCGCAAACATTGATTGAGTCGATCAAGATTGACGCGGCCTTATTCAAGGGGTTCAATGAACCTCACCTAGGAGGCATCATGAACCAGAATATCGCTCCCCCCGAACAAACTCTCCGAAGCCTCTGGCAAGAAGCCGGGATGCCCCGAGATGTATTGGGCCAAGTGAATCTGACTGGCCTGGACCCAGTGTTGCCGTCCAGCTTTGCAGTCGGTGATGCCGCGCAGAGTAGCATGGCCGCCGCCGCCCTAGCATCAATAGTGTTAGGGCATTTGCGCACGCCGTCTTTTCGTTCGGTGAGTGTCGACATGCGAGAAGCTGCCTTAGAATGCACCGGCTTTTTTAGCCTGGACGGAAAAACGCCAGATGTGTGGGATCCCATTGCAGGCCTCTATGCTTGTCGTGATGGTGACTGGGTGAGGCTCCATACCAACTTTGCCCACCATCGCGATGGGGTCTTGAGGCTTCTGGGTCTGCCAGAGGGTCCGACGACAACGCGGGAAACGGTCGCCTTGGCGCTCAAATCATGGGAGGCATTTCAGTTTGAGCAAGCCGCCGCTGAAGCCGGGTTGGTGGTGGCTGCTGCGCGAAGCTTTGAGGCCTGGGATGCGCATCCCCATGCTCGCTTTGTAGCCTCGCAGCCACTGATCAAGATTGAGAAAATAGGCGATGCCAAGCCTCTGAAGTGGCCCGACCTACCCATCGACGCGCGTCCCTTGCAGGATTTGCGGGTGGTGGACCTCACGCGAATTCTTGCTGGGCCAGTCTGTGGCCGAACGCTCGCCCACTACGGGGCCGAGGTGATGCTTGTGAATTCTCCTCGCTTACCCAACATCGCCTCCATTGCGGACACCAGCCGTGGCAAGCGATCAACCCATATCGATCTTCAGGATGCACTAGGCCGGGAGACGCTTCATCGTCTCGTGCAAGACGCTCATGTGTTTATCCAAGGTTATCGACCGGGGGCGCTAGCGAAGTTGGGGTTTGACCCGTTAAGCCTTGCCAAGCGTCGCCCTGGCATCGTCTGCGTGTCCTTGAGTGCCTATGGCGAGGAGGGGCCTTGGGCACACAAGCGAGGCTTTGATTCCTTAGTGCAAACAGCCACCGGATTCAACCTAGCGGAGGCCCAGGCCGCAGGCGAAACACTGCCTCGTGCCCTGCCGGTGCAGATACTCGACTATGCGACTGGCTTTCTGATGGCCTACGGCGCTCAGGTGGCCTTGTATCGACAAGCCACGGAAGGTGGGAGCTGGCATGTGCGCTTGTCGCTGGCTAGAACTGGCCTGTGGCTGCGTTCGCTGGGTCGGATTCGAAACGGGTTCGACGTTAAAAAGCCTAGTGTCGATACTTTTACTGAATCGAGTGAGAGTGGCTTTGGCAAGTTGGTCGCCATGCGACATGCCGCTCACTTCGCGGGGACACCGTTTGCAAATGAAAGCATTCGGCCCTCGATGCCGCCAGGGTCGCATCGTCCCGAATGGTGATGGATGGTCGGCCACTGACCGTGTGATGCAGGGCGCGAGCTTCACCCAACCGTCGCTTCACCCTTTGCATGGCTCAATAGACTGGAACGACGTTAGTGACAAGGAGCCACGAGGTGTAATACTTCAACGGCTCTTGGTGCTGCTTTTCGCACCGCCCGGTTTTAGTCGCTCGTCGCCTTTACAGCAAAGGATGCTGCCATGGAATTCGATTTCTCGTCAGAACAGATCGAACTGAAAGAACAGATACGGCGCTATCTCGCCGACCGCTGTGATCGCAAAGCAGTGCGAGCTATTCTTGATGGACCACAGCCGTATGACCAGGCACTTTGGCAGGGCCTGGGCGATCTCGGCTACCTTGGCGCGTCGATACCCGAAGCCTACGGTGGCCTCGGCGCCGGTTATCTTGAAGCTTGTGTGATCGCCGAAGAATTGGGCCGCGCGCTGGCCCCAGTACCGTTCAGCTCGTCGATTGCATTGGCGGCAGAATGCCTGATGATTGCAGGGAGCGAAACTCAAAAACAAACCTATTTGCGAGGCTTGGCGACAGGCAATACGATAGCAACGCTCGCGGTCGCGGAAGGTGCCGGTAGGGTGAACATGCATTCCATCAAAACCGTCGCGGCACCAAATGAAAGAGGTGTCACGATCAATGGAGCCAAGATTGCCATCGCCGATGGAGATATTGCCGATTTCGCGGTCGTGGCCGCGTTGGATGGGGGCAGTTCGGCACCCTCTACGGCAGGCGTTGGCAAGCCAATCGCGCCATCGATCTCATTATTTTTGGTCGACTTGAAGAGTGCAGGGGTGAGCAGACAGCCCGTCAACACGATTGACCCCACCCGCAGCCATGCGAACTTGGTGTTCAACGGTGCCCCTGCCGAACGACTTGGGTCCGCAGGCATGGCCTGGGCCATTCTCGATCAAGTCTATGATCGGGCCGCAGTGTTGATTGCTTTCGAACAGTTGGGTGGTGCCGACCGCGCGCTTGAGATGGGCCGAGACTATGCCCTCGAGCGCTTCGCCTTCGGTCGACCCATTGGCTCCCTACAAGCCATCAAACATATGTTGGCTGACATGTATGTTTCTGCAACGCTGGCTCGCTCCAACTGTTACTACGCCGCATGGGCTCTATCGACGGCCTCGCTTGAATTGCCTATCGCAGCCGCCACAGCAAGAGTGAGTGCTACCCAAGCCTTTCAGCATTGTTCTCGCAACAACATTCAAGTGCATGGCGGCATGGGTTTCACCTGGGAATTTGACTGCCACCTGTACTACCGTCGCGCCAATCTTTTAGCCCTAACCATCGGCTCGCTGTCGAGCTGGGAAGATCGATTGATCGAGCGCTTGCGACCCTCGAGTCAAGCGACAAAACAACCGACACAGTTTGTCGCGGAGGCAACAGCATGAATTTCAATGACACCCAAGAAGAAGCGGCGTTCCGCGTGGAGGTTCGTGCCTGGATTCAGGCCAATGCCCCCACCCATTTGTACGAGGCCTTGAAGTCTACCGGCTTAGGCCAACAAGCCTTGCCAGGCAAGGAGCAATTGGCGGCGAGCAAGGCCTGGCAACTCAAGAAAAAAGAAGCGGGCTGGGCCTGCCTGCACTGGCCGAAAGAGTACGGCGGGCGCGGTGCAAGCCCGATTCAACGGGTCATCTTTCAGCAAGAAGAAGGCGCCTACGGCAAATTGAGCTCAACCTTTATCATCGGTCAGGGCATGTGCGCGCCTACCTTGATGAGCTTTGCTGCCGATGAGCACAAACTACGCTTGTTGCCGCCTTTGGCCTCAGGAGAGGAGGTTTGGTGCCAGTTATTTTCCGAGCCGGTGGCGGGTTCGGATTTGGCCGGTTTGCGTACCCGGGCTGAGCGCGAAGGTGCTGACTGGATCATCAACGGCCAAAAGATTTGGACCAGTGGTGCCCAGTATTCGGACTACGGCATTTTGCTCACCCGAACCGATCCCAACGTCGCTAAGCACGACGGCTTGACCATGTTTTTTATCAATATGAAAAGCCCTGGCATCGAGGTGCGGCCAATCAAACAGGCCAACGGCCAGTCGCAGTTTAACGAGGTGTACTTTACTAATTTGAAGGTCCCAGATCATCAACGCCTGGGGGCGGTAGGCCAAGGCTGGAAAGTGTCCTTGACCACGCTCATGAATGAGCGCATGTCGATTGGCGCCAATGTCACCACAGGTTTCCCCGAGCTTCTCGACTTTTGTGAGCAGTTTGAGACCGAGCACGGACCGGCGATCAACGACTCCGCCGTGCGCTCTAAGCTTGCTCAATGGGCGGTTCGCGCCAGCGGCTTGAAATACACCAGTTATCGCAGTATTTCAGCGCTTTCGAAAGGTCAGATACCCGGTCCAGAAAATTCCATCGGCAAGTTGGTGGCAGGGCAACTGGTACAGGAAATCGCCATGTTTGCACTGGATCTTCAAGGCCAAGCCGGGGTTGCTCTTGACACCCCGCTTGCCGAAGCGGGCGGGCGTTTCCAAGCGATGCTATTGCGCTCTCCCGGCGTGCGCATTGAGGGCGGAACCGATGAGATTTTACGCAACATCATTGGGGAGCGTGTCTTGGGTCTTCCGGCGGATATGCGTGCTGATCGGGGCATGCCTTTCAACAAAATTCCAAGCACGAACTCGCGATAGGTCGGGCAACTCTGGTCAAGTCCACGTTCCTTATCCGCGCAGCGGTAGCGCAATGCCAATGGCTACGAACGTCCCCCCACAGATTTGATTGAAGCGTCGACCCACGCGTCGCAACCAGGGGCGAAGCCGATGGGCCATGGCGGCCAACAGGTACTCGGTCAACATTTCAACCAGTGCGAAGGTGCTGGCCATGACCACAAACTGGAGCAGGATGCTTCTTTGAGGATCGATGAATTGCGGCAAGAAGGCTGCGAAAAAAAGTAAGGCCTTTGGGTTGGTGAGCGCAGAGAGCAAGCCCTGGCGAAACATAGCGGTCGCCGAAGTAGGTGGCGGTGATTGTTCTAGATCGAAAGCAATTGCCGGAGAGCGCCACACTTGGATCCCTAAGAAAACCAGGTAAGCACCACCCGCCCATTTCAGGACCGTCAGCCAGGCCAATGAGGATTGCAGCAAGGCACCGATGCCGAACATCGACAGGGCGATAATGGCGACGAAGCCCGTCACCCCACCCGCGATTGTATTCATTGCCTTATGGCGTCCATGAAGTGCGCCATGGGTCAAGGCAAGTAGGCCGTTTGGGCCTGGCGAGGCAGAAAGTCCGATCGATGCGGCTAGGTACAACAGCCAAGTGCTTGGGTC
>JAYVKZ010000481.1:0-14348 GCA_043767985.1 Betaproteobacteria bacterium
CAAAAATTTGTCTCGATCATTATTCCGGTGTTTAACCACGCTGAGTATCTGGAGCGTTGCATTCAGTCGGCCTTAGATCAGGATTATGCCAATTACGAAATTGTCGCGATTGATGATTGTTCTACCGATTCTCGGGTGAGGGAAATCCTTAGAAAATTCGTCGGTGAACCTAGGTTCAAACTTTTTCAAAACACCGAGAATCGCGGAATTTGCGTCACGCAGAATACCTTGCTGACCCTCGCGAAAGGCGACTACATCGCGTTTCTCGATTGCGACGATGTGCTAGCGCCAGAGGCAATGCGCTTAGCGATGCATGCAGCCCAAACCGATAGTGTCTTTGTTCACTCTGGTCGAGTCAACATCGATGCGTATGGCAAAGAAATTGGTCGTCTGGAATTTTCCGGATTGCCTCGTCGCAGCTACCTCAAAGAAAATCTTGCCGGCATGTTTGCAACCCACCTTAAAGTTGTACGACGTGATGCGATTCGCTTAATCGGTGTTTTTGACAAAACCTTTGACTCAGCGCAAGACTATGAGCATTTAATGCGAATGTGTTTTTATTTTGGGTCCGAACGATTTCGCCATTTTTCGGATCAAGTGTATTTCCACAGAATGCACGGCAAGCAAACCTCTGAGACTTCGAAGCTCAAACAGGAATCTGCTACAAATCTGGTTCGCAGTGAAACCATGAGTCGCTTGAAGCTTTTGCCTAACGCGCTGAGCACTCGCCTGTCTTATTTTGAAGGTAATGGCCTCAAAATCGACCGGATCGAGAGCCCTTATCTATATTTTGGAAAAAGCGATGCAGGAGGTCAGCCCAATTGGTTCTTAGAAGCTATGACCCTGCTTGAAAATCGACCTGATATTTCTGCGGTCCGTCTCGCAGATGTGCCCGCGAAATACTCACTTTGGCAGGTCGAGTCTAATGATTCACCGTCTCAAATTGAGCTCAGTGTTCCCGAGTACCTCAAAAAAAATGAATCGCAAGCGCAAGGTTGCATGGTTCGTGTTTCGGCGCTCAGGGAGGGCACATTAAGCTTAAGTTCTGAAGGGGATGTGCAAGTTTTAACCTGTATCAATAGCTCGCACTATATTCTGTGCCTCCCGTTTGGTAGCTTCACTGGCCTGTCCAGCGGCTCGCTCTGAATCGCTTGAAAGCACGGGCTTTATGGAAGAGTACTTACCCTTTAGAGCAGAGTTAATCGTTAATCGCCCACCGCTCTTGCAAGCAATGGGGTTGCTCTGGTTAAGGCGGGATTGGCGTGGTGCCTATAGACTCCTGTCTGCACTGTTCGATGCTGGACAAATTCGCCCAGTGCGCTGGATTCTTCCTAGCGGCATTCCAATTGTGGCGCCGGTGATGCGTGGCTGCTTTTGGGATAGAGCGAGCCTAATACGTTACGGGCAGGCGGATGCTTCAGCGATGGCCGGTTTAATCGGACAGGACGAATACGCATTAATAGATTGCGGTGCCGACTTTGGGCAAATTCCACTTCAGTTACTGTCGATGGGATGCAAGATCACGCGGCTAATTGCCTTTGAGCCCAATCCTTATTCCTTACCATGGTGCAAGCTCAATTTAGAGGCCTACGGTACGAGCTACGGGTACGCGGTTTCAAATTTCACGGGCAAGGCTAGGCTTACTGCCCCCGCATATGACGATACACCTCAGGCGCGTTTTATCGAAGCCGCACCGGACGGTGATATTGAGGTGGTGAAGCTAGACGACTTTCCGCTTTCGCAGGAGAACGTCCTCATCAAGTTAGACATTGAAGGAGCTGAACTTCCCGCATTGCAGGGCGCTCGGGAAATGATTAGATCCGCAACGAAACTTTTGGTGTGTTTCGAAGCTCATCGTGCCGTGGAAAAACGCAACCACGTGTCCGCACTGCAAGTCATGCAATATCTAGAAAGCATTCGCCCAATGGCGTTTGCTCTGCCTGACGTGGCCTTGCTAGAGATCAACTTGCCCAGACCGTTGAGCGCACTACAGGTGAGCGACGAACTAAGTAAAAGCCAAGTTCCTAACGCGAACATCCTCGCTTGGTCTGTTTAAGCCCTCATTAAGGCTTTGCGGGGCTTTTCAGGGCTTTTTAACCTCTGCAGCGACCGCTGCTGGTGCAGGCGCAGCTGCCGGACCAGCCACAACAGCGGGCTTCGCGCCAGTGCGAGCCTTAAAATTATCCGCAGCCTTGTCTTGATATTTCGTGAGCAAATCAGCCTCTTTTTTAGCGGCTTCAGCGGCCTTTACTTTAGCTTCTTCAGCCTTGGCCATTTGCCCATCATTCATGGGCGCAGCAGCAGGCAGTTTCGCTTGGACAAAAGCGGCCGTGAGACCAAAGCCCAAAGCTAAAACGATGGTCGCGAGTTTGCTCGTGTGTGTTTTCATGATCTTCATCTTTGGTTCGTTCAAGCTGCGGGGTGGCTGGCCGTTGAATTTAGATTAGGGTTTTGGCCCGTCACTGGCGAGGTTCCACTGGTCGTACGATCCGCTGGAATTTTCCCAGACTTCACATCGTCGTACCAATGCTCATGGTGCTCTTTGGCCCAACTTTCATCGACATAGCCGGTCTTCATGGCTGCGTAGGCGCCTTCGGTACCCACCGTACCAATGTAGATGTGCCCAGCGATCATGGCGATAAAGGCTAAGGCGGCAATGGCATGCCAGGACCAAGCTTCTTGCATATCCGCTCGGGTTTGACCGTAGTTCGGGAAATCTAGGATAAAGCCCGTGGTCGCCACAATAATGCCGAGCGCCACCACACCTCCCCAAAACACAACCTTCTCACCAGCATTAAAGCGGCCGGTTGGAATATGCGCGCCGTTCTTATTGAAAAGGCCACCCGCTTTCAGCAACCAATTCAAATCACCGGCTTTAGGAAAGTTGTCGCGCACGAAGGTCAGGAAAATAATCACCAAGGTGATACTGAACAAAGGGCCGACAAAGTTGTGCATATTCTTGGACAACATCGCAAACCAAGAAAATACAGTATGCCCTAGTACCGGTAAGACAACATGCTTGCCAAACAGCATCAAGAGGCCAGTGATGGCCAAGAGACAGAAGCAAATCGCATTGGACCAATGCACACAACGCTCGACGAAGGTAAAGCGCTCAATCAGACGCCCGGTGGGGGCTTGACTGACTTTGATTTGACCACGATACAAATAGAACAAAGCCATCAGTCCAAGCACACCTACCAAGGCCCAGCCGCCTTTGCGGGTGACTTCGCCGTTACGAAACTGACGCCACTGCTCGCCACCTTTTTGAATCAGCACACCACCTTCACGTTCTGGCAAGGTTGTGACCTGGGTAGCGCCGGTGACTGCTTCGCGCCACATCGGCGCATTATTGCCCGGTTGTGATTTCGTGCGCTCAGCTTGCGTGTCTTTCGGCAAGGCAAAGATATTGCCGGACTGAACGCCACCCGAAGCCTTGGCATCACTAGGCACGGCGACCGAAGCAGCAGGGGCCGCTACCGTTGGCGCCACAGGTGCCGTAGTCGGGTTTGCTGCAGTCGGGTTCGCCACAGCCGGATTTGCTGAGGGCGTGTTCGGAGTCGGCGCGTTCGTTTGAGCGTAGAGACCGCTAACAGCCCCTGTCAAGCCCAATACCCACAGGGCACACTTGAAGTGATTGAGCATTACTTTTCCCTTGAATACTCGTCTTGGCCCTGGATACGGGTCTTCATGTGGGTTTCCCAGGCGGTTTTGTCACCACGCTTGAAGGTCGTCAAACCGTACTTGCTTGCATCCCCGTCATAAGCGCGGGTGTCACGAGTCACCGTCGAACCAGCAATCCCCTTACCCAGGTCTTGGGACTTTTCACCGCAGGCGCTCAGAGCGCAGGCCACAGAAGCTATGGCCAACACCTTGTAGGTACGAGAAAGGTTCCCGGGCGCCGTGGTTTTCGAGTGCACCACGCTACTCCCAAGCGCCATACTTTTAAGGCGAGACGCCATCATGACTGGCCTTCCTTCTTCACAGGCGCAGGCTGCGCGGGCGGCTTGCCACCAGTACCGTAAGCTGTACCCCAGCCCCACACCTCTTCGCCTTTGGCGCGCTTGAGCACCCGGTTACGATAAATGTCGGCCACCATATCGCCATCACCGCCTAGCAAGGCCTTGGTGGAGCACATCTCGGCGCACGCAGGTAGCTTGCCTTCCGACAGGCGATTGCGGCCGTACTTGACCATCTCGGCCTCTGAGCCGTCTTTTTCTGGGCCACCGGCGCAGAAGGTGCATTTGTCCATTTTGCCGCGCATGCCAAAGGCACCGGCTTGTGGGAACTGAGGGGCGCCAAACGGGCAAGCATACGAGCAGTAGCCGCAACCAATGCACAGGTCTTTGTCATGCAGCACGACGCCTTCGTCGGTGCGGTAAAAGCAATCTACAGGACATACCGCCATGCAGGGTGCATCCGAGCAATGCATGCAGGCGACCGAGATGGAGCGCTCGCCAGCTTTGCCGTCATTGAGGGTAACCACCCGACGGCGATTCACGCCCCAAGGGATGTCGTGTTCTTGTTTACAGGCGGTCACGCAGCCATTGCATTCAATGCAACGCTCAGCATCACAGAGAAATTTCATTCGAGCCATTTTTAACTCCTAAATCTTTTCAGTCAGTACGTTGAATGTGGTGAGGTTTTTAGTGACGGGCTTAGACAAATTTTTCAATTTGGCAAATCGTCGTCTTGCTCTCTTGCATCATCGTGACTGAGTCATAACCATACGTCGTACCCGTGTTCACCGACTCGCCACGCACCATCGGAGCCGAGCCATCGGGGTAGTACTCTTTCATATCGCGACCTTGCCACCATCCGGAGAAGTGGAAAGGCATGAAGGTGTGATCAGGCGCTACACGCTCGGTCACCATGGCCTGTACTTTGAGGCGAGCACCGGTTGGGGTTTTCAGCCACACATACTCGCCGTTGCGAATACCGCGCTCCGAAGCGGCCTTGGGATGCAACTCAACGAAAGCATTTTGTTGCAACTCCGCCAACCAAGGGTTGGAGCGAGTCTCTTCACCGCCGCCTTCATATTCCACCAAACGGCCCGAGGTCATGACGAGCGGGAACTTCTCATGCAACTTGCTCTCGAGGTTCTTCGTTTGCAAAGACTTGTAGAGCGTGGGCAGGCGCCAGAAGGTCTTTTTGTCGTCATGCGAAGGGTACTTAGCAATCAGGTCGGGACGGTTGCCATACAAAGGCTCACGATGAATCGGCACACCATCCGGGAAGTTCCACACTACGGCGCGAGCCTTGGCGTTTCCAAAAGGGTGGCAACCATGAACCTTCATGGCCACACGGATGATGCCGCCCGACGAGTCCGTCTTCCAGTTCTTACCTTCGGCTGCTTTTTTCTCAGCCTCGGTCAATTCATCCCACCAGCCCAGCTTTTTCAGGAGGACATGATCAAACTCTGGATAGCCGGTGGTGATGTCTGCACCCTTGCTATGGGAGCCGTCTTCGGCCAGGAGCGATGTACCGTCACGCTCCACGCCGAAGTTGGCGCGGAAGTTACCGCCGCCGTCCATGACATGACGACTGGTGTCATATAAGTTGGGTGACCCAGGATGCTTGAGCTCAGCCGTGCCGTAGCAAGGCCAAGGCAGGCCGAAGTAATCGCCGGTCAAATCGTAACCCGTGACAGCATCTTTTCCGCCCTTGGCACGCAAGGTTTTCACATCAAACATATGCATATTGCGCATATGTGCCTTCAAACGCTCAGGCGTTTGACCGGTGTAACCGATGGTCCAAATAGACCTATTGATCTCGCGCAGAATCGACTCTGGCTCCGGCTCTTTCCACACAACACCGTGCTTCTTGAACGTAGTGATCTTGTAGTTTTTAGACAGCTCAGCACCAAACCCCATACGATCCGCAAAGGCTTGCAAAAGGGTGTGATCAGGCATCGACTCAAACAAGGGTTCGATGACTTTTTCGCGCCACTGAATCGAACGGTTCGAGGCTGTAGCCGAACCGGAGGTCTCGAACTGGGTGGCCGCAGGGAGCAGATAAACCTGGCGATTTGGATTGACCTGAGCACCCTCAACGGGCATGGCCGCCATGGCCGCACTAGCGGAAGGGTAAGGATCAATGACGACCAAAAGGTCGAGGGCGTCAAACGCTTTCTTCATCTCCAAGCCGCGCGTTTGCGAGTTAGGAGCATGGCCCCAGAACACCATGGCTTTGACGTTCGAGTCTTGATCGATCAGCTCGTTTTTCTCGAGCACCGCATCAATCCAACGCGACACCGTCGTGCCGGATTTTTCCATCATGTTGGGCGCGAACTGCTTCTTGATCCATTCGTAATCTACGCCCCACACCGCTGCAAAATGCTTCCAAGCGCCCGCCGCCAGGCCGTAATAACCAGGCAAAGAATCTGGGTTGGGGCCAACGTCGGTCGCGCCTTGCACATTGTCATGGCCACGGAAAATATTGGTGCCGCCACCCGATACGCCGACATTGCCCAAGCACAACTGCAAGAGGCACGAGGCACGCACCACCGCATTGCCGGTAGTGTGCTGGGTTTGACCCATACACCACACGACGGTCGAAGGACGGTTTTTCGCCATCATCTCTGCGGCTTTATAGACCGTCGCCTCAGGGACGCCGCAGGCTTCTTCAACCTTGTCGGGCGTCCATTTCGCCATGACTTCGTCGCGCACTTTTTCCATGCCCCAGACACGGTCATTGATGTACTTTTTGTCTTCCCAGCCGTTCTTGAAGATGTGATACATCATGCCGAACAAGAAAGGAATGTCGGAGCCTGAGCGAATACGGATGAACTCATCTGCTTTCGCAGCGGTACGGGTAAAGCGTGGATCGACCACGATCATTTTTGAGCCGTTTTCCTTGGCATGCAACATATGCATCATGGACACCGGATGGGCTTCGGCGGCATTGGAGCCGATATACATCGCACACTTGGTGTTTTGCATATCGTTGTAGCTATTGGTCATCGCGCCATAGCCCCAGGTATTTGCTACACCGGCCACCGTGGTGGAGTGGCAAATACGAGCCTGATGGTCCATATTGTTGGTGCCAAAGAACGACACAAACTTGCGGAACAAATAGGCCTGCTCATTGTTATGCTTGGATGAGCCGACCCAGAAGGTGGAGTCCGGACCAGAGGTTTTGCGAAGATCAAGCAACTTGGCACTAATTTCGCTCAGCGCTTGTTCCCAAGAAATTTTGGTGTACTTGCCATTCACCAACTTCATGGGCGTTTTAAGACGATATTCGCCGTGACCGTGCTCGCGAATCGCCGCACCTTTGGCGCAGTGAGCACCAAGATTGATTGGGGAATCGAACACCGGCTCTTGGCGGACCCACACGCCGTTCTCAACCACCGCATCGACGGCACAACCTACCGAGCAATGAGTACAAACGGTGCGCTTGACTTCTACCTTACTGGTCACGGCTTGCGCTTGGGCTTTTTCTACGCCTTCGAACGCTAAACCAGCGGCCGCCGCGCCGACCCCAACACCTACACCGGAGCGCTTCAGGAACGAGCGACGGTTGAGCGTATTGCCCAGCGCACTATTCAAGCCCCGGAACAGGCTGTTGGCCAAGGCTCCTTGGGGAGCGGTAGCGGCTATCGACGATTTTTTTCTTTGCAATTGCATGCTTGTCTCCTGCTTTAGACCAAGGTGGTCCGGTAGTAATGCTTGACGTGCTCGGTAACGTGATAGCCGCCCCCTTTGCCCTGGGTGTCTAGCTTGGCTGTGAGCTCAGGCTCCAAAGGTGTTTGACCGGCCGTGAGAATGACGGCCGCTGCGCCCGTGGTCGCCGCCCCCGCACCTAGCAAGAACTTACGACGGGTTGCAACCGACCCAGGGTTCAAATTACGTTTTAGATCAGTGGATTTCATCACTCACTCCATCACAACAAAAGGTTTAGTTTCTAACGCTTAATAGGAAATTATTAGTATCGGTTTATTCTTCAAAATCAAACGACTGCCGTTCAATCGCGAAAAAGCTTCGCGCTAAGCGGGCCGCATGCTTATAAAAATCAGTATTGCCATTGGCTTCAATCGCCTCGCAGGCCTGCTCGAACCACTGCGATATAAAGCCCATGAAGAGCTCTTTTTGCTCGGTGATGGGTACGCGATCAAGAATGAGTCGGCGCATCGAGGCGCAGAGCAAGCTCAAATGGTCTTCAGTATCGGCAATATCTTCTTTGCGGGCATAACCTAGACGAAACAGCAAGCTGCGTAAATCAACCAAGGGTTTTTCATGTAAAAACCCGGCTTGATAAAACGAGGCGTTCAAAAACACCTCCGCCTTGCCAGTACCAACGAACACTTGGTCAAACTCTTCTTTGAGCTGAGGCGCTTGGGCGCTGCGGCAGGCTTGGCAAAGCACGGCAAAACAATGCGCCAGCCCAGTAGGTTGTTCTTGGCTGAACGCAGATAAATCCACCCCGGCCCCAGTTGCTGAGAGTTGCGCCAAGCCAGCTTGATCCAAAGGAGAGCTAAAGAGGCGCCCGATTAAACCGTACCACTCCGCGCGAGCGAGATCTTCCTCAGAAAGCGGTTGAATACGGCTGATGTCGAGCGTCTGCATTTTTAATGGGGGCTATTCGCCGCGCCTTACATCATGAATGGAGGCTTGATCGGTCGAGGAATACATATCCATGACGCGGCAATCCGAACACATTTTTAAGCGCTCAGCTGCGGGCCCTGCAAAGGCACTATGACCTGATAATTTCGTAATCATCGTTTCGATCATCATGAGGGTTCCAAAAGCCTTGCCACATTTCACACAATGAAACGGTTTGGCTTCGTTCACCACGACCTGATGCTCTCTCCCCACCTCAAAATTCCAACGCGGCTCCAAACTGATGGCTTGCTCTGGACAAGTCTTCTCACATAACCCGCACTGGACACAATTTCTCTCTAAGAACCGCAACTGCGGTTTGTCTTCCCCCGACTGCTGGCCGTCCAAAAGTGCGCCTTCTGGACAGGAACCGACGCAGGCTAGGCATAGAGTACATTTTTCGGCACTAACATTCAAGCGACCAAAGGGTGCGCCTGTTGTTAAAGCTACGACACTCGGCAGGGTTTGGATCGCCGCTTTTTGTGCCTGCTTTTGCAAATAGCCGACGGCCACTTCGATGGCCCGTCGCTTTTCTTTAGGCACGGCAAAGCTGGCTGGCTCAAAGCCAATGGACAGGCCAGTCTCTTTGGACCAAAGGGACGCGCTTGTCTTGATTTTCGCGATGCTTTCTTTGAGCGCATCCAGGCTAGATAGGCCTTGGCTAGTGCCGTGAACCACACTCACCGCCGAACCCAATTCTGCGAAAAGAGGCTGAACAATCTCACCCACTAATTGGGCTTGAACCTTTGAGGCTTGCGCATATTGCGGCGCAGCATTATCGCCAAACAAGATGACAACACGTCGCGCGCCGTAAGCCAGGCAGGCGAGCATCAAGTCCGCGCCGAGGCTAGCGACATCATGAACAAACACCGGCAGAAAATTGGCGGGAAGCCCCCCGCTTTTGGTCGACGTTGCAAGGTCATTGAGCGTCGCTCGCGACGCTTCATCCGCAAACAATAAGACCGGGGACGAGGAAGGCAGCGCTTTGGCTAACTGGCGATAGACCGCTAGCCCTCGCCGAACCCGCTCACCCACCCGATCGGTCACCGGATAGGAAAAACTCATGGCACCCGAAGGGCACACCGTTGAGCAAGCGCCGCAGCCCATACAAAGATGGGGCTCAACCTCCACCTTGTCGCCGACCGAGCGAATCGCCCGGGTCGAACACACCTCAATACACTGATTGCAGCCCAGCGTTTTGTTGCGACCATGGGCGCAAATACGAGGGTCGTAGCTAAAGTACTTGGGCTTTTCAAATTCACCGACTTGGGTACTGATCGACATCATGGCTTGCAATGCCGCAGCATCATCCAGGCCCGGCCGGTAATACCCTTGCGGCGCGTGAAACTGAGTAAAGGTTGAGGCTTGGGACACTTTGGTGTCGCGCAAATCGAGAATCACGTCGAATTCGCCTTCGCGCCCCTTCTCTACCCGGTCGAAATCAATCGCTGCGACGGGGCCACAGGCCTTGACACAGGCACGATGGCCGTCACACTTTGCAAGATCCACTTGAAAGTCGGCAGAGATTGCCTGGCTCGGGCAGGCTTCAACACAGGCACCGCAACGCACGCAGCTATCTAAATCAATCGGGTTTTGTTGGCTCCAACGAGCTTTAAAGGCTCCTAGCCAACCGGTCAAGCCTAGAAGCTCCCCAGTCAAAACAGGATAGGCACGCCCTTGACCCGCGCGGCTCATCAAACCAAGTACTCCCACTGCCGAAGCGCCAGCCACGCCGGAATTACCGGTCATTAAAGTACCTGTCACTAAGGCACTCACAGTGAGGGCACCCTCCGCCTGAGACTGACTGATCTTATAAAGACGATCGGCCCACTGCAACGCTCTCTGGCCCTCGCCGATCACTAACACCCGGCCACGCGAGGCGTAAGAAACCGAGGCTACGGGGTCGATCAGCTCACGCGAGGCCATTTCCAACAAAGCAGCCATCTTGGCTTGTGCCGAGGCGCCCTCATGCCCCCAACCCGCATGTTCACGAATATTGACGAAGCGAATGGGCGCAATCGTTTGCTTAACGGTGGCAAGCTCAGAAAAGAGCGGCGCCTCTTGGGTGCACGCGACCAAAATGTCTTGCGTGCCCTCAAGTGCGGGATTGATTTTGGTGACTTCGCGCCGACACAACTGCGTGGCGCGCTCAATTTGATGACTTGCCAATGCCTTGTCCAGAGCCTCGGAAGGCTCAGGCAGGGTCAGCGTGCTGTTGCAAGAACAAATGAATGTTCTTGAAGTTTTAGCAGTCAAAAATATCTCCGGAAGGCTCCGCACAGAGGACAGAGCAATGAAGGGTTCGTCGCGCCTCCCAATCTGGCGAGCCAGACCCCAGGAGGCATGCGCAAACCTCTGTGACCAATATTTTACTCTGTCTAAGCGGCCGAATCGCAGGAGAAGACCCGCTTTCCCCCTCGATTAGCCACTTAAATCGCCTTTCTGTTTTACGTTTTCGAGAACCGGCGGCTGAGCTACCCGAGGACCTGGGATATCTTTTAGGAGTTCGGCGTCAGGTTCGGCGTTGTGCTCCAGGCTTTCATCGACAGCACTCAGGGTGGAAGCATCGCTTGCTTCAAAATTGGCTCCAGCCACAGGACCAGGGATTGCGGCCACTTCGCCATGCTCACTTGCCAGTGTTGTGGCAGGTTCACCCTCCTCGCCTTCAATAGGATCATCGAACAGACAAAAGGCCTTGGACTTCAGCAATTCCTTCAACATCTCTGCCGGGATCGGATCCGGCTGAGAATAATCCGCAATATAGGTGTCGAGGCCGTCCATGACATTGAAACTCGGGTCGGCAAATAGCTTTTTCAATGCAGCGTTGCGCGACTCAGCAGGCACGTTGGCTTGCATAAAGGGCTTGAAATCCGACTCCATCGTTAAGCTCTTGATGTCCGGCAAGCTCGTCGCACCTTCAGAAACCTCAGAAGCCGTTGTCGAATCGTGGGCGCCAGCAAGCGGATCAGCCACAAGAGAATCCTCGCCAGGTACTAGCACCCGTAGTGAGTTCTCATCATTTGGGCGTTTTTGGTAAGCAGGATTGACGCCCGCCCAAGGCATGAGCTTACCCGGCGCCTGTTCAAGGACGCCACCCGAAACTTGAGCGTCCACGAGCGGCGTGTCGCGGGACACTTTAGCAGTATCGAGCGTCGAATCAGACTCGGCGTTCGCCGCGTCGTCGCCTTGTCGCTTTTTCAGCCTTGACCAGCGCGAGAGAAATCCTTCGCTCATGGCTTTTTCTCAGACGAGCCTAACGTGGGTGCGGCAGCTAAGGGGCCCTGCCCTTTTTCAATATCAACCATGCGTCCAAATTCCTCTCGCTTCATAAAGGACGGACGATTTCGCCCGCCCTTTTTCTTCTTTTGCTCGGGCAGATAGTTCAAGTTCACATATTCACTCAACCAAGCCTGCATCTCAGGCGGCATCGACACCGAATCCACCGTTTCTCCCGCGTCCAACAAGCGTCCGGCTTCGTGATAGCTCAAGGTGACCAACAAGGCTTTCGGCGCGCCTTCGAGTCGCCAATGTACGAAAATGGCCGGTGCATCGGTCGTCACATTGAGGTAATAGCCCTCGGCTTCGTCCGGGAAAAGTCGAATGTGCAGACTCTGCTCAGCCTCGTCCCAATCAGGCAATACCTCATCCAATGTCCAGGTGGCCTGGCCAGCTTGGTCGTGCCCCTGCTTGAACGTCACTTCCACAGGAATCGGATCGGGGGTCGGATTCGGCACCCGTCCATCTTCATCCTCTGGCAAGGCTTGCGATAGCTTCTCAGAACTCATCTAACTTCCAATCTTAAGGTCAAGTATTCGAGTGGCCGCTTTCAGTTTCCAGATGGGAGAATCGATCTCATCGAGCGCATTCAAGAACACGCCGAGGACTTCAATAAAATGAAGAGTTGAATGCAATTTCACATCAAACCCCTTGTAACGCCCCTGCCCGGAACACGCGATCAGGGTCGCGTCTCCATTCAAAGAGGCATGCAACTGACTCGCAGGCGCCTTGCCGGTCACCACGCAAGTTTGGATGACGTCGATGCCTGGTTCTTTCAAAAATATCTTAAAGCTGGCTTTGGGTTCCAAGGGAAAGCTCAAGCCTTCCACGCGGGCAGAAATACTGGTGTCGTCCGGGGACACCCTGACCAATCCGCGCACAGATAAAGCGTCACTGGTTGTTTCGGGCTCTTTCGGATAGTCGAATCTAAACGTCGGGCTCAACCCCGTATTCGGCCCCGGCTGACTCCCGAAAAAATGCTCTTGAATAATACGGGCCTTGCGCAAGGGTCGTTTGAGTTCTAAACGCCAATAGAAGGCGGGAATTTCCGGCGCGCCAGGACCCGTCAAGCCTAAGGCCTTGACCTGTTGAAGCAAGGGCTTTGGCAAGTCCTCAGCACGCACCCGAAACTCGCCAAACGCCGCGGACTGCCCCACGGCCAGACTCATCCCAAGCGCAATAATGATTCGTAGACAACGCAATCCAGGCCACCTTCCTATTAAACTAGGGGTCCCGAGCAACGCCAACCACTTCACCGTCATCGAACCCAACACCATGAATTCTACTCACGATCCCAAAACAAAAAGTTGGCTAGCCTCTGCGAACCAGTCAGAGTGCGACTTTCCGATCCAAAACTTGCCCTTTGCCGTGCTCAGGCGCAAGCCGGTCGGAGGCACGCCCGCAGAGGCTTTTCGAGGCGCCGTGGCGATTGGCGATCAAGCCATCGACTTGGCCCGATTGGCGACCCTGGGAGATGCGGCAGGTGTCTCGGGTCTTGCCGCCGATGCATTGAAGGCCGCCTCCCAAGACACCCTGAATGGCCTGATGGCGATGGGCCCAAAGGCTTGGTCAGGCTTGCGACTTGCGCTTTTTAACGCCTTAAAAGAGGGTTCACCGGCTCAAAAAATAGTGGAAGCCTGCCTGGTACCACTTGGCGAGGTCGAATATGCGCTCCCCGCTCATATTGCAGACTACACCGATTTTTACGCCTCCATCCATCACGCTCGCACGGTCGGAAAAATGTTTCGTCCGGACAACCCACTGCCACCCAACTACCAATGGGTGCCCATCGGCTATCACGGCCGCGCATCGTCGATCGGCGTCAGCGGCCAGCGCTTCAAGCGCCCGCAGGGCCAGACCCGTGCGCCGGATGCAGAGGCGCCGCAATTCGGGCCCTCGAAGCGGCTCGACTACGAACTCGAACTCGGCTTCCTGATCGGCCGGGGCAATGCGCTCGGCGAGCCGATCGCCATCGCCGACGCGGAGCAGCACCTGTTCGGCGTCACGCTGCTCAACGACTGGTCGGCGCGCGACATCCAGGCCTGGGAATACCAGCCGCTCGGGCCGTTCCAGGCCAAGAGCTTCGCCACGACACTGTCGCCGTGGGTGGTGACGATGGAGGCGCTGGCACCGTTCCGTGCCCCCTTCACGCGCCCGGCCGAGGACCCGCAGCCGCTGCCGTACCTGGACTCGGCATTCAACCGCCGGTTCGGCGCCATCGACATCACCGCCAGCGTGTGGCTGCTCACGAAGGCGATGCGCGATGCCGGCCACCCGCCGCTGCGGCTGTCGTCGCTCAACTTCGCCGACGCCGCCTACTGGACGCTGGCCCAGCTCGTCGTGCACCACACCGCCAACGGCTGCAACCTGCGCACCGGCGACCTGCTCGGCACCGGCACGCTGTCGGGGCCTGACTTGGCGAGCTGCGGCAGCCTGATGGAGCTAAGCGCGAACGGCGCGGCCCCCGTCGCCTTG
>JAYVKZ010000482.1:0-2431 GCA_043767985.1 Betaproteobacteria bacterium
TCAGGTATGCACTCAAGGACACGATGATTATGTTGATCCCGATGTTACTGGTGTTGTGTGCGATCATCATTTGGCCCGAGATTCCCTTGCTGCTGCCACGCTGGGTCTCTCCGGAGCTATTGAAGTAGGCTGAAGCGCGTATGAAGTTTTCCACGCTTTGCCAGGGTTTCGGCATTGAAACCAGTGACGTGGATCTCAAGCAGCTTGATGAGGCCTCATTCAAGATGCTTTGGGACGCTTGGCTTGACCGCCACCTCTTGGTGGTTCGCAAGCAAAGGCTGTCTGCGCGCGACTTTCACAATTTTGCCAAGCGCTTCGGCAGGCCTGAGCCTCATGTGATCAGTCAATTTCATCATCCTGAGATCAACGACATTTTGATCCTCTCCAATGTCAAGACGAACGGTCAACCCGCTGGGCTTCAGGACGCAGGCACGTATTTTCATACCGACTACTCTTACTTGGATGTGCCCGCACGTTGTACGACGCTTTACTCGATTACAGTGCCCGCAGTGGGTGGTGAGACCTTGTTCGCGAACCAGGTGGCAGCCTACGATGATTTGTCGAGCGAAATGAAGGCACGCATTGCTCCGCTGATTGGGCGGCATCATTATGGCAATCGCGATGATCTGGATCCAGCCTCGCGAACGGTCGCCTCGGTGTTGAGTGAGGAGCAAGAAAAGAAAATGCAATGGGTGGGCCATCGAATTGCTCGACCTCATCCGATCAGCGGCCGAATGGCCCTGTACTCGGTATCAGGTAGCTCCTTTGGTATTGAGGGTATGGCCGACAAAGAAGCGATTGAGTTGCTGGACGAGCTCAAAGCACATTCAACCCATCCTCGATATCAATATGCGCTCAAATATGGCCCCGGCGATGTAGTTGTTTGGGACAACGCAGCTCTGTTGCATTCCGCTACGCTCATCGATCCCGACCATGCTCGAACCTTATGGCGGGTGACCTTGAAGGAAGAGGCCGCCAGTTGAAACTTAACTCACCCCACCATCAAACAAGTGACAAGCGACTTGATGGCGTAAGGTATCAGCGAGTAGTTTCATCTTTGGCTCATCGACGCGACAGCGCGGCCCCGCTTGCGGGCAGCGCGTATGAAACCGGCAGCCCGAAGGTGGATCCACCGGACTCGGCACATCGCCCATCAAAATAATGCGCTTCTTCTGGTGCCTAGGATTGGGCACGGGCGCCGCCGACAGCAAGGCCTCAGTGTAGGGATGGCGAGGTGTCGCGTAGAGCGATTTCTTATCAGCGATTTCTACGATCTTGCCCAGGTACATGACCGCGACCCGGTGGCAAATATGTTCCACCACCGCAAGATCATGGGCGATGAAGAGATAGGCCAACCCCATCTCCGCTTGGAGATCCGTCAAGAGGTTGATGACCTGGGCCTGCACCGACACGTCAAGCGCCGACACTGGTTCGTCACAGACGATCAGCTTCGGGCCCATGGCCAATGCCCGAGCAATGCCTAATCGCTGTCGCTGTCCTCCTGAAAACTCGTACGGGTACTTGATCAGTTGATCGGCGCGTAATCCAACCTTGGCGAAGAGTTCTGCCACCCGCTCCTTGATATCGCGTTCGCTGGCAGTTTCGTAGTTGCGAATCGGCTCGGCCACGATGTCGGCCGCGCGTAGGCGCGGGTTGAGCGAGGCATAGGGGTCTTGAAACACCGCTTGCAACTCGCGCCGAACCGGCCGCATCTGCGCGGCGTTGTATTGCTCGATCGCTTCACCACGCCAGGCGATGCTGCCCGAGGTCGTGGGTGTTAAACGCAGGATCGCTTTGCCGGTGGTCGACTTGCCGCAACCGCTTTCGCCCACTAGGCCCAAAGTCTCGCCTTCAGCGATCTCGAAGTTCACGCCGTCGACGGCATGCACTCGGCCAGTCACTTGCGAAAACAAACCTTTGCGGATGGGGAAGTGTTTCACCAGGTCTCGAACAGCCAAGAGTGGTGGGCTCGACACCGCTCCTGAATCAATCGTCGCTTCAGCAAGCGGAATAGCTTTGGGCGCGATCATGCGGCATCCCGAGTCAGACGGTCCGCTTCCCAGCAAGCGACCCAATGGCCCTCATTGGCCTGCTCCAGCGGAGGACTTTCGCTTCGGCAACGCTCGGTCGCAAAACCACAACGCGGTGCGAACAAGCAGCCCGCAATCGGCTCTTTGAGAGACGGTACTGTTCCTGGTATTTCTTCTAGACGGCGACGTAAGCCACCGCCGTCGGCCTCGCTGCTGAGATGCGGTACCGAGCGCATCAAGCCACGGGTATAGGGATGACGCGGGTGATCGAACAAGGCCTCGACACTCGCTTCTTCAACCTTGCGGCCGGCGTACATCACGACCACCCGCTGCGCCATCTCGGCTACTACGCCAAGGTCGTGGGTGATCAGCACAATGGCGGCGCCAGTACGTGCTTTGAG
>JAYVKZ010000483.1:0-5432 GCA_043767985.1 Betaproteobacteria bacterium
AATTGCCTACGGGGTCCTGCGCTCAGGAAAACCCTTCGATCCAAATCATCTAGAGCGCGAGGGGGCTTGACAATCATAACGGTGTCTTTATGCCCCTACGTTGAGTGCCACGCCAACCTGATCTGGCGGCATCCCGAGTACTTGCGAAATGCTTCGACCTCATGCTTTGAACCATCAAGATACCAAGGTCTCGGCCTAGCGGGCAGGGGTAGGCGGCGGAGCGAAATAAAGGCGGAGGGCCGCTAGGCCCGGGGGACATTCGCGGAGGCGTCTACCCGTGGCCGCTAGGCTAGCGTCAAGTCAAAGATCACTCCGAGCTAACGAGGAATCTTCCCCTTAGACTCGGTGGACATCAGAAAATCAAAATCGACGCCTTGATCGGCCTGTGTCACTGTCTGCATGTAGATCTTTTTGTAGCCTCGCTCGGCGCCCGGTTTTTTGAGGGGATCTTGCACCGGTGATGCTTGTGCACGTCGTTGCATTTCTTCATCGGAGACCAAAAGCGTCAGTTCGCGGTTCTTCACGGACAGGCGAATTCGGTCGCCGTTTTGTACCCAGGCGAGCGGGCCACCTACGGCCGCCTCTGGGGTGACGTGCAACACAATCGTGCCGAAAGCGGTGCCGCTCATGCGACCGTCAGAGATGCGGATCATGTCTTTGACACCGGCTTTGGCAAGCTTCATAGGGATGGGTAGCGCCCCTGCCTCAGGCATCGTCGCTCCCTTAGGGCCGATGTTTTTGAGTACTAAGATGTCGTCCGCAGTGACATCTAGATCGGGGTCGTCGATGCGACTGGCCAGATCCAAACTATTCTCGAAGACTACCGCGCGACCTTCATGCTCCATTAAGGCAGGATTGGCGGCCGATTGCTTGATGATGGCGCCACCGGGGGCAAGATTGCCTTGCAATACAGCGATGCCGCCTTGAGGATAAATGGGATTGCCGAAGGGTCGCACAACCGCTTGCTTAAATCCCGGCCCACTGCGCTCCATCTCTTCGCCGAGAGTACGGCCAGTCACTGTCATGGCATCTAGATGCAGTAAAGGCTTGAGCTCGCGTAGTAGCGTGGCCATGCCTCCGGCGTGATGGAAGTCCTCCATGTAATGATCGCCTGAAGGCTTGAGGTCGAGTAATACGGGCGTTTCTCGGCCCATGCGATCCAAGGCCTTCAAATCCATCTCGAAGCCCATACGTCCCGCAATCGCGGTCAGGTGAACAATACCGTTAGTCGAGCCGCCAATGGCCAGCAAGACTCGCATGGCGTTCTCGAAGGCCTGCTCGGTCAGAATCTTGTCAATCGTTAACTTAGAATGCGCCATGCGCACTGCCTCGGCTCCGGTGGCCTCGGCAACCCGCATGCGATCTGCGGTCACGGCGGGGGGTGAAGCGCCGCCGGGCACGGTCATGCCCAGCGCTTCGCTAATACACGCCATGGTGCTGGCAGTGCCCATCACCGAACAAGTGCCGACACTGGCCACCAGTTGCTCATTGACTTCTGCGATCTCTTCTTCATCGATCTCCTGCGCCCGGAACTTGGCCCAGTAGCGACGACAATCGGTACAGGCACCTACCCGTTCGCTGCGGTGCGAGCCGGTCAGCATCGATCCCGTGATCAACTGGATCGCCGGTAAACCGCTAGATGCTGCGCCCATCAACTGAGCCGGGACGGTCTTGTCGCAACCACCAATCAGCACCACCGCATCCATGGGTTGCGCACGAATCATCTCCTCCGTGTCCATCGACATGAGGTTACGTAGGTACATACTGGTCGGGTGGGAAAAGCTCTCATGCAGCGAAATCGTTGGGAAATCCATCGGCAATCCACCTGCCAACATAATGCCGCGCTTCAGCGCTTCGAGAAGCTGCGGTGCGTTGCCATGGCAGGGGTTATAGGCGCTGCCCGTGCTTGCGATACCAATAACAGGACGAGTTAGCGCCTCGTTGGTGAAGCCCGCACCTTTGATAAAGGCCTTGCGAAGAAATAAGGAGAAGCCCAGGTCACCATAATTGGTCAGTCCTTTGGACATGCCGGTCGCGGGTTGGTCAGCAGGCTTAGGCGTGTTTTCTTGAGTCGTCATGGTCAGTCTTGTTTTCAGGTTCAGTTTACTTAAGAAGCTTTTGAAGCTCGCCCTGATCAATCAGTGCCTTCAGATCCATCGCACCGCCAATCAAGCTCCCCTTCACAAAGACCATCGGAAAGGTCGGCCACCCTGTCCAAAGCTTGAGTGAATTGCGATCTCGCCATTGGTTAAAGTAATTTCCAAACTCAAGGTAGTGGTATGGCTGGTCAATCGCATCCAGCATCTTGCGTGCCTTTTTGGGAAATGGGTTCAACCCCATGCCCACGATCACCACCGAATGTTTGGTCAGGGCGCTTTGCACCTCCTGAACAATATCCCGATGCAGCGAGGAAATTTTCTCGCGGACAGCCGGATGAATTGCGTTTTCTGGAAGGATTTGTCTGGACATAGCAATTGCGCCTATATAGATAAAGATTTTCCGATAGAAAACCTTTCTGAAATGCATCTAAACAAGAAAAGACTTTAGTCAGTATCGTTTAAGTATTCGAAGGTATCGCAAGATCAGACCGACGGGGCGTTCGGCGTAGCGGCATAAAGCGGGAGTTGGAGCAGGAAAGTTGGCGCATGCGCCAACCTGCGGAAACGGGTCGCGCCTGCAAGCGCGACCCAGATCGTCAGGCCGAAGGACAGCCGAGGAGCCAAATGCCCCGTCGACCTGATCCAACTCAATCTCTAAAAGAGCATTAAACGACTAGCCCATCTGAGTCACAAACTTAGTCACCAAATACCCATCAAACGTCTCCATGCCCCCCTCGCTACCAATCCCACTATCCTTCACCCCACCAAACGGCGTTTCAGCCAAGGCCTGACCAAAATGATTAATGTTCACCATCCCGGCCTCAATGCCGTTCTGGATCGCCAAAGCATTAGCAGTATTGGTCGTGAAGGCATACGAGGATAGCCCATAAGGCAAGCTGTTCGCGCGCCGAATCGTGTCTTGCAAGTCTTTGTAAGGCACACAAGAAGCAATCGGGCCAAAAGGCTCGGAGGTCATCAGCATGCTGTCATCAGGCGCGTTGGTAATGACGGTTGGCTCAAAGAAAAACCCGCCACCGCTCATCTTATTGCCACCTATTTCAATTTTTGCACCACGCTCGCTCGCATCGCTTACAAAGGCCTCCAACGCAGGTACTCGGCGCTGATGGGCTAGCGGGCCCATCTTGGTGTCGGCCGCCAAGCCGTCACCCACTTTAAGGGCCTTGATGCGATCAAGAAAGCGCGCCATGAATTTGTCGAAGACTTGCTCTTGAATATAAAAGCGAGTCGGCGATACACAGACTTGACCGGCATTTCTAAATTTAAATCCACTCAGCAAATCGGCCGCCCGCTCGACGTCCGCATCGGCACAGACGATGACTGGCGAATGTCCTCCCAACTCCATAGTGCTGCGTTTCATGTGCATTGCCGCCATGGCTGCCAACTGTTTGCCGACCGGCACTGAACCGGTAAAGGAGATCTTGCGAATGATCGGCGACTCGATTAAATGCTTCGACACCTCGGCCGGTACGCCCCATACAATGTTCAATACGCCGGGAGGCAAGCCCGCCTCATGGAACATTCTGGCAATGGCAACCACTGCGCTCGGACTGTCCTCGGGGCCTTTCAAAATAATCGTACAGCCAGCGCCAATCGCCGCGCAGATCTTTCGAATGGCTTGGTTATAAGGAAAATTCCAGGGCGAGAAAGCTGCGCAAACGCCCACGGCTTCGCGTAGTACCATTTGGCGAACATTGGGCAAACGCGGAGGGATAACCCGGCCGTAAATGCGGCGGCACTCCTCGGCATTCCATTCGGCATGTTCAGCGCAAGAGACGACTTCGCCGATGGCTTCGGCCAAAGGCTTGCCCATGTCGAGCGTGATATTGCGCCCGATTTCATTGGAGCGTTGACGAGTCAGTTCTGCCACTTTGCGCAAGATGCGACTGCGCTCGAGAGGCGAGCTGTGCTTCCAGGTTTCGAAAGCTTTTTGCGCAGCCAGCAGCGCACGATTTAGGTCAGCCGTACTTGCGTGGGGTAGCTTGGCGATGGCTTTGCCCGTCGCTGGGTTGATGATGTCTTGTTCCTTACGGCCCTCGCCTTTGAGAAACTGGCCGTCAATATAGAGGCAGAGATCTTCATAGGCAGGAACGGTCACGCTTGGTTTTTCGAGGGTAGTCGTACTCATTGTTACTCCAGTTAAGGCTATGCCGACGTCGTTCACTCGAAATCAGCAAGCTAAAAAAATCATTCCGCTACATTACACTTTTAGCTTTGAAAGTGCTCCTTGAGAGACGCTTTCTTGAACCATTTTGGAAACTGAAACCGACTTCGTGCGCATGGCGATTCACGCACTAAAACATTCGAGAAATACAAGTGACTTGAAATATCGCTTCTAAAATGCAACACTTCCCTCGTGAAAACCCCTTGTCAGAGGGTTTTTCATAGGAGAAATTAGCGCAGGCCTTGTGATTTCTCTAATTCACGTTATTCTGGCGACTGTGCAAAACACGCCGCACGTGTCGCTCTCATAAATTTTGTAGGAGAAATGTTTTATGGCAACAGCCAAGGGTGCAAAAAAACCAGCTGCTAAACCCGCAGCTAAGCCTGCCGCTAAAAAGGCAGCCGCTAAACCAGCAGCAAAGAAAGCTGCTGCTAAGCCCGCAGCTAAAAAGCCTGCAGCGAAACCGGCGGCCAAACCCGCCGCAAAACCCGCAGCTAAGCCTGCTGCAAAAAAGCCAGCCGCTAAGCCCGCAGCCAAGAAAGCTGTAGCGAAGGCGCCAGCGCGCAAACCAAATGCCGCCTTCATGGCCGCACTCAAGCCGAGCGCGGCTCTTGCTGCCGTCATCGGCGACAAAGCTGTTCCTCGTACTGAGGTGGTTAAGAAAATGTGGGAATACATCAAGAAGTTCAAGCTTCAAGATGCCGTTAACAAGCGCATGATCAACGCCGACGATAAGCTCAAAGCGGTTTTCGGGAAAGCTCAAGTGTCCATGTTTGAAATGACGAAGTTGGTGGGTAAGCACCTGACTAAGTAATCGCCCTCAAGGTGATTGACAAAAGGGCCTCGACGAGGCCCTTTTCTTATGATGTCCGCCAGTATCCTGGGTTGCCGTATTGAACCTTCAAATAATCCACGAACATTCTGACTCTCAGTGGCAGATGTTTCCTTTGCGGAAAGACAGCGTAAACAGCGTTCTCAGGACCGCGAAAGTCTTGCAATACCTCTTTCAAGCGGCCCGCTTGAATGTCGTCGCTCACCTCCCATTCAGAGCGCCAGGCGAGCCCATTGCCAAGTAAAGACCATTCGTGCAGCACGGCACCGTCATTGCACTCCATCGCGCCGCGAACTCGCTGCGACGTAATGTCGCCTTC
>JAYVKZ010000484.1:0-9687 GCA_043767985.1 Betaproteobacteria bacterium
TGATGATCGAGTCGACTTTGAGTCCCTGGGCTTCGATCTTTTCTCGTTTCCAAACAACGCACGGCTTTTGAA
Organism: Betaproteobacteria bacterium; assembly: GCA_043767985.1. Taxonomy (GTDB): domain Bacteria; phylum Pseudomonadota; class Gammaproteobacteria; order Burkholderiales; family Burkholderiaceae_E; genus JAPOKJ01. Next base: position 73 of record JAYVKZ010000484.1, read on the forward strand.
TTTCTCGATTCGCAATTTCATTGCCGGCTTAAAGAATCGTTATAGCGGAGAGTTCGCCGAGGGGAACCTATCCGGTGTGGTGTCCAACAACGAGCAATTCGGCGCGCTGGCTGCCGCCCTCCTGGCGGAAAGCCTAGGGTTGCCAGGCACGCCCCCCGCAGCGATCATCAGGCTACAGCACAAGTATTTTTGTCGCCAACTGATTCAGCAAGTGGCACCTGAGGCGAACCTCAAGCAAGTCTTGCTACCCAGTGAACAAAGCAAGTTGCCGGACACCGCGCTTGAGTTCCCGCTGTTTACCAAGCCTATTAAAGCGGCGTTCTCAGTTCTCGCCCGCGAGGTGGCCGATTTACCCGCGCTTCAAAAGCATCTCACCTTTGGTTGGTTTGAAGAGATCATTATTCGCCGCTTGATCAAGCCTTTCGATGATGTGGCATTTGATTACTTGCCCGCCAGAGTTGGGGCCTGGAATATGGTGGCTGAAGAAGTCTATCGTGCTCCGCAATTCAACTTGGATGGTTACGTAGTGGATGGGGAGGTACACCTGCTCGGCGTCGTCGACGAAATTATGTACCCGGGTACCCAGGCTTTCATGCGCTTTGCCTACCCTTCGCGCCTACCCACCTCCGTGCAAGCGAGGGCCCTGGAGGTCGCACGCAAGGTGTTGGCCGTTGCAGGTTTTACTCGAGGCATGTTTAACATGGAGTTTTTCTATTGTGAGCAGCGCGACGAGTTGAAGATCATTGAGTTCAATCCTCGCCTAGCCTCGCAACTGGCTGACATCTATCTGAAGGTGGATGGGGTCGACGTGTACGGTATCAACCTGGCTTTGGCACTTGGAGAAAACCCCGAAAGAGTACCCAAGCGAGTGCCGTTGGGCAGTCATGCCGCTAGCTTCGTTTTTCGCTGTTTTGATGAGCGTGTTCCCCCGCCTCCTAGAACCAGCGGACGAGCCTGGTTGGCAACGGCTGAGCCTGAGGCGGTTCTCATGTCGTTTCTGAAAAGTAAACCTGGTTTGAAGCGCGAGCTTAAATGGTTAGGCAGCCATCGCTTTGGTACCTTGAATATGCATGGCCGCGATGAGAATGATTTGCGAGAGCGCTACTTTTCGGCCTGTAACGCCTTAGGCTGGCCATCACCGTACTGAAGAGTAGACTAATCAGTCAGCCATTCCACTAGGGGGGTGTCGCTCTCGCGAAGCGCCTTGGGCTTGAGTGCCGAAGCCAGTTGACGCTGCACCCGCAGACGCTGGCAAATGGCGTCTAACCAGGTTTGGTAAGTCACGTCGTCCTGCCCCCAAAGACTGAGCGCATCAAGGATACATAAAGTTTCGTGGAGAGAGAATCTGTCGAGTTCGTCTAAGGCTTCTAGCCAAGCTGCCGCCTGAAATTCATCTGGGCTACTCACCGGACGATCAATCTCTAAAGCCTCGCATACGGCGTCGACTTGATCGCGCAGGGCGCGTGCAGAAATTGAAGTTCCCTCGCCACCCAGTTCGGACGCGACATAAAACAATTCAGCAATGCAGCGCCGCTTGTCCTTATCGGTAAGTGGTTTTTGTTTGGCCTCCACTGACTCATTTAAATTGAGCTTGGAGCGTAGAACACTGAGGAAAGTCCAGGTCAAAATAGGGGACTCACCAAGAGAGATGCCAGTGGAGTCGACGCAAGCATCTTTTACATCGAAGTTTGCTAGGCTACTTAAAGTTTCCCTCAGTAGAGAGATGAAACTTAGTTTTTGCATATCACTGAGCGCAAGAAGTTTACTGGCCGCGAAGTCGACCAATTGCAAACGTACTTGCAGGGGGAGCACGCTCGTCAGTAATTCCACCATCACCTGTAGTCGATCGGCATCGCTGAGAACGGTGCTCGATACTCGCTTGATGACGTACGCAACCGTACCCACGGGGCCGATGGATTGGTACAGGCGATTGAGGCTGGCGACTTGATGTGGCGTATTGCGATCGCCGATCTCCAGCAGAGTACTGGTTTTATGCGCTATCTTGAGGAGCTTATTGGGCAGGGGCAGAAGATCATCGCGCTGGTCAGAAAAGTCGCCCTCAATGAAGCCCTCAAGTTGTTGCGCGAACTCGGATATGTCTTCGTTATCGTCGAATAGCCGTTCTCCAGCGAAGGCAGGGTCGCTGACTTGAAGGCCTATTCGGCTCATCAGCAAGGCTTGTAAGAGCGCCGAATGGTTACCCTTGTACGATGCCTTTGCCGCCTCTCGCGCACGGCGGCCGGGTGGTTGTTCAAGTTTAAGTGGGGCGCTGCGCAAACCCACAAAAAGCTCAATGAAGCGTTGGCCCAGGCTACGCGGTGCACGGTATTGCATGCGTTGGCTTGCTGCCAACGCTGTGTGAAAATAAAGTGAAAAGCTGATCAAGGCGAACCTCGGTGCGCTTGGCAGGTCCGCCAGGCCCGAGGCGAGATACAAGGTCTGACCATCCGAACTCATCTGCATGTCTTGATGCGGGACGATTTCGATGATCGGCACGTTCAAACCATGGCTTAGAGCAGCCTCTTCACAGGCTAAGCGTAAGGGGTCAACAATCAACACAGGCACTTCCACGCGAAACAATTTTTCAAACCCAAATTGTGTGCGTAAAAGGCTGCTGGCGGGGGGACGTTTATCGGCTAGTGTGGGGCCGCATGTCGGCCAATCTTGCGCCTCGCGCTTTTAGCGATAATCTCGACGCTGTTCGATGCTTATTTCTTTGGCTCTTCCTTAGGGCGCTGCTGAATACGCTCGAGCTCAACCTCGCTGATCGTTTCGATCACGGTGACGACCTTTGATACCCCAGAAACGCCCGCTGCCACCTGAGCAGCCTTGGCGGCTTCTTTCTGAGTGAGAATGCCCATGAGGTAAACGATGCTTCCTTCGGTGACCACTTTCACAGTGTTAGCGTGCACGTCCTTGGCATCGAAAAGTGCTGCTTTCACTTTAGCGGTGATGGTGGTGTCACTTGCGGCGACTCCAAAACCAGTTCGACCGGACACTGCGAGCTCGTTATGTAGGCTGCGAACATTTTCGATTCGGGTCATGATTTGCTCGGCAAGCTTTTTGTCATCTTCGCTCAACACTTGGCCGGTCAGAAGGACTTTGCGGTTATAGCTCGTGATGCTGACGCCACCTAGACGCTTGTCGGACTCGTTAAGACGCCCAGATCCTTTCAGTTCAATGGCTTGGTCGTCGGTCTGCGCGCCGTAGGTGCGACGATCTGCAGTGGCCAAGGCACCTACGGCCACACCAGTGGCGACCAAAGGAAAACAAGCACTGAGTGAGGTTAGCGCAGTCATAAAGACCGAGGCAAGAAGTACTCTTGAGCTAATAGTTTTGAGTGAGAAATACTGTTGCATGGGGGTCATCCTTCAAAATGCACTGGGAATCCAGTTGATTTTACCGTCTTCGACGCTACCTTCGATAGCAACGACGTCAAAGCGTACCGAGGGCCAGGCGCGACCGCCAAAATGGTCTTGCAAAACTCTTTGTGCTTGGCGTCTTAGCTTTAGTTGCTTGGCACTCGAAATACTTGCAGCCGCACCTCCAAATCGCATGCTTTTGCGTTGTCGCACTTCAACGAACACCCATTGATCGGCATCTTGCATCAGCAAATCAATCTCACCTAAAGGGCTTGAAAGGTTTTGAGCGATGGGCTTGAGTCCTTTAGCCATTAAAAACTTGAGGGCGACTTGCTCAGCTGCGTTGCCTTGCTGCTGAAGGGTTGAGCGCATGGTTTCTGGCCTACTGGAGTACGCTAGCGACGATCTAGCGGGACCAGCAGTCCGCTGCGATATTCGGCCAGTACGGGTGAGCGCTGGATACGCGCATCTACTGAGCGATCAAATTTGAGGCGACCGGTGACGCCATCGAGATCAAAGCTGTTGTTTCCTGAAATGAGCTCCTTGGCGCAGCGAAAAGCATCGATACCGAGCGCGTATAGCCTCTGAAGTTCTTGGTGGCTCAAAGTGCTTTGGCGAGGATAAGCCATGACCGCTGGGTGGTCGGTTTGAATGAGCCAAGGAAGATCAGTGACTTTGTAGCCATCCAGTTCGGGTGTCCGGTTTTGGGCGGATTGATTAAGGTTGCTCGCGGTGATGCCCGTACTGAGTATTGAAGGGCCGTACAGTTGGGCGTCTTTGGGGAGGCTGGTTTTGACGGCCCGGGCTGTTTCTATCGTGCTTGCGACGAAATAAACATCGGCGTCGACGCTGCCGACCAGGGAGCGCATTTCGCCACTAAGCTTCGAATCTGTTTCAATTTGATCGACAACTTGTGCGCCCTGCTCCTTCCAACTTTCGGCGAAAGCCGAGGCTGCTCGGCGCGCCAGAGGCGACGTGTTGGTGACAATACAGGCCTTCAGGGGGCGGCGAGTACTAAGCGCAGACACATCCGCAAAGGCGCTACGAGCGACAAACACCGCATCGCTTTCGATGGGGAGACCGAAAAATACGGTGTTCCCTGGGGCTGGACGATCTGACTCAGGCCAATTGAGTGCCAAGGTCGGAACCGCTAAATTGGGAAGTTCGGTTAACTGACTCACGCTGCTTTTAACGAGAGGGCCAATCGCGAAAGCGTAGCCTCTTGAGGTGATGTCTTGATAAGCATTGGCTAAACTGTCGAAGCGTTCATCGACCGGAAACAAGTCCAAACTCAGGCCTGAGCCGTCGCGGTTTTGCGCGGCTTTTAAGCCCGCTAAAATTGCCGCCGTAGCGCGACGATATTCGCCATTGGGGGGAGGCAAGAGCACAGCGATTTTTTTGCCCGCAAGTGAATTTTGAGCGCGCAAGGCTTGAGAGGCTAAGATCGCAGAAGCGAGCAAAGACAATCGGGAGATCGCCTGGCGACGTTTCATGTTAATTCTCGCTATCATGGGATGGAGGCTCGGCTTTAGTATCGGTGTAATTTGAAGCCCGGTGGGGAGCCCCAAAGCGTTGTAATGTCGCTGTTTTAGTATTTTAAGTGAAGACCATAAGTAGAGCATGCCATGAAAAGTTGCCAGTGCGTCGATGAATTTACTCGAGGCTTGAAGTTCAGGTTGAAGTTCAATGCTTGCTGAGGGAGCATCGTTCCACAAAATATATGTGGTCGCAACGCCGATCGGGCATTTAGATGATCTGTCTTTGCGGGCGCAGGAAACGTTAAAGAAGGTAAACGTGATCGCCGCCGAGGACACTCGGGTGAGTCGACCCCTGCTCGAGCGTATCGGCACGCAGGCACGGTTGATTTCTGTTCATGAGCACAATGAGGCGGCCGCGATTGAGCATCTCGTAAAAATTTTACGACACGAAGAGGTTGCATTAATTTGCGATGCCGGTACACCGTCGATCAGCGATCCCGGCAGCCGCTTAATTGCGGGCCTCACCGCGCTGGGCGTCGAAGCAGTCCCGATCCCAGGGCCTTCGGCCGTGATTACCCTCATGTCGGTGGCGGGCTTGGGCGATGGGCGCTTTCGCTTCGAAGGGTTCTTGCCGGCGCGCTCGAAAGGTCGAACCGAGCGAATGAAGCTGTTGTCGCGCTCCGAGGTGACCTTGGTATTTTTTGAATCGCCCCACCGGATCACTGAGTTTGCGAGTGACCTGGAGACGGTGATCGAGGCGGATCGCAGCTTAGTCGTTGGCCGTGAGCTCACCAAACGGTTTGAACAAATTGCGCGTTTAAAGGTGTCTGATTTTAGCGCTTGGCTGGCCCAAGATAGCAATCATCAGCGTGGTGAGTTCGTGATTGCACTGGCCCCCTATCAGGCCCCAGTCCTCGTAGAAGGGGAGGTGGTCGCTCCAGGCTTGGATGACCTTGGCTCGCTCAGCATCGACCCCAAGCTGCTGTTGACAGCATTATGCGAAGGCCTGCCCGCCAGTAAGGCCGCAAAGTGGGCCAGCAAGCTGAGCGGCCGTAAGGATGTAGATTGGTATGCTTTAGCGAGCGACTACAAACGCTTGTAGCCCGCTTTCGCTGCGTAAGCGCTCGATATTCGCCAGCGCATCGGCTCTGCTTTTAAACGGCCCGACATGCAGTTTGAAGAGGCCGGCTTCGGGACGTAAAAGGTAGTCAATCTTCGACGCAGACTCTGAATTGAGCCAGGGAAACTGTTGGGCTAATCTTTGTTTCGTCGCTTCAGCGGTTTCCCTCGCGCCAAAGGCCCCGAGTTGCAAATAAAGACCAGGAATGGGCGCACTGGCTTGTTGAGCAATCACCGTCTCGCGAGTCAGCACCAGGCCTGGCTCGGCCGACGGCGCGATGACGACTGGGTTTACGGGTTCTGAGGCGACAGGGTTAGGCTCGCGGGTTGCAGGCGCCGACTCAGTGCGGGTAGAGGCAACAGGCGGTATTGCTGCTTCGGCCGAGCTCGCGGTCGGACCCCTGGCAAATGAAGCAAATTTTTCAGGGTCTTCGATCAAGCTGACTTCTACCTCCGTGCTGCCGCTATTGACATAGCCTAGTTTGGCGGCGGCCGTATAGGATAAGTCGATGACACGATTATTCAAAAACGGTCCGCGATCGTTCACTCGCACAATCACACTTTTGCCGCTTTTAGGATTGGTCACCTTGGCATAGCTGGGCAGTGGGAAAGTGGGATGGGCGGCGGTCATGGCGTACATGTCGTAACGCTCACCATTGGAGGTGGTTTGCCCATGAAACTTCTTGCCATACCAAGAGGCAAAGCCGCGTTCCCGGTACGGTTTGAGCTGGGTGAGTGGAATGTATTGAATACCGAACACGCTATAGGGGCGATTGGCTCGCGAGGCCAGTACCTCCAGCTTAGGTATTGCATCGGGTATCGCTTCAATATCGGGTGGGTTTGCGCCCGGTCCGTCGTCTAGATAATAGCCCCCAGCCCGCTTCGAGGGGGCCGGTGCCTGGCTCGGTGTGACCGGCCGACTCGCGCCTGGCGAGGGGTTTGAAGGGCTCGGCCCTTCACCAATGATGGGTGGAGTAGGACGTGAAGCGCTGGCCCCTCGTTTGGGGGCGTTGGAACACGCTTGAAGGCCGAGACAGGCCGTCAACGCCAAAAGCAATAGTGGTGATGTCTTGGTCATTGAAGAGATTGCCTAAAGTGAAGTAGATATTTCAAACCCTGGATCGCCCGAGGGCCGTACCAGGAACACATTTCACCGTCGATCACGTGCACTGAGGCGCCCGAATTCAAGGGGAGTTCAGTCTGCATTGTTCGGGCATGCCGAGCCTGAAAGCGGAAAGGCTCGGACGACAACAAAATACGGTTCACGCGCGCTCCGAACACCTCTTCGTCGGTGAAGCTCGGGTAGCGGCTCGCGCCAACGTCAGCTAAGGCCGTGCGCGCTTCTTGCGGAGCGGTATAACTCTGCCAAGCAACCGTGCGCAGCATACTAGCAATATAGGTGTTGGCGGCAATGCTCATCCACGGCTTCTTCCAGATCAAGTACAAGACCACTTCTTCGTTCAGACCAATGAGGGCCTTTCGGTTTTCGTCGAGCGCCTCTCGTAACCCTTGAGAGAGTTTTTCGGCCGCCTCGGTGACTCCAGCAATGTCACCAAAGGTTGCCGAAAATTGCCTAAAGAGATCGAAGTTATCCTCCACTTCGATGGGATGGGTCACCACGATATTGGGGATATGCGGTTTCAGCCGTTCTACCAGAGGCAACTCATTCTCATCTTTATTTACGATGAGATGCGTGGGGCGCAACGCCAGAAGTTCGGCTTCGTTGACCTGCTTTGTGCCGCCTAGTTTAGGCACCGTTAAAAGCTGCGAGGCGGGGTGAATACAAAAACCAGTACGACCCACTAAGTAGCGAGCAAGCCCCAGCTCGCACACCAGTTCGGTCAAGCTGGGGACAAGGCTAACAATTCTCACGGCTCCTGTATTAACAGCCCGCTTATCGACGACTCCGGTATCGACGACTCCATTACTCATGTTTCACGCGACTCACTTCATTCGCCTGAGTGGCGGCGCTGAGCTTCTTACTTCTTGGCTTTTCGTTCTTGCTCAATAAACTGATCCACCAAGCGAAGTGCAGCACTATTGGAGCCCGCCATGGACGGCGCGGTGTAAAACTTGCCGTTGACGGTCAACGCCGGTACGCCATCCACTAAATGCGCGGCCGCCAAATTGGAAGCCTTCCTCATTTTGGCTTTAACCCCGAAAGAATCCAATGTTTGCTCGAAGAGCTTTGCGTCCAAGCCTTGCTTTGTCGCCCATTCCACCATTTTCTTGGCGTTGTCGAGGGGGTTTTGCTCAACATGCATCGCGTAGAACACCTTGTCGATCATGGTCTCGGCCTTGCCCATGGACTCCAGTGTGTAATACAGCTGCTGATGCTTCTCTTCCCGGAAAGGGACATGTACGCGTTTGAACACGACGTCTGGCGCTAGATTCTTTTTCCATTCGCGCACGCTGGGCTCTAGGCCACTACAGTGAGGGCAACCAAACCAGAAAAACTCGATGACCTCAATCTTGCCCTTTTCAACGTCTGGGGTTTGCTCTGGCTTAATTGTTTTGAATTCAGGGCCCTTTGGCGCTTGGGCATGAGCCACAGAGACGCTCACCCCAAAACCGAGTTCGGAGCCGAGCAAGACTGAGCCAAGGGCCAGGGACAATTTACTGAATTTACGGCGAGTCAGTGAGTGGCTCATCAAATATCCTTAATTACGAACTCAAAAAATGCATCTTCGCTTGATGAAACGGCTGACGAGGTAGGGCGGTTTACTTGAGCGACGGCCGCTTAAGCGTCTACTTCATCCGAATGACTGTGGATTCGATACCATTCTCGGCGAGTTTAGATTTGGCCTTGTTGACGTCCTCAAGCACTTTGTAGGGCGTTAAACGCACTCGATAAAGCGGTTGTCCGCTGACGTCCGCGGTCAAAATCCGGGCTTCGTAGCCCGCCAGAGCAAGCTTGGCCTTCATGGCTTCAGCATCTTCCTGCACGCGGAAGGCGCCCGCTTGAATAATATAAGTGGTCTTGTCTTCAGGGTTGTCAGGGGTGCCTGCGACGGGTGCGCTAGCTGTGACTGGCGCGCCAGGTGCTGGGGTTGCTGGTTTCGGTGGTGCCGCGCCCGGCACGGACGGGCTAGCGGGCGGCACGACGCTGGGCGCTGTGGGCGGCGGGCTCGCTTGGCCCGCCTGCTGACCATTGTTAAAGACATTACCTAAGACTGAACGTCCTGCATCCGCAGGTTTCGTCGAGCTCTCGCTAGGCTTATCTGCGCCGGCCTTGTCGGCGCTTTGCGCAGGCTTTGATTTGGAATTTAGACTTTGGTTCGGATCGGGCACCGGAACCCCTGCCTTCGGCTCAATCACGCGATCAGAACTTTTGTTCGCGGCTTTGTTAACGAAGGGGACGGGCGCTCTAGTAATGAAAATTGCCACAACGACAGCAACGATCAAACCAACCACCAAGCCGCCCAAAAAGCCAAGGATCGTGCCTCCGGCCTGAGCCGTGCGGGTCGCCTGATCGGTATGCTGAAACCTTGTAGGTCGACTCAACACCGTGTCATTCACTAGGTTCAGATTCTTTAACTTAGCCATGGCCCATCCTTAATCACATTTTTTCCGGAGCGCTGACGCCAATCAAGCCCAAGCCGTTACGCAGGACTTGTTGAGTTGCAGCCAGCAAGGCTAGGCGAGCTGCACGCAAA
>JAYVKZ010000485.1:0-4373 GCA_043767985.1 Betaproteobacteria bacterium
GGCCAGTAATGTGGTGCTTCGCGCCGACCCCAAAAGCCTCTTGAGTTTGCCCTGGGACAGCACCACCGGCATGGTGCGCTGTGAAACCTGGTTTCCGGATGGCACGCCCGTGGCTTGGGACACCCGCAGAATGTTGCGTAAAGCCTTATCGACTTTAACGGATCGAGGCTGGACGATGCGCTGCGGCCTTGAAGTCGAATTTCATGTTTACAAGATCAAGAATGTCTCCCCTCAGTTCGACCCAAACTTGGCGGACTGGCCGGGGCTAGCCCCAGAGCTGGAAATGTTGCACCCTGGCTATCGCCTAATTGGCGACGAGTACATGACAATGTGCGAAATCCCCATGGCGATCATCGAGCGCACTGTGTTGAGCTTGGGCCTGCCCTTGCAATCGCTAGAAATTGAATTTGGGCCGAGCCAGCTTGAAGTGGTGTTTGATGTGAGTGACGCGCTTGTCGCCGCCGACAACATGGTGCTGTTTCGAAACTTGGTGCGCCAGGCCTTGCGTCGTGAAGGTTACTACGCAAGCTTTGTCTGTCGACCGCCGTTCCCGAACATTATGTCAAGCGGTTGGCATTTGCATCAGTCGCTCGTGGACGGCGACGGGGCGAATTTATTTGTGCCTCCTGAGAAAAACCTATTAGCAGTGAACAGCGGATCCTCACAGGCCTATCTCTCTGAAGTGGGCGGGCAGTATTTAGCCGGACTCCTAGCCAATGCCAAGGCCATGACGGCAATGGCCGTTCCGACCATCAACGGCTATGAGCGCTTCAGACCAAACGCACTCGCGCCACAAACCGCCTCATGGGGTTATGACAGCCGTGCTGCCATGCTACGGGTCATCGGTGGGCCGGGAGATTCTGCGACGCGTATCGAGAACCGGCTTGGCGAGCCGATGGCGAATCCCTACCTCTATATGGCCAGTCAGGTGTATGCGGGGCTGGACGGCGTCAATCGAAAGTTAGTTGCACCACCACCTTCGGCCACATCCTCTGTGAGCGCTATGGATACCCTCCCGAATACTTTGGAGGAGGCTTCTCAAGCTCTGCAGACCAACGAAGCCTTTGGGAAGGCATTTGGACGCGACTTTATTGAGTACTATTGTCAAATCGCGAATAGCGAATGGACTCGCTTCAAGGCAGCCGAAGATCCAGTGCAGTTTCAATGTCGAGAGTACTTTTCACGCTACTAAGCGCTAAGTTCATCGTCCCGTCTCGCGCTTATCGGACTTAATGAAATCGACTGCCTTCTCCGCAATCATCATGGTCGCGGCACATGTATTGGCCGAGGGAATCGTCGGCATCACCGATGCATCGACCACCCTCAGCGCCGAGAGTCCGTGAACCTTCAGTTGATCATCGACCACAGCGAAAGGGTCGCTACTCAAGCCCATGCGGGCCGTGCCATTCACATGATAAGACGACACCCCGTAGCGCGTCGCAAAATCAAGCAACTCATCGTCCTTTTCAATGGAGACCCCCGGTAAGGTTTCTGCCACGGCATAGTGAGCAAGCGACGGAGTGTTCAAGAGTTTTCGGGCGAGCTTCATACCTGCGACCAAGGTCGCCTGGTCACGCTCATCACTGAGATAGTTCGGTTGAATCAGTGGATCGGCGAAGGGGTCGTTAGAGGCTAGACGCACATGGCCTCGGCTATGGGGCCGATGCGCCCATACGCCGCAAGTCATCCCGGGATAGTTGTCTAGCCTTCCTACATAGCCCTCGCGATAGCTGGCCGGTGAGAATACGCCTTGCAGGTCAGGGCGAGAGAGCCCCGACTGAGAGTGGGCAAACCAGTGCACCAGCGAGGGGCTGAGTGTGAGAATGCTCGGTCGGCCCAACATCCATTGGGCTATTTGGGCGATCAGCCTTGGGCCTCGCGACAGCTCATTGATCGTGAGACTGTTCTTGACCCGCATGGCCATACGAATCGAGAAGTGATCGCTTAAGTTCTCACCAACACCCGCTAAATGATGGATGACCGGGATGCCCTTGGATTGAAGAAGCTCAGCGGGGCCGACCCCAGATAGCTGCAATAGTTTTGGCGTGTTAAGCGCGCCACTACACACGATGACTTCGCGTCTTGCTAGCACCTGCCGCGATAGGGACGGTGTGGATGCTTTGGCGTATCGCACCCCGACAGCACGCTTGCCCTCGAACATGATCTGCGTCGCCTGTGATTCGGTTCGAACCTCAAGATTAGCGCGCTGCCTAATGGGTTTTAGATAGGTACGTGCGCTACTCATGCGCCAGCGTCCGGCAATGGTGCGCTGAAAATACCCTACGCCAAATTGTGAAGCAGCGTTGTAGTCCGGATTACGAGGCAGTCCAAGGCTCCCTGCACCGGTCATAAACGCTTCGCAAATCGGGTGAATCCATTCGATGTCGCTGACCGGTACCGGCCCATCAAAGCCACGTAGGTGCGGATCGCCCTTGGCGAGCCGCTGTTCATTGCGTTTGAAGTAGGGCAGCACATCCTCATAACCCCAGCCACGACAGCCTAGGGCCGCCCAGCCATCAAAATCTTCGCGCTGCCCACGGTTGTAAACCAGCCCATTGATGGAGGTCGAGCCACCCAGGGTACGGCCCTGAGGCAGGGGAATGCGACGATTCGAGGTGATCGGATGAGGCTCCGAGCCAAACTGCCAGGACAACTTGGGATTGAAGACGGATTTGATGTAACCGGCGGGAATATGAAGCAGAGGATGCGAATCCTTCGGGCCCGCCTCCAGAAGGCACACGGTGGTGATCCCGTCCTCGCTTAAACGATTGGCGAGAATCGCACCGGCGGCGCCCGCGCCAATGATTACGTAGTCGAAGTGTTCGCTCATGGTTTCGGAAGTCATCAACCATCTTACTACGAGGCCAGACAGGCTTTTCGAAACGCCCAAATGACACTCGTCGCGCGCTTGTAAAACTTTGGTGCTATAACTTTGAGATGTCACTCCCCCCAACTTCGCCGCCTTTGTCGACCCTCGACAAGACGGACCTCGCGCCCTCCCTAGGTGTTCGGCTCGCGCCTTATTCCTTGTTCGTGGCACTCGGCCTGATTGTTATTTGGGGTTGTAATTTTCCGCTGCAAAAGTACGTGTTCAATTCCATCGCACCAAATGGCGTGCTCTTGCTGCGCTACGGTGTGCTCATGCCTATATGTTCCGTCGCCCTGTTACTGATCGTCTTCGGTCGCGCCTGGCCGAGCCTGAGTCGAGCCGATGTCTTCACACTCTTTAAGCTTGGTTTTATCGGGCATCTGGTGCACGTTGGTTTGGTGACTCACGGCATGAACCTATCGACACCGTTTTCAAGCTCGCTGATGGTTGCCTGCGGGCCGATCTTTACCCTATTACTGTTGCGCTTCATGGTCGGCGAAAAACTGCAGCGAGCACCGATGATGGGAGTCCTAGTGGCGTTTGCAGGTATCTTGCTCTTTATGTCCGAGAAGCTTTTGATCGGGCGTTGGAGCGCCAGCGCAGGCGATCTTTTGCTGCTCGTGGCCGCCTCATGCTTTGCCTATTACACCGTATCGATTCGACCCTTGATTGAGAGGCTAGGTAATGTGCCCACCATGGCTTACACCACGTTGCTCAGTTGCCCGCCAATTGTTCTTCTTGCAACTTTAGGCGGCGGTTGGCAAGGGGCTTGGAGTGAAGTTTCGATCAGTGCCTGGCTGAGTTTGGGCTATGGCGTGATCATCTCCGCCTTCTTGGGGTGGGTGGTCTGGGGCTGGGTGAATCAGGTGCGTGGAGTGGCACGAAGCGCGCCACTTAGCTACCTAATGGCGCCGGTCGCGGGCTTCGTTTCCTGGCTGAGCGGCGGCGAGGTTTTTACCTCGATAAAGATTGGTGGGGCGATGTTGGCTTTGGCCGGTGTCGCCTTTGCGCAATATGCGGCGCATGATCCGCGGGTTGAAAGCTCGGCAGGAGAGTAAAGGAAAGTAAGTACAGTAGAAGCTTAAGCACAATGAATGAGTTAGCCGAGCCTGGAATACGCCCGACCAGTGTGCCGATCCACCAAGCGTATGCCGACCTATCCGATACGTTGAGCTATGTCTCGACAAATCTTAGTATCAAACAAAAGACTCAAATGTCCGACGTCGGCCGATTCAACGGCCACCGAGCCTTCCAAGAAGCCATTCTTAAACGGAATCACAAGGTTGTCATGCCGACTGTAGATCGAAGTCGTTGGCACGGGTCGACCTGCGTACCTTGCTTCAACACCAGCCAGATGTTTGAGCCAAGCGCTACTGGGACGCATTTGAATGAGATTGGTGAAGGGTAGCACCAGTGCTGACAAACTCCCGCGGTGGGGAGTCCCTAGGGTGAATACCTGTTCGATGAGCGCACAAGGCCGCTTCTGCAAGCATGCGCGAGCTAC
>JAYVKZ010000486.1:0-3352 GCA_043767985.1 Betaproteobacteria bacterium
CAGCTCATGGCGTCTTACGCTTAGTTCTTGAGCTCGATGGCGAAGTCGTGCAGCGTGCCGACCCGCATATTGGTTTGCTTCACCGCGCCACCGAAAAGCTCGCCGAAACTCGCACCTACCTGCAAAGCTTGCCCTACATGGACCGACTCGACTATGTGTCGATGATGTGTAATGAGCATGCCTATGTCATGGCGATTGAGAAAATGCTGGGCGTGGATGTGCCTCTGCGTGCCCAATATATCCGCGTGATGTTCGACGAGATCACTCGCGTGCTCAACCACTTGCTGTGGCTAGGTGCGCACGCGCTCGACGTAGGTGCCATGACAGTCTTCTTGTACGCCTTTCGCGAGCGTGAAGATTTAATGGATTGCTACGAGGCCGTCTCTGGCGCCCGGATGCATGCTGCCTACTATCGTCCCGGTGGTGTGTACCGTGACCTGCCTGAGGAAATGCCTCAGTACAAAGTGAATAGGCTGCGTAACGCGGCCGCCATCAAAGAGATGAATAAGAACCGCGAAGGGTCCTTGCTCGATTTTGTGGATGATTTCACCAAGCGTTTCCCCGCCTACATCGATGAGTATGAAACTCTCCTCACCGACAACCGTATTTGGAAGCAACGCTTAGTAGGTGTTGGCGTGGTCACGCCTGAGCGTGCCATGGCCATGGGCTTTTCTGGCGCCATGGTTCGCGGTTCGGGTATCGAGTGGGACTTGCGTAAGCAGCAACCCTATGAAGTGTATGACCTGATGGACTTCGATATCCCTGTGGGTAAGAACGGAGATTGCTACGACCGGTATCTGGTGCGTGTCGAAGAAATGCGCCAGTCCAACCGCATCATCAAGCAATGTGTCGACTGGCTACGCGTGAATCCGGGTCCGGTGATGACGTCCAATCTGAAAGTGGCGCCTCCCAAGCGCACGGACATGAAAACCAATATGGAAGAGCTGATTCATCATTTCAAGCTCTTCACGGAAGGCTTTCATGTGCCTGCCAGCGAAGCCTATGCCGCAGTGGAGCATCCCAAAGGTGAGTTCGGTATTTATATTTTGTCCGATGGTGCTAACAAGCCTTATCGCTTAAAAATTCGTGCGCCGGGCTTCCCGCATCTTCAGGGCTTGGATGAAATGTCGCGCGGTCACATGATTGCCGACGTCGTAACGATTATTGGCACGCAAGATATTGTGTTCGGGGAGATAGATCGATGAGCGCGGTAATGAAGTCTGGTTTGCTCTCGCCAGCGGCCTATCGTTTGATCGATAATGAGTTAGCCAAATATCCCGCCGACCAACGTCAGTCTGCCATCATGGCCGCTCTGGCCATCGCTCAGGACGAAACCAAGTGGCTGAGCCCAGAGGTAATTGATGATGTCGCCGCTTACGTGGGCATGACCTCGATTGCGGTTGCGGAAGTGGCCACCTTTTACAACATGTACAACAACAAACCGATGGGCAAATTCAAGCTCGCGGTTTGTACTTGCCTGCCTTGCGCGTTGCGCGACGGCACCAAGGCTGGTGAATATCTCAAGGCCAAGTTGGGCGTGGACTATAACGAAACCACGGCTGACGGCCTTTTCACCTTGAAAGAAAGCGAATGCCTGGGCGCCTGTGGTGATGCTCCGGTCATGCTGGTCAACAACAAGCAAATGTGCAGCTTTATGGATCAAGCGAAGCTTGATGCGCTGCTGGCTGATTTAAAGCAAGCAGGGGGCAAGTGATGGGTGCAAGTGATTCCTTAATGGGCACTCCCAAAGTCGTACCGGCTATTCGTGCGCCTCACATGGAAACGTGTTTCCATGACCGTCATATCCAGCCTCAAATTTATGCTGGATTGACCTCGGCCGAAGGCTGGACGATCAAAGCTTATGAGGCCCGTGAGGGCTATTCGGCCTTGCGTAAAATCATCAGCGAGAAGCTTACCCCTGAGCAAGTGATCGCTGAAGTGAAATCCTCGGCTTTGCGTGGCCGTGGTGGTGCTGGTTTTCCGACTGGCTTGAAGTGGAGCTTCATGCCGCGCGCCTTCCCCGGTCAAAAGTACCTTGTCTGTAATTCCGACGAAGGCGAGCCTGGTACGTTTAAGGACCGCGACATCCTTCGCTACAACCCGCATATTGTCATTGAGGGCATGATCATTGCCGCCTATGCGATGGGTATTACGGTGGGTTACAACTACATTCACGGCGAGGTCTGGGATACCTATACGCGCTTTGAAGAGGCTCTAGAAGAGGCGCGCGCTGCGGGCTTCTTGGGGAACAATATTCTGGGCTCTGATTTTTCCTTCCAGCTGCATGCCTTTCACGGGTATGGTGCCTATATCTGCGGTGAAGAAACCGCTTTGTTGGAATCGCTCGAAGGAAAAAAAGGCCAACCTCGCTTTAAGCCACCGTTTCCGGCCAGCTTTGGTTTGTATGGAAAGCCAACGACGATCAATAACACGGAGACTTTTGCGGCGGTGCCGTGGATCATTCGTCATGGTGGCGCCAAGTTTTTAGAAACAGGCAAGCCTAATAATGGCGGTACCAAGATCTTTTCAATCTCGGGTGACATTGAGCGTCCGGGCAACTATGAGATTCCCCTGGGCACGCCTTTCGCCAAGCTTTTGGAGTTGGCTGGTGGCATGCGCGACGGCAAGAAATTGAAGATGGTGATTCCGGGCGGCTCGTCGATGCCCGTGCTACCCGCCGACATCATGATGCAAACCGATATGGACTATGACTCCATCGCTAAAGCGGGTTCGATGCTCGGCTCAGGCGCGGTGATCGTCATGGACGAGACCCGCTGCGCGGTCAAGTCGCTAGAGCGTTTGTCTTATTTTTATTTTGAAGAAAGTTGCGGCCAATGCACGCCTTGTCGTGAAGGAACGGGCTGGTTGTATCGCATGGTTCATCGGATTGAGCATGGCGAGGGAAAAATGTCCGACCTGGATCAGCTCAATCGCGTTTCCGACAACATTCAAGGCCGCACCATTTGCGCCCTGGGCGATGCTGCCGCGATGCCAGTGAAAGCTTTTCTCAAGCACTACTGGGACGAGTTTGCCTATCATGTGGAGCATAAGCGCTGCATGGTTCCGTCCTACTACTAAAAGCGCGATCCAAGCAGATGATTGAACTAGAAATCGACGGTAGGAAGGTGAGTGTGCCCGAGGGCAGCGTGGTGATGCATGCCGCCAATGCCTTGGACATTTATGTTCCGCACTTCTGTTATCACAAGAAGCTCTCCATTGCCGCCAACTGCCGCATGTGCCGGGTGGATATTGAGAAGGCTCCTAAGCCAATGCCGGCCTGTGCCACCCCCGTGAGCAATGGCATGAAGGTCTTGACCAAGTCCGATAAGGCGGTCAAGGCGCAAAAAGGCGT
>JAYVKZ010000487.1:0-3887 GCA_043767985.1 Betaproteobacteria bacterium
AAATTCTCAGCTACGAAATTTTGCTGCCGCTGGGCTTCGATTTGTGGTCGGCCTATTCGGTATTTAAAACTTTCTAACTTTAGGATGTTTTTTTCGCGAGTTCAATCATCTCAAAGTTCTAGCCCGATTAGCCTAAAACCTGGCCGACAACAGCTCCATCTCCACTCGCAACTCCGCCCCAGCGCCATATTCACCAAAGCATCCAACCCAAAAAGATTGATCGTCACACACATAAGGCAGATCACCTCACCGCCAAGCTCAATTGCCCACAATCTTGCTTGCCAGCTTTTACTCGAATTTCAATGTCGTAACCTAGACGAGTAAGGCAGCCCATGAGCTTGCGCTCGGAGAGGTTGGCGAAGTCGCCGCGCATCATGCCAGAGACCTTTGCCTGAGCGATTCCCATGCGGGCAGCCGCATCGATTTGGGTAAGGCCTAGCTTGCGGATTGCCCGGGTAATCTCAATCACCAGGCCTGACTTGATCTTGAGTTTATTGGCTTGCGGCAATTCGAGATCGGCAAAGACCTTGCCGGAGCCTTCGGTGAAATCTGTCCTCTTCGTGAAGCCAGAAGTCTTTTTCTTGGTCATTGCGCAATTCCTTTGCTAGAGTTTCAGCAACTGTTTAAACCGCGCGATACGTGCCGCAAATGCCCTGCTCAACCACCTCCTATACTCCGGCTCCGCGAAAACCTTTCAGTACCTTAGCGCTGTCGTGACGATCTCATCGCCGGTGTTGGGAATGTAGGTTGGAATATTGGCAATAGAAATTAAACTGAAGGGCTATGCAACTTGATCTAACCTAGACGAAAAGGCGAGGTAAATTAACCGATGAGCACTGAAGCTTTCCCCTCTTTCACCGCAACGGCTCGGAAGCGTTGGGAAGCGATTCCAGCGGAGGCCCGGAAACGCTTGCTTTCGAATGTCTGGTGCGGCGAATGCCGAAAAGAATTCACCATCACCAACTTTTGTGGCTCGCTTCGAGTGGGAGACCTAGTTTTATTGGGCCGATGTGCAGAGTGCAAGGGTGAAGTCTCGCGACTCATCGAAGCGAGCTAAGCTACCTCTCATGCTTTTGCCCTTCGAAGCCACCGGGAAAGAGCGCGTTATCGAAGTGAAGACCACCGCGTTCGGAAAAGAGACGCCGTTCTTGATTACCCGAGGTGAAGTGGCCTTCGCCAAAGAGCATGATGATCCGTTATAAACATTGTCTATCAGGCACAGCAATCGTATGAATGCTGACGGTCAACGCGCGACAACCACATTTATCTCAACTCGTAAGCCCGCCGCCACGGCCATAGTCACCAAAGCATCCAACCCAAAAAGGTTAATCTTTCCACGCACGAGATCCGAGATACGGGGCTGGGTGACTCCCAAAGCTAATGCCGCCTCGGCCTGGCTCAGGCCCGCCGCCTTGATGTGTTCTTTGAGTGCGAACATCAACTTGGAGCGGCACTTCATGTTTTCGGCGGCTTCAGGCCTGTCCTCAAGCGCGTCCCAAACGCTGGCGAAGGACTCTTTGCTCATGGCGTTAATTCTTGTAGTAAGGCTTGATAACGCTTCGAGGCCATATCGATATCTTTCACGTTGGTCTTTTCCGTTTTCTTATAGAAACAATGCAGCACGTAAATTGCTTCCTTTAGCTTCGCGACATAGAGCACTCGAAATGCTCCTGCATCGTCTCGAATTCGAATCTCTTTAACGCCTGCGCCCACGATCTACATAGGCTTCCAATCATCAGGATCGCCACCTCTTTGCACCTGATCGATTTGAAAGCCAGCCTCCCTGCGCGCGAGAACGGGAAATGAACGTAGATCGTCCAATGAAGATCCTCGGAAAATAACTGGGTTGAGGCCATGAGACGGTTGATTATACAAAATATTGTATGTTTTGTAACTGAATTTGTTTGGGTCGAGTGGCGCCGTGCCGTTGGCGGCAGTCGATGCGATCATCAAGCGTATGTGCTGATTGAAGTTAGTGCAATTAAGCTAGCGGCTTAAGCCGCTAGCTCGGCCTTTCGTTACAAGCTGGTCTACAAGGGCTCAGGCTTGCGCGACGCCTTAGGTGCGGGTGGCCAAGCCTTAGGCGTTGAACAAGCAGGCTTTGACCATGCGAGCCTGCTTGAAATTGAGGTGCCCGCCTGCCAAACACTTCGTATAAATCGGCCGAACTGGAACGTGGTAGAGGGCGACTTACACCATTACTCGGCCGACCCCTGGAAGGGCATTGCCTTACTTGCCGGTGGTGTGCCCTGCCCACCCTTTTCGAAGGCGGGCAAGCAGCTAGGCCATGACTATGAGCGCGATCTTTTCCCTGAAGCGATCCGCCTGGTGAACGAGTGCGTGCCGGAAGCTGTCATGTTGGCATGTTCGTCCCAATGGGATTCGCCAGGGGAGACGATCGGCAGGTTTGGACGAGTTAAACTCCGTCTTTAAAAAAGACAGCTTAGAAACTTTTCGTGACCCCAGCCCACCTTTACACCTTCGGCTACGAAGGCCTAGACATAGAAGCCTTCATTGCACGCCTGCAAAAAGTAGGCGTGCATACGATTGTCGACGTGCGCGAGTTACCCCTGTCGCGCAAAAAAGGATTCTCCAAAACGGCCCTAAGCGAACGCCTAAAGGTTGCAGGAATCGCGTACAAGCATGAGCCCGCATTAGGTTGCCCGAAAGACATCCGTAATCGTTATCGCGACGATAAAGATTGGGCTCGCTACACCCGAAGCTTTTTAAGCTATCTGAAGACGCAGAACGAACCTGTGAGGGCCCTTGCAAAATTGGCCAAAGCACAGGCCGCTTGTTTGATTTGCATTGAGGCGGATTACGACACTTGCCATCGAACTTTTGTGGCCCGGGCCGCGAATGAGGCGGGTGGGCCGAAGGTGAAACATTTGTTGGTTAAGACAGCATACCTTGATCGAGGGTCGCAGGTGAAGGCTTTGGCGGATAAATCACACTAACGATCAGCCATTGATCTGGGAAGCGATGGATCGTTCCCATTAGAAATAGTAGATCCTTTCCGGTGAACTCAGTAAAGTACTTTTGCTGAAATTTTGCCTCCCAGCCCTGTTGCCTACAAATATTCCAGTAAAGCGCTCCGGCCTCCCAGTCGGCAAGCTTATGTTTGTAAGATCGCACTGGTTGGTGATCACCGCGTTCGTAGTGGTAGTGAAAATCAACGGGCAATTTTTTGAGAGTCTTTAAGAATCGTTGCTCGGTCAGTTCGTCAAAAAGCGAGCCTTGGTTTTGGGCCTGCATTAGCTTGGCAATCTCGTCGGCGGTCCATTCAGTTGCCTTGGCCTTAGAAATTTGGAGGCTTGCCAAGCGCGTAGGACGAAGTAATCCCAATGTAATGCCGCGAGACTGCCGAGCATGTTCAAGTGCCTCAAAATCGTCAAAGACCTCAACAGAGCTGATCGCTTGTTTACGCTCCGCCCAGCCATCTTTGGTATCTAGTGGCGGGCCTTGTGTTTCAATCGTATCTACGGAAATTCTATAGCTTTCTACACGATGATCGTCACTCGCCTTGGTGACCCTTGCGCGAATCCATTGCCACTTTTTGAAGTGTTGGCTATCAGTGATGAGACGGAAAGGGACCGGGAAAAGCCGGATCAAGCGGCCTGATTCCTCCTTTCTTGAATGACACTTCCGGACTAGGCTTGATGGTTAGTGGACGCACTAACAATTTGAAAGTTTACCGTTCAGAGACTCACTCGTTGACTTTTCAAAAAAAGCGTTTCCAATTGGCCACGCACTGCGTGACTGATTGAAACTCGATACTGATTTCCTCGCTGTTGGCGCTCATCGAATATTGACCACCTGTGCTCATCCAAATTTGACCAGGGGCTAGGGCCGCCCGTTTTAGGGGTCGGCTGTGGATAACTATAAGC
>JAYVKZ010000488.1:0-6110 GCA_043767985.1 Betaproteobacteria bacterium
CGGTTGCGGCTTACCTCAAATATGGGAAGTTTTGAGATTGAGGTCGATGATTGCCATTTATTTAAACGCGTTCTACAACTCGTACCTCAAGGGCCACCCCTAGACGATCACGTAAGGCTCCAAAAATCGCCGCTAAATTGTCCATGGTGGGATTACCACTAGGTGAAAGCATTCGCAGTAGACTCTTGCTTGGCTTGAAAGTGACTTTGGAGAGTTGTTCAAAACCGAGAGTCGCATTCACTAAGTCCCTCAATATAAGGCGTGCGGTCTCTACCTCGCCATTCAAGAACAAAGTTGCGGCTTCATCGAGTAGCGCATTCGCAAAGGCCGGATCACGCACCACGCGTTCGACCACGGTCAATTTAAAGTCTCTGGTTAATACCATATTTATTCTCTGTTCAGATTTACCTTTGCGGCCAGCTTCTCAGCCTTTTTACGCAATTTAAATTCATCAAAAAACTCCTTGGCCTGATCAATATCGCGTTGCTGCCCACGTTTCGTTCCACCGCCAAACAGGATGACAACACTCTCACCATCCTTCGCCAAGTAAATCCTATATCCTGGGCCCCAATCGATTACGAACTCCCCTATTCCATCGAACCATTTGACTCGGGATGTATTGCCGAGCTCCAACCGAAGTTTGGCCGTCGTAACTTTTGCGGCAGCTTGAGGATCAAGTGCGTCAAACCATGCTTTGTAGGGGCTCGTGCCATCGCTTCGCAAGTACTCTCTCAGAGTCAACGTCATTCAATAGTACCTTATAAGTTACCATAAAACAAGAGCCAATTATCTTGGTGCAAGTTTGATCAGCAACTATAAATCGGCCTGTTTGAAAAAGCATTGCACGACTCGGCGTTGTAGCCTAAGCCGCTTGGACGAATACGAAGGGGGTTTTTCAGAGACCATTTTTCCGACGTCAGAAAAATGGAACCTCACGATTAACGTGGCGAGAAATAATTCCGCTCACCATCATTGCGCACCACCCCCGTCCGCCCCATAAAATCCACCCGTTCCATCTCCGCCCACAATTGCGGGTCGGCCTCGGTGTTGGCAATAAATCGTGTGCCATCATCCAACCGGGCGAAAATAATCGCGCTACTTGGCCCCTCGCGATCATGCATCACGGTATAAGTCTCCACCGTCGCCGAGCCTTCGGCCAAATCGGTAAAGCGTGGCTGTGGCACTTGATCGAGTTTCGCCTGATAGCTTTTAGGATCAACCGGCGCAAAGGCGCGCATGGCTTGCTCGGTCGAATAGACACCCGCAGAATGTTTGGTCAAATAATTGCCATTGGCAGTCACCAAGCCTTGCATGCCAGGTTGCGCACGAACGGTTTGCATCATCTGCGCAATCGAGTGCGTCACGTAATTGTTTCCGGGCCCGCCAAAGTAAGGCAGGCCACCGGTAATCGTGAGGCCACGTGGGTCGGTTTGACTCAGGCCCATCTCCTGGCAAGCCACTTCCACGGCGGAGGAAAAACAACTGTACAGATCAATCGCACCGATCTTGTCGAGCGTGGTGCCAGCCATCTCGAAAGTGTTCTCAAACACCGTACGCATGGCCGGCGAGGAATGAAAGTCGCGACGCTGGCTGACATACCAGTGATCGTGCGCATCGGCGCAGCCGTGCAAGAACACCCATTGGCTGCGCGGCACGCCAAGCCGCTTGGCCTCAGCGACACTGGTCACGATCAGCGCAGCCGCTTGATCGATAAAGGCGTTAGCGTTCATTAGGCGAGTGTAGGGAAAGCCGATGTAGGGGTTGCTGGGGCCCACTTGCGCAATGGTCTCAGCATCAAAGCCATCACGTCGATCAGCCAGCGGATTGTTCTGAGCCACGTGAGCGAAATGCGCGAGTAAGCGACCCACTTCGCGCTGATGCTGCCCGTGGGTGCGCCCGAGCTGTGCACGGATCGCGTTCTCGAACATTGGATAAAAATAGATCGCGCCTCGGGCGCCATGAACATCTTCTACCTCTGACCAACCACGCTTAGGCACACCCCATTGCTCATAGCTACCACCAGGATCTTCGCTCCAATCAAGCTGTAGTTTTACGCGCTGAGCGGCCTTTTGTGTCGCCAGAGCTTCACCTCCCGCGACCAGTGCCATCCCCACCTCGCCGCGCGTGACCATTTCACAGAGGCGATTCACCGACCACTGCGGCATGTTGCCGCCTGGGTGGGTGTAGATCAGCCGCTTGGCGGCCTGCGCACCAATGCGAGCCGCCAGTGATTTAGGTGGATTTTTGTACTCCCCGAACGGACAAGCAAAGCGCCAACTCGTGTCAGAGAAAGAGCGAATAGACACGACTGTGTCAATGGCCTCAAGCAGCTTCGCACCCGGACCTGCATCTTGGGCGGCCAAGCGACACGCTTGCGCGATTAGGTCTATCGGTGATCGTGCCAGGCGAGGATCTGCTTCGCGTTGGGTGATCTGGCCGCAGCCGATCAGTACCGGGATTCGGTTTTCGTCAATCATGACTCGCTTCAATGGATTCAGTGGCTTCTTGTTGTGCGAAGTTACACGGTATCAACGCTCAATACGCAAAAGCTTTCCACTATCTGTGAGTAAATAGATCCAACCGTCAGGACCTTGACGCACATCTCGAATCCGTTCGCCTAAGGTGTCCAACATTCTTACGCGTGCGACCTCGCGGCCTTCGCTTAACTTGACTCGCCACAAGGCCTGCCCAGCCAGGGCCCCAATGAAGGCCTGACCTTTCCATTCAGGAAACTTGTCACCGGTATAAAACATCAAACCTGCCGGTGCGGTGGAGGTAGGCACCCAAGTCGCGACCGGCTCGATGAAGTCCGGAGCGTGGGTACCACCTCCGATTCGACAGGCCTCGCCTACAGGCGAACCATAGGGGCAGCCGTAACTACGCAGGGGCCAACCATAGTTACCTCCTGGCACCACACGGTTAAGCTCATCGCCACCTTGCGGCCCATGTTCCACCAGCCAAAGCTCACCCGTATCAGGATGAAGCGCTGCGCCTTGTGGGTTGCGATGCCCGATGCTATAGAGATGTGGCGCCGCGCCCGCTGGCCATACCGGGTTGTCGCTAGCGGCACTACCGTCAAGCCGCATCCGCAGCACCTTGCCTATCGTCTTGGCAAGATTCTGTGAATGATCCTTACCGGGGTTGGTCATGCTGTCTTGGCCACGTTCACCTAAGGCGACGAACAGGGTGCCATCTTTATTGAGCACAAAGCGAGAACCAAAATGCAGGCCACCCGCCACTTTTGGCTGCTGTCTTAAAAGCACTTGCCAATCGGTCAGCGCAGAGCCTTGCAATTTACCGCGTCCAATTGCAGTGCCTGCCAGGCCCACCTCGCTATCTTTACCTGCCTCAGCGTAGCTCAAGAATACCCAGGTATCGCCCCCTTCTTGCACGGCCAATACGTCCAAAAGGCCACCTTGACCAGCATTGACTACCGCGGGCAAGCCACTCACCGTCAGTTCGAAGGAACCATCAGCTTTCAAGACAAGCAAGCGCCCAGGCTTTTGCGACACCAGCATTCGACCGTCGGAGAGAAAGCTGAGTCCCCAAGGGCCATTGAGGCCGCTATTGAGGGTCTTCACCGTGAAATTGACAGCGCTTAGGGGTGCGCCTGGAACGCTGGAAGACGCAGAGGTCGAGGCACTATTGGTGGTCGTTGCAGCAACAGCCGCAATATCAATTGCGGCATTGTTACGAGACTCCCCACTACATGCTGAGCAAAGGCTCCCCAAAAGCAGCCAAAGCCCAAGAGATCGCACTTGCAAGAGAAAGCTAAGCTTCGTCATTCCCGAAGGTTAGCAGACGTCAGAGCAAGCACTCAAGCGGATAGTCTTCGTAAGTGATCCGGCGTCATCGGCAAACCTCGGACGCGGCGCTTGATGGCTCTCGAGACTGCATTGGCAGTAGCTGCCTGAATGAGCGCAGCTCCTGGCTCACCAATCCCACCGGGGTGATGTCGGCTAGGCAACATCACGAGATCAACCTGAGGCATATCGCGCATTGTCGGTATGGGGTAAGTATCGAAATTCTTTTGCTGCACGCGTCCGCGCTCGAAGGTAATTTCCTGCATCAAGGCCGCGCCCAAACCAAACACCACGCTAGACTCAATCTGCGGGGCGATGCCTGCGGCATTCACGACTTGTCCAACATCCACCGCGCAGCTCACCCGGTGCACCCGAACTTTGTGGGCGATCACCGAGACCTCACTCACCATGGCGAGCACACTGCCATAGCCATACATCAGCGCAAGGCCTCGACTTTGCCCTTTCGGTGGGGGGCTTCTCCAAGCTGACAACTCAGCGACGGCCAACAGCACGTTCTCAAAGCGCGAGCCAGGGTCGACTAGGGCAAGCCGGTAGTCCAAAGGATCCCGACCCGCCTGAAACGCCAGCTCATCGATCATGCTTTCATTGGCAAACACATTGAAGGCATGACTGACCGATCGCATAAACCCTACTCGAAAATGTGCATCGGTATGCACCGCCCGAAATCGCGTGTTAGGGATACGATACGGTGGATCGCAATACTCGACCATGGTCCCGTCCAGACGCCGTGGGTCCGAATCCCAAATCCGGGTCTTGATGGACTGGGAGGAGATCATCCAATCCAGTGCGATAGGCCAACCCTCTCGGTCTGTGGCCACCCGAAGTTTGTTCACCGCCATAGGCCTGTAAAACCCGTGCGTCATGTCATCCTCGCGGCTCCACAGTAATTTAACGGGTCGCTTCAAGGCGTAAGAAATCTTGCCGGCCTGTACTTCCACATCGGTCTCAACCCGTCGTCCGAAGCCACAACCAATGTACGTGCTCTCCACGAAAATCGCATTGATCGGCAAGGACAGTGCCTTGGCCACGGCAGCCTGCGCGCTATCTGGATATTGAGTGGGGCCAATCAGCCGCATTTTCTTGCCGTCCCAATGAGCGGTGAAGTTCATCGGTTCTAAGGTCGCGTGGGCAAGGCTGTGCGACCAGATGCTTAGCTCTTGCACTCGATGTGCACTCGCAAACGCTCTTGCAATATCGCCGGTCGGCTCCTGAGCCTGGATGGCAACGCCCTTTTGAAGGCCGCTAGCAAAAAGTTTCCTGACGCCCGCGCTAGACTGGGTAGCACTCAGCCCCTCATCCCATTCAATGCTTAACTGTGCGCAGGCTTTGTGGGCAAGCCACCAAGTGCTTGCGACCACGGCGACCCCGTCGCCGGTTGAGATCACGTCGATCACCCCTTTTCTGGCACGTGCAGCTCGGTCATTGACACGCTTCACCGTGGAACCGAGCACTGGCCCCATTCGAATGGCGGCATACACGAGGCCCGGCAGGTGCACATCTATGCCAAACACAGCCGTGCCGTTGACCTTCGCCGCCGCGTCGATTCGCGCCACCTTGCGACCGATCAATTTCCAATCCGCGGGCGCTTTCAAGGACACCGATTGCGCACTGAGTTGCGAGGCGGCCTGCGCTAAGGCTCCGTAGCTGATCTCACGTCGATCCGGGGAGGTGATCATGCCCCTATCAGCCTTTAACCCAGCAACCGGCAGGCTCCAATGCTTAGCCGCCGCGCGCAGCAAACGATCTCTCACCTGGGCACCTGCCTCGCGCAAGGGCGTGTACATGCCACGCACCGAGGCGGATTCGCCAGTGAGTTGGCGATGAAAGCGTGGGTTCTGGTAGTGCAGCGCGGGAGGCGCGATTCGTACCCGCACCGAGTCGAGAGAGACTTCGAGTTCTTCGGCGAGCAGTATGGCCAGGGCCGTGCTCACACCCTGCCCCATTTCCGCCTGATTGCACAAGAGCGTGACCGCGCCACTGCGGGCGATCAAAATCCATGCCCCGATGGCAACGTCTTCAGAGGTCGCGGTTTGGGAAATATCAGCGTTCAAGTTAGTAAGGGTAGGAGCCCCTTTAGACTGAGCCTTATCTTTTGTACTGGGTCCTGCCAGTGCAACTCGAAAAGTGGCAGCGAATGAAGGTAGCCCCACTCCCAAGAGGCCCCCGACACCAAGGCTTCGCAAAGCACCTCGGCGATCTACGCGGCCAATTAAGTGACTCATGGCGGTCAATGATCGATGGTTCAAGGAGCCAGCGACGTGATCACGCTGACAAGAGCAATTTAAG
>JAYVKZ010000489.1:0-4872 GCA_043767985.1 Betaproteobacteria bacterium
AATCGTTGCGCCCAGCCCCGATGCGAAATCATAGAGCAGGGGTAAATGCCAATCGGTGTCCTCAACGTCTAGTGCGCGGGCGACGTAGTGCTTTTTTAGAGCGTCAGGAATCAGAGTGCCCACATGGGGCATGCTCACGATCAACTGGCTGGTGCCGGGGGTGAGAACGTAGGTCTCTGTGATGACTTTATCGATGATCAACCTCAGTTGGGAGTGATTTGCCGTAACTGCTGCATGGCCTGTTCAAACTGCCGAGCAACCTTTGCTGCTTGAGGGTGCAGGCCACCTCGAATCACCCATTGCCCTGCCACCATCACATCTTGCCATGGTTGGCTGGGGCTTGAAAATACTAGAGCATCCAACCAGTGTTGTTTCGGCACACCCAGTAAGGATTGCTGCGCGATATTGAGCACGAGTGCGTCGGCTCTTGCGCCCGCGCTTAAGCCCCACGCGGGCAGGCCGGCGGCCTGGGCGCTACTGTCCGCGAGTAGCCCGAGCAGACGCTGCGCGCTCGATCCGGCGGCAGTGTCAGGGTTGGCACTGATGTTTCGTTTTTGCAATTGGAGGCGCTGCCCGTATTCTAGCCAGCGCAACTCCTCCAATGCGTCGCGACTTGCATGGCTGTCTGAGCCGATGGTGAGGCCTACTTTGGCGCCGAGCCAACGGGGGAGGTCACTCAGGCCATCGCCTAGATTGCCTTCGGTTGTGGGGCAAATGACTATGCTCGCACCGCAAGCTGCGGCAGAGTTGGTCTCCTCAGCCGTTGTATGAGTAGCGTGAACCAATTGCCAACGCTTATCCAGAAAGTTTTGTTGGGCTAACCATTGAATGGGGCGCGCTCCGTAATGGGTTTGGGCGTCTTTAACCTCGGCACTTTGCTCGGCGACATGAATATGGACGGGCCCCTCGAAACCAGTAGCCAGATCAAGCAAGGAGTGAATGGACTCTTTTGACGCCGCACGAATGGAATGAATGGCCAGCCCGGCATTCAAGAGTGGCTGGCGCTTCTCGTTGATCGCAATCGCGGCTTTCCAAACTTCCAGTGCAGATTGCTTGAAGCGTTGTTGATCCGCTCGCAGATCTGGTTCGCAAAATCCAGCTCGCTCGTACAACACGGGTAGCACTGTTAAGCCAAGGCCTGCTGTGTGTGCGGCTCGAGCGAGCGCCCAGGTCATGGCCAAAGGGTCTTCGAAGGGCGCCCCACCTGTTTGATGCTTGAGGTAGTGAAACTCGCACACCTGGGTATAGCCGCCCTGGAGTAGTTCGATGTAGAGCTGGCTAGCGATCGCTTCTAGTTGTTCAGGATTGACACGGTTAGCCAGGCCGTACATCGATTGTCGCCAGGACCAGAAATCATCGGATTGCGCACTTCGATGTTCTGTCTGACCTGCAAAGGCGCGCTGAAACGCATGGCTGTGCGCGTTTACAAAGCTCGGCAGCAAGGGCCCGGGCGCAATCTGTGCATTGTTGGGCGCTTGCGAGATTCCCGGGGTAATCGTTTCCCAGTGCCCGGCTTGATCAATGGTGAGTAGGACATTTTCTTGCCAAGTCGGTGGATCGGCGCCATAGACTCTCGTCCATGCCCAAGGCGCCCAAAGTGTCTGCAAGGTATGTTTATGCTTGGTGCTGCTCATTAGCTCGGCGCCTCAGCGTTTTTGCTTGAGTTTTTGTTCGCGTTGTTGTTAGAGTTGCACTCCTGGCCCCCAACAAAGACTCGGCCTTGAGGCGCTTGTCCGAACGAGTACATGAGCTGATTGGGATGTTGAATGCTTCTCGGCCAAACCACAAAATCGGCCTTCTGCCCCGCCTTAAGTTGTCCTCGGTCCTGTAAACCCAGCGCCTTGGCCGCATTCACCGTCATACCCCGCAAGGCCTCTTCCGGCGTGAGCCGAAAAAAGGTACAGGCCATATTCATGATGAGTGTGGGCGACAGGGTAGGTGAAGAGCCAGGGTTGTGATCGGTGGCCAGGGCCAAGGTGACCCCGGCCTCGCGCAGCGCTTGCACTGGAGGTTGTTTGGTCTCACGCAAAAAATAGAAAGCACCGGGCAGCAATATTGCGACGACTCCCTTCTCAGCCATGGCCTTAATTCCCGCAGGGCTCAAGTGTTCCAGGTGATCGCAAGACAGCGCATTGAATTCGGCGGCTAGTTGAGCGCCCCCCTGGTCGCTCAGTTGTTCGGCATGAAGTTTGACTGGCAGGCCGAGCGAGCGAGCTGTCGCGAAAAGTTTTCGAACCTGAGCGGGTGTAAACGCAATGTTCTCGCAAAAAGCATCTACGGCGTCCACCAAGCCTTGGGCTTGTAAGGCGGGTAACCAACTACAGAGCGCATCTACATAGGCTTCTTGCTGTCCCGTGAATTCTGGAGGCAAGGCATGGGCGGCGAGGTAGGTAGTTTTCACAGTGATGGGTAGCGCCTCACCCACTCGCCGTGCTACGCGTAGACAGCGCTCCTCATCTTGAGCGCTCAGCCCGTAACCGGATTTGATTTCTAGCGTAGTCACACCCGAGCGCATGAGTTCCTGAGCGCGATCTAAGGTGCTTGCGAAAAGAGTCTCATCACTCGCTAACCGCGTGGCACGCACGGTCGACATAATGCCGGCACCACGCCGAGCAAGCTCTTCATAACTTGCGCCTTGCAATCGCAACTCAAATTCATCGGCGCGATTACCACCGTACACCAAATGAGTGTGGGCATCAATCAAGCCAGGGGTGACGACCGCGCCCTTTAAATCGACGACGACACATCCCAGGCTAGGGTGAGCCGTAGGCTCAAACTGAAACTGCTCGCCAACACCGATAAACTTGCCGTCCTCGACCAGCATAGCGCCCTGCTCAATCATGGCCCAACCCGCGCCTCGCGTGACACAGACGAGTTTTGCATTGGTGAATAGTACTTTTTGGGCCGCAACTTTCAGCGGTGCGTCGCCCATCGACATGGCCTTGGACAGTTGAACGTTACTCATGGTGCAAATGAGCCTTCAATTTGGTAGAGATGCCCGGGGTGAACGAGCCTCCCCAAAGTAATTGGAATGCCTCGACCAACGGTTCGCCGAACAATCACAAGGCAGGGCGAGTGAAGATCGATACCCAGCCAATTGGCTTGTTGTTTGCTCGGTTGGCAAGCTTCGATGGTGTACTGCGCCTGCCAAAAGGGAGCGACCTGCAACAAGTAAGCGGTGGGAGTGGTTTTCGTGAAATCGACTTGGAGATAGTCGGGCGCGCAGGCCGGGTTCACAAAACGGTCTTCACATTGAATGGCCACGCCATTATCGTGATGAATGATCACAGAATGATAGACGGGCGAGCCCGCGTCAAGCCCCATGTGCTCGGCGATCTTTTGTGTGGCCGATTCCTCGCGCACGAAAATGACCTTGGCATGATGGCGATGGCCTCGGGTTTCAATCTCTTCATGAATATCGCGAATCGTGAGCTGAGAGGCTACCCGAGAAAGTTGCGCCGCGAAAGTGCCTACGCCTTGCAGGCGCTCGACCATGCCCTCGGCTTGCAGTTCACGCAAGGCTCGGTTGACCGTCATTCGGCTCAAGCCAAACTGCTTCACCAGCTCAGACTCCGAGGGCATTAAGGTGCCTGGTACCCAACGGCCTTGTGCGAGTCCGGTCATTAAAAAAGACTTAACGGCCTGGTAGGCTGACATGGGCGCGGCGGGTGATGGAGCAGAGGGGGAGATGTTTCGCATACCTCATATTACTGGAAAAGCTTGAGTGGATGATGCCATTAAATTCTACTTGACTACACATGTATAGACAAGTAAGATTTAAAAATGCAAGCATTTTGAATGGAATTGACATGGCAAGCCTCCCGCGCGTTGTTCGATCTCCCAGAGGGAGTCAACTCAGTTGCAAGAACTGGTTAATCGAAGCAGCCTATCGCATGCTTCAAAACAATCTTGATCCAGACGTCGCCGAGAATCCACAAGCCTTGGTGGTGTATGGCGGCATTGGCAAGGCGGCGCGTAACTGGGAATGCTTTGAGGAAATTCTTGAAAGCTTGAAAAGGCTGGCGCCAGATCAAACTTTGTTAATTCAGTCCGGCAAGCCGGTCGGCGTGTTTCGCACCCACGAAGACGCCCCGAGAGTGCTGATCGCGAATTCCAATCTGGTACCGAAATGGGCGACCTGGGAACATTTCGATGAATTGGATCGTAAGGGGCTAATGATGTATGGCCAGATGACCGCAGGTTCGTGGATCTACATTGGAAGCCAGGGCATTGTGCAAGGCACCTATGAAACCTTTGTAGAAGCCGGTCGCCAGCATTACGGCGGTGACCTCGCCGGGCGCTGGATCTTGACCTCGGGTCTAGGCGGCATGGGCGGTGCTCAGCCTCTCGCAGCGACCTTTGCGGGCGCTTCTTCGCTTGTCATTGAATGCCAACAAAGTAGCATCGATTTTCGGCTTCGCTCCAGTTACGTGGATGAGCAAGCCACTAGCCTTGATGATGCGCTGGCTAGGATCGCGCGCTATACCTCTGAGAAGCAGGCTGTGTCAGTCGCACTTCTTGGCAATGCAGCTGAGCTTTTTCCGGAATTGGTTCGTCGCACAAAAGCGGGTGGTTTGCGACCTGACCTGGTGACCGATCAAACTTCGGCGCACGATACTGTCAATGGCTACCTTCCTGCGGGTTGGTCAGTTGAGCGTTGGCGTGCGGCCCAGGCGAATGGCGAGCAACACCCGGCGCTTCGGGCGGCAGCCTCACAAAGCTGCGTGTTGCACGTTCAAGCCATGCTTGACTTCCAAGCACTTGGCATTCCGACGGTGGACTACGGCAATAATTTGCGGCAGGTGGCTTTCGATGCCGGACTGAAGAATGCCTTCGATTTTCCAGGTTTTGTACCGGCCTATGTGCGGCCGC
>JAYVKZ010000490.1:0-6986 GCA_043767985.1 Betaproteobacteria bacterium
CCGCAAGACGCTTACGCTCAGCCGCCTCTTTCGCAAGCTCGGCCTTGGATGCATCTAGCTCCGCAACCAAGGTAGCGCGCTCGGCCTTGGCATTGCCAAACATCGTTTGCCAAGCCCAAACAGCTAGCCCGGCACCAATCATCGCAGCCAAAACAACCCCCGCCAGTCTGAGCGGCCAAGGGGTGTGCTTCTTCACCGTCAGCTTGGTGGCGGCAGCGGCACTAGGACGTCGCTTGGGTAGAGCCATTGCTTATCTCACCGCGGCCAAAACTTGCAACAACTTGCTACGCTCAATCAATTGATGTTTTAGGGGCATTCGACTGGTTCCAAGGCTCATCAATTCCAAAGCTCGCAAGACAGGAAACCACTCAAGGAGCGGAGCTGACCCACCGGGAATTATCCTCTACTCGACAAACACCCTCTGATTATCAAACACCCTCTGAGAATGCCCCCATAAAAAAAGCCGCATCTGAGAGGCGGCTTTTTTTGGTCCAGCAAGCTCGCTGAACTCTCCGTAGGTCGTGCTTAACGCTTGCTAAACTGCTTACGACGGCGGGCTTTACGCAAGCCGACTTTCTTACGTTCAACTTCACGCGCATCGCGAGTGACTAAGCCAGCGTGCGAAAGTGCAGGCTTCAAGGTTGCGTCGTAATCGATCAGTGCACGGGTGATGCCATGGCGCACCGCACCCGCTTGGCCAGACTCCCCACCACCGTGAACGTTCACCATGATGTCAAACGTTTCAGTCATCTGAGAAACATCAAGCGGCTGACGAACCAGCATACGGCCAGTTTCACGAGCAAAATATTTTTCGATGGGCTTACCGTTAATCACGATAGCGCCAGTGCCTTTTTTCATAAAGACCCGAGCGACTGAGCTCTTGCGTCGGCCTGTGCCGTAGTTGTATTCGCCGATCATGGATTAAATCTCCAAAGCCTTAGGTTGTTGGGCGGTATGAGGATGCGTAGCCTCGGCGTAAACCTTCAGCTTCTTAATCATCGCGTAGCCCAGTGGGCCTTTGGGCAACATGCCCTTGACGGCTTTCTCTAGCGCGCGACCAGGAAAGCGGTCTTGCATCTTGGAGAAATTCGTCTCGCTAATGCCACCGGGATAGCCCGAGTGACGGTAGTAAATCTTGTCGTTGGCTTTATTGCCAGTGACGCGGATTTGACCAGCGTTCACCACAACAATAAAGTCGCCCGTATCCACGTGTGGCGTGTACTCTGGCTTATGTTTGCCACGCAAACGCTTGGCAATCTCGGCCGCCAAGCGACCTAATACTTTGTCAGCGCCATCAACCACGAACCAGTCGTGTTGTACTTCGTGCGCTTTTGCGGAAAATGTTTTCATATTGATATCTCGTTCTCGCATCGCGCCGAGTGTTTCGTCACCCTTGCGTTTCTGCAGTTAAGCCCATGATTGTAACACGAGCTTTTCAATTCAAGGAAAGATAAAAAAAGCCCCGGCTTTCGCCAGGGCTTGAATCCACCTATAGAGGAGGGTGGAGGAGACATCGAGGGGTTGACTAACGTTACGACAAGAGGCGTCAATCAACCGATGAATGAATATTAACGGAACTTTTGCTGCGATGCAATAGATCTTGCCGAAAACGGTACGAACACGCCCCATTTTCGAGGGGTGACTCTATTTTGTCTTGCCAAAACCACCCAAGGCTACAATCTGCTCCACTTTTTGAGCCGCTTCGCCAATGGGCGGTTATCAATAGCTTTTTAGAAGGATGATTATGCAAAGCACCGTTCGCTGGACTGGCCCCCACGGAATGAGTTTCATCGCGGAGACGGGTAGCGGCCATGCCGTGGTCATGGATGGCGCCCCCGAAGGTGGCGGCAAAAACCTTGGGCCGCGGCCCATGGAAATGGTTTTGCTAGGAACCGGCGGTTGCACCGCCTATGATGTTGTTTTAATCTTAAGGAAGAGCGGCCAAGACATTCGCGGTTGCGACGTTCAGCTAGATTCAACACGCGCCGAGAGCGATCCCAAGGTATTTACCCAAATTAAGTTCCACTTCATCGTGACCGGCAAAGGCCTGAAGGCCAATTTGGTGGAACGGGCAATCAAGCTATCGCATGACAAATACTGCTCAGCCTCAGCGATGCTCGCCAAAACGGCCGAACTCATCATGACCTGGGAAATCGTGGACGCATCCTAAGATAGATGCTCGCCCCGCGCTTCCGCTAAAGATTTTTGGCCCTAACTTACAGGTAGTGCGCCACACGGGTCATGAACCTAGCGCTGAGCCGCATAGCCGCTCTCACAGGCCAGGCTAGCTCGCCGCCGCCCCGCTGGATGGCCCACACAGCATGGGCGTGCTCTTCTTGGCGCATCTTTTCAACAATTTCTCGGGAAATAGCATCCCCCAGAGGCAAACGATCTAAATGCCCGCTTAGATGTGCCTCCACCTGCCTTTCGGTCTCAGCGACAAAGCCAAGACTAAACTTGTCCCCGACCAAACCGGCAAAAATGCCAAGACCAAAAGCACCGGAAAACCAAAAAAAATTGAGAACGGAGGGTTTCGCACCGAGTTGATCGAGCCTAGCCCGCACCCAACTGAGATGGCGACGCTCCTCTTGCGCAGCGTGCAGCATTTGCGCTCTCAAGGACGGGTTTTGAGTCACCAAGGCCTGAGCCTCATAAAGCGCCTGAGCACACACTTCACCGACATGATTAACGCGCATCAAAGCACCCGACAGCGTTCTTTCAGAATCGCTGAGGGCGCTAGCGCCGGCGGAGGTCCCTGCAAGGTTTTCAGTGTGCAAAGGAACAGCCTGAACCTTGACTTCACTGGGTGAGTGAAGTGACCCAAATATGCTTCGAAAGCGAGAGCCCGCGCTCAACAATCGATCAAATCGGCTCAAATTTCGCATGCTCTCAAAGCTCCGTCTATTAGGGTCACAGGTGGGGCGCACATACAAAACAGTGAATGTTCAAGTACAACCCCAAACATCCTAGCTCAACATGGTAGACGCAGCAGAAAGCCAGGGGGCCGCAAGGGCCAAGCGCGGCGTTACCTCCTCAGAAAAACAAGCGCAGGATTGTTAAATATAAGAAATGGTTCACACTTTTTGGATAATTTCCTACCCATTTGCTGATCGCTGTCAAAAAACAACAGGGGAACTTCGTTTGTTGCGCAATCACCACAAAGACATGTGCATTACCGCTGAATTGGGAACTTTGTTTTGCCGAAGCCCGGCTTTTCCACGACAATTCAGTCAGCTTCAGTCCGAACCGGTTTTTCCGTGGCACCAGCCTAGGTAGATGGATCGGGGAGTTGAGGCCAAACGTTTTCTAACCTTTACGCTTGGCCACTTACCTTAAAACTTTGGAGATAAACCTCATGAAAAAATCGCTTTTAGCTGTAGCAGTTGCAGCAGCGCTTCCCGCTGTTGCCTTTGCTCAATCCAATGTCACCATGTACGGTATCGTTGATGCCAGCATGGCTTTCACTAACAACGGTGCTGGTAGCGCCGTTAAAGTAGACAGCGGTGTTCTGTCTTCTTCCCGTTGGGGCGTTCGTGGTTCAGAAGACCTCGGCGGTGGCTTGAAGGCTAACTTCAACCTCGAAGCTGGCCTGAACAACGACGACGGCACCGGTAAAACTGGTGGCGCACTCGATTTCCGTCGTCGCGCAGTAGTTGGCTTGTCTGGTGGTTTCGGTGACATCCGTTTCGGTCGTGACTACACTGCAGCCTTCTTGATGGCTGGTTCGTGGGACACTCTTGGCTATGGCCATTACGGTAACACTTTGAATTACACCGCTGGCTTGGGTGGCACTGGTGTTCGTTTCAGCAACGCTATCCATTACAACACGCCAGCCATGGGTGGCTTCAATGCTTCTGCCTCTCTTGGTTTCGGTGAAGTTGCGGGCGATCAGTCACAAGGTCGTGCAATCTCCTTTGCTGCTGGCTATGCTGCTGGTCCTTTGAATGTTGGCGCTTACGTTGAACAGGCTAACAGTCTGGGCGTGAGCGGTGCTGCAACTACAACAGCTAAGAGAATCGGTCTCGGTGGCGGTTATAACTTCGGCGCGTTTGGCTTGAAGGCTGGTTATCAGCGTTTGGATAACGGCGCTGCTGTGAATCCTAAGACAACCTTCATCAACCTTGGCGCTAACGTCAATATCGGTGCAGGCGCCCTTTTGGTTCAGTTCAGCCGTGCAGCAGTTGATGCATTGCCAAACAAGATCAGCACTTTCGGTATCGCTTACGACTATCCTTTGAGCAAGCGCACTATGGCTTACGCAACGCTTGGTCAAGCTAACAACAACGGTACTCTGTACTCTTCAGATACTGCACTTGCAGCTGTTGCCGGTGGTACAACTCAGAAAGCCTTCGGCTTCGGTGTTCGTCACTCGTTCTAAATTGGGTTCTAGCTCTCTCTCAAGGAGAGCTTCCTCAATGAAAAACGCCAGCGAAAGCTGGCGTTTTTTTTATCTTGTTTCTACTAATTTCTAATTACTGTTAGCGCATATTAAGACCTGCTCGGGCACGCATTCTTTTGGGTTTACCCAGAGAGAGTCTCTACTCCCTCCGGGCTCAGCACCTAATGGGTATTAGAAACGATGGCGAACGCCAAAGCCAATACGCTCGATCGTGCCGTTCCATGCTGGGGCCAAAGCAGAGTATCCGCCGTCTTTGTAGTACACGGCATAAAGATCAGTTCGCTTACTGATTTTATAGTCATAACCCAGTGCAAAAATATTACGGGTGTCACTCACTACACCGGCGCTTGATTTATCGCGAGCGTAGGAGAACAACACGTCGCCAGCACCGATTGGCACCGAGACCCCGACTTGGAAGCCGTTATGCGTGCCATTGGTCAAACCCGCGACGGCTAAGCCATCTTTATCGGAAACGGTTTGATAGCTTGCGAAAACTTTCGCTGCTCCAAAATCGTAGGAACCACCGAGGCGAAACGAATTTTGCTTACCAAAGTTTGCCGGAAAGACCGCAGTAGCGTTCTTGGTTTGATAAGCAGCGCTAATCATCACGGGGCCGCCGAAGTAATTCGCAGAAAGACCAAAGCCTTTTCCTGAGCTAGACAGTGGATTCTCGTCGCCAAGCGTGTAAATTGCATTGAGACCTACGCCGCCAAAATTGCCCGAATAGGCAATAGAGTTGCCCCAGCCTGTGTCGCCAATGACGTAACCACGTCCGGCGAAAGTGCGCAAAATCTCAGGAGAGAAAGCGAAAGAATCTCCAAAAGGATTCACGAGCAAGGTCGACACAAAGTAAGGCGTGGTATTACGACCCAAGGTCACCCGACCAAAGCCGGCCTCTAGCCCTACAAAAGCGCTCCGCGCAAAATAGCCATCGCCAGGAAAACGACCGGCATTTCCAACATCGTTCGACACAAAAGCTTCCAACGCGAAAACCGCTTTCAAACCGCCGCCCAAGTCTTCCGACCCCTTGACGCCCCAAAACGACGTGGTCATCCCGCCACTGTCTACTTTGAGCGCACTGCCGGCCCCGGTTTTCTCGTTCATGACATTCGCATCAATGAGGCCGTAGAGCTGCACGGTAGGTGCTGTCTGGGCCATGACGCCACTCGAAAATGCCAGCCCCAAGCCAGCAATAGCGCTGGCCAAAATAGTTTTCTTCATAGATTCCTCAAGTTAACAAAGAGATTTTTAACGCATCTTAATTTTACGATGAGAGAGGCTATTTCGCGATGTCTTTGATCACATTCAAGGGCTAGGTAAAACGCAAAGATCCCCCTCAAGAAAAGAGACAGTTTGCGCATCAAGGCGTAGCTTGGCACAAAGTCAGTGCAACACGATGCAAATCCAGTGTGTGGCGGTCGATGTCCCTCTATAAATGAACGCAAATGGCGCTCAGCGACTTTGCGACGAACAAGGAAAGTGCATATTGCACCGCAAAAGAAAATGCAGTCAAAGTGATCAACGATCAAAAATAATTTCTAGCCTGTCTTTAAAAAACAACAACCATTGATATCCGTAATTGTTCTCGCTTGGGGTCGGTTGTTCGCTACCCAAGTTAGACTTACGACTCTTCGAAGGCATTGGAATAAAGATGGATAGTGTAGATTTATCGGTCCTCAAAGCGGCAAGAGATTGGAAGCTTGCAGGTTTCGGCGTCACGCTGATTACAGTCATTGAAACCTGGGGGAGCGCGCCTCGCCCTGCGGGTGCACTCCTCGCAATTCGAGCTGACGGCCTGGTCTCTGGGTCCGTGTCGGGCGGCTGCGTCGAGGATGATTTAATCGCGCGCGTCAAGGCCTCTGAGCTTGTGACGGAACCTGGCTTAGTGCTTTATGGGGTCACCAAAGAAGAGGCGGCGCGTTTTGGCCTACCTTGCGGCGGCACCTTACGCTTAGTTCAGGAGCCCATCAATGATACAAATTGGATTGATGAGCTTCTGGCGCGTTGTGCCCGCCACGAGATTGTCGCCCGCACTTTGAACATCAACTCCGGCAAGGTCAGCTTAGAGTCAGCCACCCGAGCGGATCAACTCAGCTTTGATGGGGTCACATTGCGGTGTATCCATGGGCCGAGATGGCGCTTGTTAATGATTGGCGCGGGCCAACTAAGCCAGTATGTCGCGAACTTTGCCTTGGCCTTAGATTTTGAAGTAATCGTTTGTGACCCCCGCGAGGAATATCACCTAACCTGGGACGTTCCGAACACTCGTTTTACGAAGGGCATGCCCGATGATGTCGTGCTTGAGCTGGTCCCTGACGCTCACACGGCCATTGTGGCTCTCACCCACGATCCTAAATTAGATGATATGGCTTTATTAGAGGCTCTGAAATCCCCAGCGTTTTATATTGGCGCACTCGGCTCGAGAGTCAATACCGCGAATCGCAAAGAGCGTATGGCCATGTTTGATCTATCACAAGACGAGATCTCGCGTTTGCACGGGCCTATTGGCTTGCACATTGGCAGCCGCACACCTGCGGAAATCGCGGTATCGATTGTTGCTGAAATTGTGTCCGTCAAGAACGGGATC
>JAYVKZ010000491.1:0-6366 GCA_043767985.1 Betaproteobacteria bacterium
GAGGCCGAGGCCAGAAAGCTGACCGTTTCGGCGATGTCTTTTGGCTCACCCAAACGACCTAATGGGATCTGTTGAGTTAATCCCGCAATTTGCTCGGGATTCAAGGCTCGCGTCATATCGGTATCGATAAAACCCGGTGCAATGCAATTTACCGTGATGTTGCGGCTACCTAGCTCACGCGCTAGCGCGCGCGTCATGCCAGCCACGCCGGCCTTAGAGGCCGCGTAATTGGCCTGGCCTGCATTACCCATTGAACCGACCACAGACGTGATGTTGATAATTCGCCCGATGCGCGCCTTCATCATGCCGCGCATCACCAAACGACTCATTCTAAACACTGCATTCAGATTGGTATCGATCACGGCCGACCAATCATCGTCTTTCATGCGCATCGCCAGATTATCGCGGGTGATGCCCGCATTATTGACGAGGATACCGACTGATCCTTCTGTTTTAGCGATCGACTCGACCAGAGCCTCACAGCCCGGCGCATCGGTAACATTAAGACATACGCCTCGTCCCATTAGACCTGCAGCCTGGAAATATGCGCCTATTGTGACCGCGCCCGCTTCCGAAGTTGCAGTACCAATGACACGAGCACCGGCTTGCGCCAGCGACAGCGCTATCGCCTGGCCAATACCTCGGCTAGCACCGGTCACCAAGGCCACCTGGCCGACCAGCGAGGCTTGCCTAGGGAGGGAGGAAAAATTAACTTCAGTCATAGCGTCCGAATCGCCTCTAGCGTGGCTTGTAGGCTGGCAGGATCGAAGACAGCAAAGGTTCTGATGTCTTTCTCGATTCGTCCGATCAGCCCGGTTAACACTTTACCGGGACCGAACTCAACCACGGTATCGACGCCTTCCGACTTCATTTTCTGGACCACTTCCACCCACCGAACCGGCGAATAGGCTTGACGGACCAGGGCATCCTTGATGGCCGCAGGATCGGTCTGAATCGCGACGTCGACATTATTCACCAAGGGTATCTCGGGTGAGACAAGATCGAGCGATGCAAGAGCAATACGCAGGCGATCACCCGCCGGTTTCAAGAGACTGGAATGAAACGGTGCCGATACGGCCAAGGGCAGCGCACGTTTGGCGCCAGCGGCTTTCGCCGCTTCGCAAGCTCTTGTCACGGCGGATGCATGCCCAGCGATGACGACTTGGGCAGGCGCATTGAAATTCACGGCTTCAACCACTTCGCCTTGCCCTGAGTCCTGACAAACCTTCAAGACCGCCTCCTCACTCAGGCCAAGAATCGCAGCCATGCTCCCAGTGCCCACCGGTACCGCTTCTTGCATCGCTTGGGCACGCAGCCGGACCAAGGGCAAAGCCTGGGTCAAAGTTAGACTGCCGCTTGCCACTAAGGCGCTATATTCGCCGAGACTATGGCCCGCTAGAAGCGCACCTTTGGGGCCGCCAGCATGCTGCCAAGCCGTCAGTGCGGCAATCGCCGCCAAAAGCATGGCGGGCTGGGTATTGACGGTGAGACCAAGGACTTCAGGCGGCCCTTCAGCAATGATTTGGCTAAGCGGAGCGCCAGCCAACTCTGAGCTTTCAGCCAGCGCTTGATCAGCCTGAGCAATGAGCGCAGTCACCGTCGGTACGGTAGACCAAGCATTGAGCATACCTACGGTTTGAGCGCCTTGGCCCGGGAATACGAAAGCTATTTTCATCAGTCAAAAACTCTTCTCGAAACCAGAAAATTATTCGCTCATTCACCTAGAAGTACTGCAACTACAGCGTTGCCAGTGCGGCTCCCCAGGTAAAACCACCACCCACACCTGCAAGCAAGACATTTTGCCCAGTCTTTAACTTTCCTGCTCGAAACGCATCATCAAATGCAAGCGGGACAGAAGCGGCTGAAGTATTTGCATGCCGGTCTACCGTGACAACGGCCTTGTCCGCACCCAAGCCCAAGCGCTTTGCAGTTGAGTGCAAAATTCTAATGTTGGCCTGATGCGGGATCAGCCAATCCACTTGGTCAAGCTCCATCTTGGCTGCGGACGTGACCTCGCGCCCAACCTGATCGAGAACAGTGACGGCCAGTTTAAAGACCGCTGGACCGTCCATTGTCAAAAACGGATGCCCGGTCACCACCCCATTTCTGACCTGCCCCGCAGTGCGCAAAACCGGCTCGTGGCGGCCATCGGCATGTAAACGACAAGCGTGAATACCGGGCGCGTCAGAGGCTTCCAGCAAGAGCGCTCCCGCGCCATCACCAAACAACACACATGTACCTCGATCCGTCCAATCCAGAATACGCGAGAATACTTCGGCGCCAATCACTAATGCACGCTTGGCGACCCCGGTACGAATCATGGCATCGGCAGTCGCCACCCCATAAATAAAGCCCGCACAAACGGCTTGGACGTCGAATGCAGCGCCGCCGAAATTGCCGAGTTCACGTTGCACATAGCAGGCGGTGCTCGGAAAGATATTGTCTGGAGTCGAGGTGGCGACAACGATCAAATCAACGGAATCGGCGCTCACCCCCGCCATCGAGAGGGCCTGCCGTGCGGCCTGCGCTCCCAAACTACTGCTGGTCTCGCTGTCGGAGGCGAGATAGCGCTGACGAATGCCGGTGCGCTCGACAATCCATTGGTCGGAGGTTTCTACGCCCCGCAGCGCCAAGCGCTCACTAAGCATTTGATTCGTAACGGCTTCGCCTGGCAGCGCTGAACCGGAAGCAATGATTTTCGAAAATTTCATACCGAAGCTAATTTAACTGTCGTAGCCGTCGTATTGCTCTGCATGGGATTCAACTGCGTCACTTTCGTCAAAGTAGATGAGGAGATACCGGCAGCAATTTTTTCCACTAAACGATTTTGAGCGGCGTCAAAGGCCCGCTTTAATGCGAACCCAAAACCATAAGCGTCCGCTGAACCGTGGCTTTTCACAACCACACCGCGCAGGCCAATCAAACTTGCGCCATTGTAGCGGCGATGATCGACTCGGAGCTTGAATTTAGTCAAAACTGGATAGGCGATCAAGCCAACCAATTTGCTGACCCAGTTTTTGCTGAATTCTTCTTTAATGAGTAGCCCCATCATTTGGGCTAAACCCTCCGAAGACTTCACCACAACATTGCCCACGAAACCATCGCAAACAACCACATCCGTGGTCCCGCGATAAATGTCATTGCCCTCCACATTTCCGTAGAAATTCAGGCCGCCTTGGTTAGCGCTGGCGCGCAAAAGCTCGGCAGCTTGCTTAACGATGTCGTTACCCTTGATGAGCTCTTCGCCAATATTAAGTAAGCCAATGCTGGGGCGCACCTTACCCTCTAAGCAACTTGCCAGGGCAGACCCCATGTAGGCAAACTGCAGGAGGTGTTCCGGGCTAGAATCTACATTGGCACCAAGATCGAG
The DNA here is from genome assembly GCA_043767985.1 of Betaproteobacteria bacterium. Lineage (GTDB taxonomy): Bacteria > Pseudomonadota > Gammaproteobacteria > Burkholderiales > Burkholderiaceae_E > JAPOKJ01. Next base: position 3,371 of record JAYVKZ010000491.1, read on the forward strand.
CATGATCGTGGTACCGTCTTTTTGGTTGGGAAACTGCGAGGCAATGGCCGGTCGATCAATCCCGTCAAGGGTTTTCAGGACAAAGCGCGAAATTGCCATCAAGGCGCCGGTATTGCCAGCACTGACACAGGCATCCGCATGGCCTACCTTGATTTGATCAATGGCCACGCGCATCGAAGAATCTTTCTTGGCGCGCAAAGCGCTCGCGGGCGGTTCATCCATGCCGACAATTTGACTGGCATGGACGAACGACACCCGGGCGCGATCATAAGCACCGAGGCGTTTTATGTCATGAGCCATCTGTTTGTCGTCACCCACTAATACAAGGTGACAAGACGGCGTTTCTTTAAGAAACTTGACACAGGCCGGCAAGGTTGCCGTGAGCCCGTGGTCTCCGCCCATACAGTCAACCGCGATACGAACCATCAGTGCTCTACAAGCCGGGTGAAGGGCGCCCGAATCAGCCTTGATAGATCAACGATCACCAAACAGGCTGAATCGATTAGTCTTGGTTTTTACTCTTACCGACTTTCTTACCACGGTAAGTGCCCGACGGGCTTACGTGATGACGCAAGTGCACCTCACCCGTTGTGGGTTCGATTGCAACATTAGGTGCAGTTAAAAAGTCGTGAGCGCGGTGCATGCCACGCTTCGATGGCGATTTTTTGTTCTGTTGAACGGCCATTATATTTCCTGGGAATCCAAAGTTAACTTCGAATTATAGCATCCAACTCTAAGTGCATGCTGGATAAGGTGTAAACCAGCGCTAAGCCTAATGCTTTTTACCGCCACCGCCGCGCCAATCCATGTTTTTAAGGGCATCAAACGGATTTTTGGTTGCTGCGCCAGTCGATTGCTCATCTTCTGGCTCCAACGGCAGGTGACAAACATCATGCTGAACCAGGGGCGGCAAGGCCAAAATTAGCTCGTCTTCGATCAATTCAGCCAAATCGAAGCGCTTTGAACCGACCAAAACATCGGCCATCTCTAAGTCTTCGTCCAGCTCGGCGGCACGCTCTTCATTGCCAACAAAAACAAATTGGCGTTCTTCATCTACTGCGACAGCAAGCGGCTCCAAACAACGCACGCATTGCTGCAACAACCGGGTTCGAAAGTGTAGTTTGCACCAGGTTTGAGGTTGCTGCGCTGCTGCTTCAACCCTAAAAAATTCCGCACGCCAGCTCACCTTGGACATGTCAGCATCCTCACCGAGTCCTCGAACCTGGGCTTCATTAGGGACTTCGCGCAACTCAAGCGCTCTGGGTAGCTCGATCAAGCTCACACTTCCGTCTAGGGCCTGACCGGTCCTTGCGGCCTCGTACACATCCACCACCATTTGCGCTCTCGCCGTACTGCTCACCCACAATCCTTTTTTGAAGAGGGCAGAAAATGCCTCAAAATGAGTATAAGTCATCACCCGATCGAAATTCCAATGTCTGAACATTCCCAGTCGCTTATTCTCGCCTCCAGCTCTCGCTATCGTGCCAGCCTGCTGGAGCGCTTCGGATTAAAGTTTTCACAGATGAGTCCAGATCTGGACGAAAGCCCACGATTAGGCGAAGCGCCTGCCGCCCTAGCCTTGCGTCTAGGGCGCGAGAAAGCGCGAGTCATTGCCGCCCGCCACCGCGAAGCTTGGGTGATCGGGTCAGACCAAGTGGCCAGCATGAACGATATCGAACCCATCGGCAAGCCAGGCGGCGAGGCGAAGGCGATTGAACAACTTAAAAAGGCTTCAGGTCAGGTCATGCGGGTTTACACCTCGTTAAGCCTACAAAACCTGAGTAGGAACTTCGACCAAACCGTGCTGGACTTGGTCGTGGTTCGCTTTCGGTCGCTAAACGAGGCCCAGATTGTTCATTACGTCAAGACCGAGCAACCCCTAGACTGCGCTGGGTCCGTTAAAAGCGAGGGCCTTGGCGGGGCGCTCCTTGCGCAAGTGCAAAATGATGACCCAAGCGCCTTGATCGGGCTGCCACTCATCAAGCTGGTCGACCTCTTCGAGATGGCGGGCATTGATTTACTTTCTAAGGAACACCCTTTTCAGCACTTTGTTTAAGCCTAGGGCGACCAATGCAAACCGCTCCATCGAACTCTCATTCATCAGCAAAGCCAGTCACACGATGAGCCAAACTCTCCCGAGTCCATCCCAACCTCCCAAGGCGACGCTGTGGATGGTGCCCGTGCCCCTGCTCGCTCCAGGCCTGGTGGATGATGCCGCAGCACGCGCCGTACTCCCGGCACAAACCCTCGCCGTGATTCAAGGCCTACGACACTTTGTTGCCGAAAACGCGAAAACCGCTCGCGCCATATTGAAGAGTTTAGTGGCGCCCTGCCCGATTCAAGAACTAAGCATTATCGAACTCAATAAGCACCAACCCCAACAAGATTGGGATCGCATGTTGGCACCCATCGCTCAGGGCTTTGACGTCGGCATGCTCAGCGAATCGGGCTGCCCGGGCATTGCCGATCCGGGCGCGCATCTCGCCCGCCATGCCCATAGCAAAGGTATTGCAGTCAAAGCGCTCGTGGGACCCAGCTCGATTTTGCTAGCCTTGATGGCGGGCGGCCTAGGCGGACAACAATTTCGCTTTAACGGCTACTTACCTAGTAGCGTTGCGGAGCGAGACAAGGCGCTCGCCAACCTTGAACGCAGCTCCAAACACCTTGCGCAAACCGAGCTATTTATCGAAACTCCCTACCGAAATTCAGTCCTGCTGCAAGCCGCACTGAGAGTCTTAAAGCCCGACACCTGGCTGAGCCTAGCCCTCGATCTTGGTCTACCGTCTGAAAGCGTCACCACGCTTAAGATCTCGCAGTGGCGGCACCGACTGGGCGAGCGCTCGCAGGCGCTCGAAAGCATCAAAGACGGCATGGCGGTGTTCAGCCTACTCGCCTAAATGAAGACCGAAAAACTCATCCTCTTCGATTTGGGTGGCGTGGTGCTCGACATTGATTTCCATCGTATCTGGCAGCATTGGAAAGATCAACCCCCGAGG
>JAYVKZ010000492.1:0-2998 GCA_043767985.1 Betaproteobacteria bacterium
AATGGACCGCCACCACACACACCGGATCACTCAAAGCAAACGCCAAAGCACCTTCCTCGTTGCCGCATCACGCCAAGAAACAATCCGCCAAAGCACACGAAACCTGCCATTAAATCGCGGTAAGGCATCAGCCCTAAGTACTTTCAACTCAGAAATAACAAACTAAGGGTTGCCCACTCTAGACGCGAGCGGTATCCTTACGGCCGGACACCTCGAGGCCAAACTGACCCCAATATGAACTTCCCTACCCTATTCGATGTCATCGTCGTCGGCGGCGGACACGCCGGCACAGAAGCCGCGCTCGCCGCCGCCCGCATGGGTCAAAAGACTTTGCTTCTAACTCACAATATCGAAACCCTTGGTCAGATGTCCTGTAATCCTTCGATTGGCGGGATTGGCAAAGGCCATCTAGTCAAAGAGGTGGACGCAATGGGTGGGGCCATGGCCGCAGCGACTGACGAAGCCGGAATTCAATTTCGCATTCTCAATTCAAGCAAAGGCCCGGCGGTACGTGCCACGCGGGCGCAAGCCGATCGCGTGCTTTATCGCGCAGCGATCCGCCATCGACTAGAAAACCAAGACAATCTCTGGCTGTTTCAGCAAGCGGTCGACGACCTTATTCTCGAAACTGATCCGGAAAACACGGGTGGCGGTGAACGAGTTGTCGGCGCCATTACCCAGCTCGGCCTAAGATTTTTAGCCAAAACCGTTGTGCTCACTGCCGGTACATTTCTCAACGGGAAAATTCATGTCGGTTTAGCCAATCATTCCGGCGGCCGAGCCGGCGACCCTCCAGCCATCACCTTGGGGCAACGCCTCAAAGAAATGGCCTTGCCACAAGGTCGTCTCAAGACCGGAACTCCCCCAAGGATTGATGGACGTACCATCGATTTCAGCAAATGCCTCGAACAACCCGGGGACCTCAATCCGGTGCCCGTCTTCTCCTTCTTGGGCCGACGCGAGCAACATCCGCGTCAAGTCCCTTGTTGGATCACCCACACCAATGCGCAAACCCACGACATTATTCGATCCGGGTTAGATCGCTCGCCCATGTTCACCGGCGTGATCGATGGGGTCGGACCGCGCTATTGCCCTTCGGTCGAAGACAAAATTCATCGCTTCGCAAGCAAAGACTCCCATCAAATATTCTTAGAGCCGGAAGGTCTCAGCACCCACGAGTTCTATCCCAATGGCATCTCGACCAGCCTACCCTTCGACATTCAATGGGCCTTGGTGCGCTCTATCCCTGGTCTTGAAAACGCACACATCTTGCGCCCTGGCTATGCCATCGAGTACGACTACTTTGATCCTCGAGCACTCAAGTCCTCGTTAGAAACCAAGACCATTGGCGGTTTGTTTTTCGCGGGCCAGATCAACGGCACCACCGGTTACGAAGAGGCAGCAGCGCAAGGTCTACTTGCGGGTATCAACGCAGCCCTCAAAGCACAGGGCAAAGACGCTTGGTCTCCCCGTCGTGACGAAGCCTATCTTGGTGTCCTAGTCGACGATCTCATCACCCGCGGAGTGAGTGAACCCTATCGTATGTTTACCAGCCGCGCCGAGTATCGACTGAGTCTTCGCGAAGACAATGCTGACACACGCCTCACCGAAGTGGGTAGACGCTTAGGCTGCGTAAACGATAAACATTGGGACATCTTCTGCCGGAAGCGCGATTGGGTCGACGCCGAGCTACAAAGATTGCGCTCGACTTGGCTTACGCCCACCATCGTGGGCCCAGAAATCGCGACGAAAATACTCGGGCACCCGCTTGACCGCGAGCACTCACTCTTCGATCTCCTCAAGCGCCCTGAACTTAACTACGATAAGCTCTTCGAACTCCCTTTGCCCGAAAAAGCTTCGGCTCAAGCGACAGCGCTCGATGATCCGATACAGCATTCACAGGCTCTAGAGCAGGTGTTAGTGCTTGCTAAGTACTCAGGTTACATCACTCGTCAACAAATCGAAGTGGAGCGCCAAGAGCACAACACAGAATTGAACATTCCTAAGGATTTCGACTACTTGGAAATCAAAGCCCTTTCCAACGAAATCCGCAACAAACTTCATCTTCAGCGTCCAGAAACCCTTGGCCAAGCTGCACGTATGTCTGGGGTCACACCCGCAGCAATCTCCATTCTCTTGGTGCACCTCAAGAAAAAGCGCGGCCTATCCAAGGCAGCCTAAGCGTGCAAGCGCACTTCAACCCGATGGAATTCACTGCCTCGAGACACAGCGATCCTCTCTTGCCGAAACTGCAAGCAGGATTGCTGGCGCTCAATTTCACTCGACAAAACCAAGCTGACCTGACGACGCCCTTACTCAATTTCTTGGCGTTACTGAGCAAATGGAATCAAGCTTACAACCTAACGTCCGTGCGCGACCCCGAAGAAATGCTCTCCTTGCATCTCTTAGATTGCCTCGCAACCATTGCCCCCATTGAAAACTATCTTGGTGCCACACCCACTCAGCTCGTCGATGTGGGTAGCGGAGGTGGTTTGCCGGGCATCATTTTTGCAGTCGTCTGGCCGAACTGCGAGCATCACTTAGTCGACACGGTCGGCAAAAAAGTTGCCTTTCTTCAGCAATGCAAACTACAACTTAAGCTACAAAACCTACAGGTCCATCACCACCGCATTGAGACCTTCGAACTCGCCAAAGATGATTCAAAGCGAGTGTTTACCTGTCGCGCCTTCTCCAGTCTTGCAGACTTCGTCGCCCAAACTTGGCATCTCCGTCAAAACCAAAGCGTGTGGATTGCCCTCAAAGGCCAACGCCCCGACGATGAGATCTTAAACCTCGAGCGCGTCGCTGCAACTGAACTCCGAGCAAAACTTCGCATCCACATCGTCGAAATACATCCTCCGAGTTTGGAGAGAAGTAAGCGCCACCTTATATTTATTGAAGTCGAAAAAAGCTAAACGCCGACACATCAGATCGACACCTCTCGACAAGCAATTGATTCCTCCTTTAAACCGTTACCATACGGCCCTTCCTCCCTCTC
>JAYVKZ010000493.1:0-3633 GCA_043767985.1 Betaproteobacteria bacterium
GTTCGATGCCCTCGCGCCGCACCGGGTCTTTCTCTTTGTCCGGATCGGGCACTCGCCCATCAATCGGCAAGACCATTTCTGGCGACGTGCCCCAAGTAACATGAGGCGAGATTTCTTCCGCCTGCAAACGTACTTCAGCATCAAACATCGCACCTGCGTCGGAGTGCAGGGTTTTCCAATACGCGACCGCTTGCGTCCACTCGGCACCAGTCGGTGCCATCGGGCGTGCTTTCAAATAATTGATGGTCGTATCGTCCACGGCGACCAAGCCCGCGCGCGCGCCCGCCTCAATGGCCATGTTACAGATCGTCATACGACCTTCCATGGACAAGTTGCGAATCGTCGAGCCCGCAAACTCAATGGTGAAGCCAGTGCCCCCCGCAGTACCAATCCGGCCAATAATGGCCAACACGACGTCTTTCGCGGTGACACCTTTTTGTAGGCGCCCATCGACAGTGACCCGCAGGTTCTTCATTTTGCGAGCATTCAGACTTTGCGTCGCGAGCACATGCTCAACTTCCGACGTACCAATACCAAAGGCCAGGCAGGCAAAGGCACCGTGAGTACTGGTATGAGAATCGCCACAGACCACCGTCATGCCGGGTAAGGTCGCGCCTTGTTCAGGCCCGATCACATGCACAATGCCTTGGCGGCGATCTTTTAAACTAAAATAAACCATGCCTGTTTTCTTGGCATTGTCATCAAGTGTTTCTACTTGCAAGCGGGAAATCGCGTCCACGATTCCCGCCACGCCGCCACTACGGTCGGTCGTAGGTACGTTGTGATCGACTACGGCCAGGTTGGCGCTGATGCGCCAAGGCTCTCGGCCAGCCATGCGCAGGCCCTCAAAGGCCTGGGGGCTCGTCACCTCATGAACAAGATGGCGATCAATATAAATTAAGGCCGTACCGTCACCATCTGAATGGATGACGTGTTCGTCCCACAATTTATCGTAGAGTGTTTTAGAGGTTAGGTTCGCGAGCATAGCCCTTAATTATGCCATGCGCGCTTTTGAACGAACAGTGAAGCGCTTCGTTTTAAGGGCGAGTTTTTAGCCCGAACATCAGATATAGGCGCCTCAGCGGGCAAAGTTACCGTCTTCTACTCTGTTCATAAAGCGGCTGTACTCTCACTGAATAGTCTTCGAGATCCTTAATTCTGGTGTCTGCCGACGGGTGCGTGCTTAGAAACTCAGGGCCTTTTCCGCCACTCACTTTAGCCATTTTTTGCCAAACACTCACCGCTGCGCGCGGATCGTAGCCCGCACGTGCCGCAAGCTCGACCCCCATACGATCGGCCTCCGTCTCGTGCGTTCGACTATGCGGCAAACCGAAGGTCACGTTGTAGGCTGCACCGACCATATCGGCGGTGGCCTTACTCCCCGTCGCGACGCCCAGGATCAACAGGCCCGCTTGAGCGCCCAATTGCTCAGAGGCCCTTTCACGAGCATGCTCACGCAAGGCATGCGCGATTTCATGGCCCATGATGGCGGCGATCTCGTCATCGGTGAGTTGCAACTTGTCGATAATCCCCGAATAAAACGCGATTTTTCCACCCGGCATACACCAAGCGTTGAGTTGATCGGACTTGATGACATTCACTTCCCAAGCCCACTTGGGCGCTTCGGCTCGGAAAGCGGCCGTCGTCGGGATGATGCGAGCAGCGATGTTTCGAACTCGCTGTGTCATCGCCGGGTCGGCGTTTAGCGCGCCCTTTTGCTTTTCTTCGCCGAGTGTTTGCGCGTAAGCTTTGACCGCGCTTTCGCGCAGGGAGGACTCTGACACCATCGAGGACATGCGCTGTTGTCGGTCGATTCCCACCGTACCCCCACTGGTTGTCTGAACACTTTGGCAGGCCGCTAAGCCCAAGGCCGAGGCGATCATCGCTGTCGCTCCAGCACGCCGCAAAACCTTGGCCTTTGCAAAGCGTTCAAAGGGCATGGGCTGAATCTTGATTATTTTCATGGGAGTCTCCTTCTCGCATAATGCCACGATATCAAAGCACATATCGTACCTAAAAGTGCCGCCCCTGCGGCGCCGATAAATGCAGCCGAAGGGTAAAAGTGAACCCAGAGCTGGCTACACAACAGTCCGCCGAGGCTTCCCCCCAGCCCATAACTTGCAACAATGTACACCGCCTGAGCTCGCCCCTGCTGGCCTGGCTCGAACCAGCGATGTAATAGTCCCATGGCCGCACTATGATGCAAACCAAAGGTCACGGCATGGCTGATTTGAGTGATGACGAGTAGTGCCAAAGTCGGCGCCAGCAGGCCGACCGCCCCGAACCGCAACGCAGCGACCAGCAAGCTAAAAGCAAAAAGAAACATAAGATCGAAACGCTCGAAAATATGCTTTTGATAGCGAAACAGAATAATTTCGGCGATCACACTGATCGCCCAGTACAGGCCAACATCTGTTTTGCTATAGCCATTCCCCTCAAGATAGAGCGAGAACAACACGTACAGCGCGGCATGGGAGAAGACCATCAATCCATTCGCGACAAAGAACCACGCCACTTCAGGTCGCAGAAGCAGCGATCGAACCTTGCTCGCGGGCATTGGGGTCGCAATCGCCACTCTTTTGGTGGTCACTTGCTCGCCTGCTACTGCCTCACTTTTTGCCGCCGCGTCTGTGCCAGCATTGAGGCGACTAAAGCTGGCCCATAACATGCCAGCGGCGCCAAGCGCCATCCAATACGGCAGGCTGACGAGGCCTACCCAATCCAGTAAAGGTCCCATTGTGGAGACCGTCAGAATGAACCCTATTGACCCCCATAAACGCATTTTTCCATAGCGTCCCTGGTCGCCGTTGGCGAGCTGCACCGCCATCGCCTCATTGATTGGCGTTTGTGCTGCCGTCATAAAGAACAGAGCGACCAGATACGGCATCATCGCCCAATAGCCGAAGCCAATCACCCAAGGAAACAGGCAGACCAAGCCTAGGGTAGCCAGCGCGGAGAACCGCAAAATGCTCAGGCGGGGGAAGGAGTGGTCGGCGAGCCAACCCCAAAATGGTGGCCCGATAATGCGCAACACCTGGGGTAAGGACATTAAGACGCCAATCTGTGCCACCGTCATGCCCGCATTTGCAAAATACAAGCTCAGATAGGGCGAAAAGATGCCCACAAAACCAAAGTAAGTGAAAAAGAGCGCCCTGACCCCGCGCTCTGGATGGGTCACCGTTTGGCCGAAGTCTTAGGCCGGGGGCCGGCAATGATGGGTGCCGGTGGCACCACGTCGGCACATTGGGCCCGGTGACGGAGCGCATGATCCATCAACACCAGCAACAACATCGCCTCGGCAATCGGCGTCGCACGAATCCCCACACAAGGATCGTGGCGACCGAGGGTTTCCACGACGGTAGGCTCACCGGTGACCGAGATAGAGTGCTTTGGGCTGCGAATGCTCGACGTGGGTTTAATCGCAATCGCTACGCGAATCGTCTGCCCGGTGGAAATGCCACCCAACACCCCGCCCGAATGGTTGCTCGCAAAACCCTCGGCACTCAGCTCATCACCGTGCTCGGTCCCGCGCTGCGCCACGACCGCAAAGCCATCGCCGATTTCCACGCCTTTGACGGCATTGATTCCCATCATGGCATGAGCAATATCAGCGTCCAGGCGATCAAATACCGG
>JAYVKZ010000494.1:0-5857 GCA_043767985.1 Betaproteobacteria bacterium
ACCTAGACGCAGGCCAAGTGGATACCGATATGCGGTCAACCGCTGGGCTCGACGCCTACATTCGTTTGTTACAAAACCTGCCTGCTGATATGGGGGCGCCCTCGTCATCGTCAACCACATCACGCGGGTGCCTACACAGCTCCATGAGGTGCGTCCACGGATCAGTGTCGCACAAAAGCCAGGCATAGCGACTCAACTCGGCATGCTGGAGAGCGCTATTGATAGTGGCCGCATCGAATTCATTCTCGCCCCGAGGACATCGCAAATGAAATTGTGCGAATCCCACTCATTGGCGCAAAGGTTGCAGGTTAAATACAGTCTTTGGCGTTTTGATCCAGGTGATGGCTCGTGTTGAAGTTGCTTCACTTTTCGATTCTCACCGGACCTAAGTTCGGTAACGTACGGTGAGCAGGTGTTTGCAAGAGTACTGTCAACTTTTACAAACAGGAGTAATCATTATGAATCAATCCAAATGGCTCACCGTTGGTCTACTCGCCCTTTCCGCGAGCGCCTGCTTCAACCTTCCAGCCGGACCCGCCGGGCCTGCTGGTCCACAAGGAATGACCGGTGACGCAGGAGCGCGGGGCAGTCCAGGGTATACCGGACCGGTTGGTAATACGGGTAATACAGGTAACACAGGAAATACCGGTGCCACAGGACGGGTTGGGGCGACCGGGGGTACCGGAGCCACCGGTGAGGTCGGCGCCACCGGCGTAACAGGAGCAACTGGGGGCACGGGAGCCACCGGCAATACAGGTGCAACCGGCAGTACCGGTGCTACTGGCAATACAGGTGCAAAGGGTAGCGCTGGAGCCAAGGGCGGAACTACTGGCGATACCGTGGTGATCGTTCCTGCACGCTGAGATCATAGAGCCGCGAAAAGGTTGGAAGAGTAAAGTCGGCACGGCAGATTCGACAGGAACAAATTACAGCCAATTACCCATCAAAAAAAAAGGAGCCCAATAGAAGGGATGGGCGTAGGCGCGGTTCAAGTCAAACGGAAATCTGGGCGCAAGGAAGGTGGTTGATGGGCTGCCTGAACCCTGCGCACCACGTTTGGCAAGCTGTTGCAAAGCCTCGTTATTGACTGGCCTTTCCTTGCCCTCCAGCAATGCCACTTGCGACAGTCTCAAGGCCTCTGACTTATTCAATTCAGGTCGCTGGATTCGTAGGGCATAAAAATGCCGCATTAATTGAAAGGTGTTGTCATCGGCCACTTGCCAAAGCGTAGCAATCACCGCGGCGGCTCCGTAACGCTGGGCCTGTGCGCCCAGGCCCTCAACTTCGCGACCGCTCTGGCCAATGCCGCCACCCAAGGCCGTTTCACAGGCCGACAAGGTGAGTAAATCCAGGCCCGTAAAGCGGTAACGCTCACTCATCATTTCAGACAGACTTAAAGGGCTTCCATCGCCCAAAAGGAAATAGCTTTGCGATTCTGCGCCCGCTGCAAACTTAAAGTGAGTGGCTAAATGAATCACTGGAGGCTGGCGATCAATCACCGATCGATAGCGCGATGCAGTGAAATCCTTGTTTAAGGAAATATCGCCTGGCATCGCACCTAGAGGGTTAGCACGGGTGCGAACGATAGCCGCTAGTTCCGCTCCAACCGACGGTAAGGCCGAAAATTGCTCAGACACTTTATCGGACACGCCCAGCCCACTAATCGTCCACGCTCTAGGCGGCTTTTCCATGCCCGCTCCGAGTGCCGCCTCGGTGAGCATTGACAATTGAAAACGCTGCATAAGATACTGCTCACCGTCATGCAAGGTTGAAAAAGGAATGTAGCGCAGTGCATCGGTTAAGGACACCATCAGGTGCTGAACCTGAGCTTTATCGAGATCGGCAGCGACAGGCCCGATCAGTAATTTGTATAAAGCCTGCGCTCGGGGGCGCGGATCTTGACTGGGTGTTTGCAATACTTGGCGAAAACGTTCAATTTGAGTACGTAGTGCTTTGGCCGACACCGCTGTCTCACGGGCGAACTGAAGATCTGGCAAGGTGACAATGACTAATAACTTTTCGTCCGTCACCAAAAACTGTAGCGCGGCTGGTCGAGCATGGCCTTCTTTGCCGAGACGACCAAGCAAGGCACGAAGCTTGTTTTGCGTACTCGCTGCCGCTGCCTTTGCGGCCGCACCAGCCTGCGCACCTTCGGCCTGAGCCTGGGTTTGAATACGACGTAAAATCGCCTCGAAGCGCTCTTGTAATTGCACCACTTGCGCGAGTTTCGCGGCAAGGTCTGCTTTTTGGGCTTCATTAAGTTTGTCGCTGGGTATTTTTTTCAGCGCATCAATATCCTGCGCCAAGGTTCCAAAGAGACCAGAGGCTTGTTGTGCTTGCGCATGCCAATCTGTTTCAGGGCCGTTGAAACTAGCGAGCGTACGCCGGGGGTCGGCCTCACCATTACGCTGTGCGAACCCTTGTAGCTCATCTTCTTTAAGCATTGAATTTACTTCTTGGGCTTCTGCCAAGCGCCCAGCCTCGATCAACCATTGGGCCAAATTATTGTAGGTTTCACTGTTGTTGGAAAGCAGTGCCCGTTGCAACCCTTGATCCAGCTCACGAGAATTGGATCGCAAACGTTGAATCGTATTCACCGATTCTTTACCAAAGAATATAGCGAGCTCTTGCTGGCCTTGCGATCGGTACAACTTAGCAAGATTGCTTTGAACAGTCTTGGCAGACGCTAGGTAGCCCGTTTGCACGCTAATGCTATAGGCCCTTAAATACAGTGGAAGCGCATCCTCGGGTCGCTTGAGAATGACATAGGAGACAGCAAGACTATTGAGAAGAATACCCACTGTAGGATGATCGGAGCCAAGCGCCTTTTCCGTTAGCGCGAGCGCGCGAAGATCAGTCCGAATGGCGTCGTCATGCCGCGCCAAGGCTGAATAGGCACTGGCTAGGCCCTCAAGTCGATCACCTAAGTTGGGATGCTCCTGCCCATCCACTTTCTCAGTAATACGCAACGCTCGTTCGTAAAGTGGTAATGCTTCATTGGCTCGTCCAAGATCCAAGTAAACACCGCCTAGATTGCCGAGACTCACTGCAGTTGCCGGGTGTTCAGCCCCTAGCGATTTCTCGTTTATAGCCAGAGCACGATGATAAAGGGATAGCGCCAATTCGAACTGACCAAAACTCTTGTAAAGACCAGCAAAATTATTGAGATTGCGCCCAGTGCTGAGATGGCTCGCCCCTTCAGCTTTTTCTGAAATACTTAAAGCTCGTTGAAACGCCGGTAGGGCATCACCAAAGCGCCCCATTTTTCGATACAACGAGCCCAAATTGCCCAAACTGATCGCGGTACCCGGGTGGTTGATTCCGTCCGCTTTTTCAGAAATCGCCAACGCTCTCAGAAACAGAGGAAGCGCATCGGAGTATCGGCCCAGGGCCAAGTAGACAGAGGCAATATTGTTCAACCGAGTGCCCGTTGAGCGGTGCTCGAGGCCAAGGGTCCGCTCGGTAATGTCAAGCGCTTTTACGTAGTAGCTTAGCGCGGTTTCAAAGTCTCCTAGGGTCGATAAGATTGAGGCGATATTGTTAAGACTTTCCGCGACGCTTGCGTGCTCGGTTCCCAGTTGAGCGTGGCGAATCTGAAGTGCTTTTAGGTGCATGGGCAAGGCCTTTTGAAGGTCTCCCATTTTTGCGTACAGCCCAGCCAAGTTATTAAGCCGGTCTGCGGTCGCAAGCCCTCCTCCATCGCGGGTCCTTTCTGAAATGCTCAAAGCTCTAAGCGATATTGGCAGGGCTAGAGAGTATTGCCCCATCTGCTCGTGAACAACAGCGATATTGCCTAGGGTTTGCGCGGTGAGTGGGTCGTCAGCACCCAGCACTCGCTCGCGAATGGCAAGCGCTCTTTCAAAAAAAATAAGCGCCATCGGATAGTCCGCCAGGCCCAAATAGATAATCGCCAGGCCATTAAGACGGGCCGCAGTAGAGGGATGTTCCGGCCCGTTGGATTGTTCTGAAATCGCGAGCGCTCTCTGCAATAGCGGCAGTGCCTCTCTATTTAAACCAAGCGCTTGTTTTAATCTTGCGAGGAATACGGCCTGTTGCCCGATACGGGCTTCGTTAAAAGGATAAAGCTTTTCGACCAAGCTAAAGACCCTGTTTTGAACTCGAATTGCCTGCCCTATCGCACCCGCATCCTCCAGTTGATCCGCCCAAGCCTCCGCATTGAGATAGCTCATCAGGTGGTTTTCCCCGTAACTTTTGTCGACGAGCACTTGACGAGCAGCCCATTGCTCCGCAGCCAAGTTGTGCTTTTTGGCCTCGGCCAAGCGTAGCGCGTTGGATCGTAAAGCGACGATACGTTCGTTACTTTCTGGCTCGTCCCGTGCCAGGCGGTGCTGATCGTTGGATAGTTGGTACTCCGCCGCATGATCCAAGAAGTCCACTCGCGCCTTCACGCCCCGGGCGGTCACTGCACCTGTGTACGCGGCGTGCTGCCAATGACAAGCATCTGCAGGTAGGCCAGTTGTCCGCTCCTGGATTGTAAGGGTCACGGTATCAGCGCGAAGCTCTATTCGAACAAAATGACCGGCTATTCGCGCGAGATCGCGAACTGCAAGAAGTTCAGGCATCGGCTCAGCTATGCTTCCAGAAAATCGCCTGGGAGCAATATCGGGGCCAATCAAGTAGCCCACGGCATGTCCTTGCGGGGAGACTTCGAATGCGCCCCGAAAAGGAATTTTTTTACCAGGCTTTGATTCGGCTTCTACACAGCCTGGCCCTCCAAAGCTCTCGACCGTAAAGTCGCCGTTGAGGGCATAGGTCTCGGCATTTGCCGTCGCGATCGCAAAGAATACGAAGCTCAGCCCAAAAAAAATACCGATGCTGCCCATACCGCCTCGCACGCTCAGCCGCACCCACTGAAGCTTAGTGATTGATCGAAAACGGCAGACGAACTTATCAAAGATGATCATGCTCCAGGTATAAACATCATGTATTGACATGCCCAACCTCAAGAGACGCAGATAATGCTTGAGGTTTGGTCAACCACGGGCACCGAGCCGTAATTAAGGAGGAAGGCCGTGGAGCAGTTTAGCAAATACTTAGGATTGGATTTGCATAAATAATCCATTGGGGCTGCAGTAGTCGAGGGCAACCGCAGTGAAGTGTACTTTGTCTACTAGATCGTCAAGACGGTATAGGCGATAGATTAACTGGTCTGCCAGTTCAAGGTTCGGGGCACGCAGCTAGGGTTTTGATATGAATCAGAGGTCTGTGGTGATGGTATTCACCGGCAATTACTCGGTCTGGGCTGGGATTGCCAATTGGTGACACCATCTTTGATTCCCAAGAAAACTAGCGAGTGCCGAAGGATTTTATCGTCCTCAACTTGCACTGCTTACAGCAGTCCCCTCCTGGCTACCAGGACCCAACTCTTTCAGGATGGCCAACACCACATCCGGACTCATAGCCTCTGTAGGCGTGGCCGCCTGAGGGTCGACCCGGTCGGTCACATTTGGCAGGTCTCTTCGTAATTCCTCCAGTAAAGCAATCAATTTGGCTTGCTGGTGGCCAGCAGCGCCGCAAGCCCGATCATGCCTTGCAGCAGGTGAAAAGGGGACTCATCAAGCGCCTCGATACCTGCCTTGGGCAAGAGCAAGTTGAGAATGATCCAGGTGACAACAATCGGCATGATCACCATGCTCTTGTCGTGCTGGTCGCTTGTTTCTTCTTGCGTGCTACAAGTGTGCGCGGTCTGCCTGGAGCTGACTGTGCGCCAGCACGACTTGAACGTTGCAGGTCAAATCTTTCCCATCAATAACAGAATGATCAGTATCACCAGCAAAAGGCCGAGGCCTCCGCTGGGACCATAGCCCCATCCGCGGCTGTGGGGCCAACTTGGAAT
>JAYVKZ010000495.1:0-7473 GCA_043767985.1 Betaproteobacteria bacterium
CCGCCATTTGGTTTGGCATTATGGTGCTCATGACGGGTGGTTTTGGCATGTTGGCCCCACCCGTCGGGTTGAATGTCTACGTGGTTAACGGCATGATCAAGGGTCGGGGGGATCCTGTACCGATTGCCGAGAGCTACCGTGGAGTGATGCCATTTCTCATCAGCGACACCTTACGCACCTTGCTTTTGCTCTTCTTCCCGGTGATTTCCCTCTATGTTCTACGTTTCATGCAATAAGCCCTTTGCATATCTCATTGGTTTAGAGTATTTTCTTTTCGCGCAACCTTTTCGCATCTGGTGCGTTAGCTAGCTATATCTAGTTTGATTTTTTGTGCCCATTTTTATTTAGCAACATTCGGAGACTTCACTATGGTTCAACGCCGCACCTTGCTTAAATCTGGCCTAGCGGCCGCTGTTGGCGCTGCCGCCTTGCCTGCTTTGGCGCAGCCGGTCGTGACGCTTAAATTCCATACCTTCATGTCGCCCCAATCCAATGTTTGGCTGAACATGCACAAGGCTTGGATGGACAAGGTCGAGAAAGACTCCGGTGGGCGTATAAAGTTTGAGGCCTACCCCGCGATGCAGCTTGGTGGCACGCCCGTACAGCTATATGATCAAGCACGCGATGGCGTGGTTGATGTGATCTGGACCTTGCCCGGCAATACCGCAGGCCGTTTCCCTCGCGTAGAAGTCTTTGAGCTGCCGTTCATCATGACCAATGCTGAAGCCACCTCTAAGGCCTACTGGGAATACGTGCAGACCATGGCGCCGGACGAGTTTAAAGAGGTGCAAGTGTTGGCGCTGCAAGTGCACGGCCCAGGCGTGATTCATACTTCCGAAAAACCAGTGAAAACGGTCACCGATTTAAAGGGCCTGAAGATGCGCGCCCCAACTCGCCAAGTCACCAAGCTCATGGGCAGCTTAGGCGCTACCCCGGTAGGCATGCCTTTGCCAGGTATTCCTGATGCTTTGAGCAAAGGCACAATTCAAGGTTGCGTCATTCCTTGGGAAGTGGTGCCTTCAGTCAAAGTTCATGAATTGACCAAGTTCCATGCCGAGTTTGATCCTGCCGGCGGCGCGCTTTACACCACCACCTTTGTGATGGCGATGAACAAGGCTAAGTACAACAGCTTGCCTGTGGACTTGAAGAAAGTCATTGATGACAACTCGGGGATCAACACCTCGGGTTGGCTAGGAAAAACTCAACAAGCCGGTGACGTAGCGGGTCGTAAATCCGCTACCGACCGCAGCAACACGGTGTTCACCGTTGGCGTGGAAGAAGCGCAGCAGTTCCGTCGTGCTTCTCGCCAAGTTGAAGTTGAGTGGGTTGAGGACATGAAGAAGCGTGGCTTTGATGGCCCGAAGCTTTTGGCCACCGCGCGTAGCTTGATTGAGAAGCATACCAAGGCGGGTGCGGCGTCTGCGCCTGCGAAGAAGGGCTAATCGTTGAACGGCTACGCCTCATAGCGGGGTGACGCCGGTTTTTCTTGAGGGGGGCCTACTTGATGACCTTGTAATTTACCTGGTTGGCCTGCGACTTAGCTCCCTATAAGCCATCAAATTAAGCGAGAGCCGCGCCCTATGTTTAAGAGAATTCTCCTCCTTGCCTTTGTCCTAAGCCTGGGCGCGTGCGCGCCATTTATCACTCAAAGCCCTGGTCAAGGCCTGTCACCGGTCAATGCCATCAAGGACGGCGAAGACGCCCATCTGATGTTGTTTGGTCATGACGTGGTGAGCTATTTCACTGAGAACACGCACAAGATGGGCTCACCAGCCATCAAGAGTGTGTACAAAGGCGTGACTTTCCGGTTTTCCAAAGCCGAGCACAAGGTGTTGTTCGACAAAGAGCCTTTGAAGTACATTCCCCAATTTGGCGGGTATTGTTCCAATGGCGTGGTGTACGGCATCCCCTGGGGCGGTGACGCGGATACATGGCGCATCTTTGATGGCAGGCTTTACATCTTTGGGGGCAAAGGCTCGATGGATGCCTTCCTTCTCGATGTACCCAAGAACCTTGCGCTTGCCAATAAGTACTGGAATGAAGAGATCAATGGTTCCAATGCATTTTTCCAGCGCACCAAGCGTACAACCTACTCTAAGGTAGCGCATTACAAGTCTGGTGCGGAGTTGGCGGCTGAGGTGGCTAAAGCTCAAGGGACTAAGTAGTCCTTGAGCAAGCTTGGTTTTTTCCGTAGGTTGAATTTCAGGCCGCTTCGAGGCGACTAAAGCCAAGGATCGTCGTCGGTTCCACCAAACGTTTGGACCAAAAAATCCAGGAACACGCGGGTGCGTGCGGGCATGTACTTCCGGGTCGGCACGGCTGCGTAAATCGTCAGCGTCACGCCGCACCACTCGGACAACACCCTGATCAAGTGTCCGTTTTTTAACGGAGTTTGCGCGACAAACGAGGGCAAGGCGACGATACCGAGTCCGGCCAGGCCGCAGGCCAGCATCATGTCAATGTGACTGGTGGTCAGGGCAATATTGCCGGCCGGAACCCTCACCGAGTCCGCGCCACTCTTGAAGCTGTCAGTACCCTGACGATAGAGCGTTAGGCCTTGTCGCAACGCCGCTACGGCCGGTAGAACGCCTTCGAACTTTTCAAGGTCCGCAGGGATTTCCGGCTTGCCTTGGCGCTTCAAGTAACTAGGTGAGGCGCACAGAATGAAGGCAGATCTAGCAAGTTTTCGCACGACAAAATCCCCTTCAAGCACCTGCTCACCGATCGACAGGATCGAGATGTCAAAATGTTCGTCGGCGGTGACGACCGGCCCAGGCGCACTGAGCTCAAGCGAGATGTTGGGCTGTGATTTTCTGAACTCCGGCAAGTTCGGGGCAAGTTGGTGAACGGCAAAAGCTGGCGGACACAACACTCTCAAGCTACCTTTTGCCAGCTGGGTTGAAGCACCCGCCAGCGCGTCAGCTTCTTCAAGGTCAAGCAGGATGTGGCGGGCCCGGTCAAGATAGGCCGCGCCAATCTCTGTCAGGGCCAGTTTGCGTGTGGTGCGATTCAGCAAGCGAGCACCTAGGTGGACTTCAAGGTCCGCCACCGTGCGAGTGACGACCGCCGGTGCCATGTCGAGCACCCGCGCGGCGCCCGCAAAAGAACCTTCAAAAATAACCTGCGAGAACACTCGCATTGCGCGAAGCTGATCCATGCTTCGATTATTGCATTTTTGTCAACAGTATCTTGTTAGTGCGCTACTTCTCCGGGGTGGTTTGAAAATTTATAGTCCTCCCATCGATTTGATTCATCCCACCCGCCGATTTGACCTCCTAGGACATCACATGAAAACGCCCACTAAGACCCACTCTGCAAACCCATCAATTGCAACCTTCCAGACCCGTTTGAACGGCCTATGTTTAGCAGCGCTCATGGTCGGCGCAACTCCTGCCTTTGCAGAGTTGAATACCGATGGTATGGCAAAACTGGCAGAGCTCCGCAGCGCGCCAGAGCTGGCGGGCGCACTGATCTATCGCGGCACCGTGTCGGCGCTCAAAGGCTCGACGGCCGAGACGCTCTACACCTACGAGCGCCGTGCTGCAAAAAATGCCGAGGGCTCCCTTGCAGCCCACCTCACTAGTGATCTACAAGGTAATGTGGTCATTGTAGAAGCCGCCCAAGCCTCGCCCACGTATGACTTGCAGCGCTTTGAGGTGATCAATCAACAGCTTGGCTACAGTGGTTCAGTCGTGGTGAGCGCCAATGGCCACCGCCTGGACTACTACTTGAACGACAACGGCAAGATTAGCTCAGCGTCGGAGGAGATCAGTGATCCAGCGGTCAGCGGCCCCCAGATGTTCGGCCTCATTCAGAAGAACTGGCCGCTTTTGAGTGCGGGCAAAACCTTGCCTGTGCGAATGATTGTCTTAAAAAATAAAACCACCTACGGCTTCGATATTCGCCTCGAAAAGGAGGTCAATGGTCAGGCAACATTCTATGTGATTCCTAGCAGTTTTCTGATTCGCCTAGCCATTGCTCCGATGCGGGTTGTTTTTGACGTGCCAAGCTCAACGGTGGTTCGTTACGAAGGCCGTGTACCACCGATGGAATCTGTCGCGGGCAAGCTCAAAGACCTGGACGCACGGGTGGACTACCAATCGGTCGAGACCAGCTATCGCTAACTTGGTCGAGACTGCATCCCGGGGAGGTCAGGCGAAGGGGCGTACACCAATGAGCAAACCGTGCAGCCAAAAGGCAAAAACTGCCCAGGCCACCAGGCCCCCCAACATAGTGATACTGGTAGCGACCGCATTGCCGCCAGGGTACTTCGCCGCAAGCGCCAAGTCGCGCTTGCGGGCCGCAAGGAAACTCAGGATAGACCAACCCAAAAAACTGCCAAACAAAACGATATCGGCAAGATTGCCATTGGAAAGCAGATGGGCAAGCGCCCACATCGACACGCCCAGCACCATCGGGTGATGAAGACTTGCTTTGAGCTGGTTTCTCGGGACATAGGCGGCCGCAATCAGGACGAAGGCGATCAGCGTAAGTAGGGCGGCCAAATGCTTGCTGCCGGTAGGTGGTGACCAAATGGTGACGGGCTGATTTCTAGCAAGACTGTAACCCCAGATGATCAGGGCGAAACCCGTCAAGGAAATCAGGCTATATAGCCCCTTCCACGCATTTTCACTGTGTGTTGCGATGAATCGCGAGCGGGCGTCGTCAGCAAATACGCGTGCGCAGTGGATGCCAAGGAAAAGGATTAAACCGAGAATCAGGACAGTCATTATTCCCCCTTCATCGCTCTACTTGTGGCCTAATCGCCGATGCGCCAGGTCGGCATGCTTGAGTCAAGTAGTATACGCAACAATTATCTGAAAGGAGTCTTCCCATGGCCTTTGGTAGCCTACTAGCGCTCTTGGATGACATCACCACTATTTTGGACGATGTCGCCGTCATGACCAAGGTCGCGGCCAAAAAAACCGCAGGCGTTCTCGGTGACGACTTAGCCCTCAATGCACAGCAAGTGTCCGGTGTCAATGCTGATCGAGAGCTACCCGTTGTCTGGGCCGTGATGAAGGGCTCGGCACTCAATAAGGTCATTCTGGTGCCTGCTGCACTTCTCATCAGCGCATTCCTTCCCGCTTGGGTCATCACCACGCTACTCATGCTCGGGGGTGCGTTTCTCTGCTTCGAAGGGTTCGAGAAAGTTTTCCATCGGTTTTTTCACTCTCCAGATGAAGACGCCGATCATCATGCGCAACGTCAACAAGCCAACGCCGATCGTTCGAAGGACTTGGTCGCTTTGGAAAAAGACAAAATCAAAGGTGCCATTCGCACTGACTTTATTTTGTCAGCCGAAATCATTGTGATTGCGCTCGGCACTGTTGCCAACGAGTCTTTACTCAAGCAAGCCACCACCTTAGTGCTGATTTCCATCCTCATGACCGTTGGCGTGTACGGCCTGGTCGCTGGCATTGTCAAACTCGATGATCTCGGTTTATGGCTCACGAAAAAAGCCGGTGCCGTGAGCAAAAGCCTGGGGCGTGCGATCCTGGCATTTGCACCCATGCTGATGCGCTTTCTGACCATCGCAGGGACGGCGGCGATGTTTCTGGTCGGTGGCAGCATCATCTTGCACGGGCTACCGATGTTGCATCATCATGTGCCAAGCTTGGTGAGCTTGGTAGGTGGGGGCACACTTGCGACATTCTTTATTCCGGTGCTCGCCGATGCAGTCATTGGGGTCATCGTGGGTGCCTTGTGTGTAGGCTTTTGGACCTTATGGAACAAGGCTCGTCAGCCGAAGTGATCTTGAAAAAGTCGCGCTTGCACAACTCTTTGCAGGTCATTCGGTGGTACTAGAGTTTGATCGCATCTTGACTGGACTAAATACCCTAAACGCTTGGTGCCGCCCAACTAGCGCGGCTACCCCCGTGCCTTCGATCTGCGTGAGCTTCTACCAAGCCTAGAGCGGTTGCCAGTGCCGCACCTTTTTGAATCTTTACAAGACACATTGACAAGGTCTTCATTTCTTGCGGGGTCAAGTCTTTCAGCACCGAGTGATGCACTTCTACGACTTTCGGGAATATTTTCTCGTAGAGGGCTTG
This sequence comes from Betaproteobacteria bacterium, assembly GCA_043767985.1. Taxonomy (GTDB): domain Bacteria; phylum Pseudomonadota; class Gammaproteobacteria; order Burkholderiales; family Burkholderiaceae_E; genus JAPOKJ01. The sequence continues at coordinate 6,054 of JAYVKZ010000495.1, forward strand.
ACCCGAGGCGGTGAGGCCAATGATGGCTCGTCTTCCGTCGCCAGGTACGGCACGTCGGAAAATCAGTTTCTTGCTGGACAAGCCCTTAAGCGTTTTGGAGGCTTGGGATCGGTCTATGGTGGTTTTAGTCGCTAAGGCTGACGGCGACATCGGGCCGAGAGCGGCCAACATGGCGATGACTTGCCAGGCCTCGCGTGTGATGCCGTAGCTGCCTTCGCACATGCGGGTCACTAGCGATCCACTCACGCCGTAGAACTCAGCAATGCGGAAGTTGAGAAGATCGAAAATGCTCTTGGGCTTGAGCAAATTGGGCGGCTCGCTGTGTGTGTATTCGTCTGCGGCGGATTGACTTGAGAGTTTCGACATAGGACCTTTGGACAAATCTTGAGGCGGATGCCTGGTCATAAGTAATGGATTTTGTCCATTATCATTCAAGTCGCTATGCTTACGACCTAGTTTCTTATGTTTCCCAAGGCAAGGTGATTATGAAAACCCCAATTGATGTCCGAACTGCAAACGCACGGCACATGCTGCATCCGATGGTGGACCCTAAGGTGCCCCAGAGCCAACCGCCCCTCATCCTCGAGCGCGGCGAAGGTGTGTACGTGTTTGATATTGACGGTAAGCGCTATTTGGACACCGTGGCCTCGCTTTGGAACGTCAACGTGGGCCATAACCGCCCGGAGGTAATCGCGGCGATTACCGCGCAATTGGGTAAATTGGCCTACTACTCCACCTTTCAAAACACTTCGAACTCGCCCGCGATTGAGTTGTCCTCACGCCTGATGACGATGTTTGCGCCCGAGAAAATGGCGAAGGTGCTGTTTTCCTCCGGCGGCTCTGACGCGATTGAGACGGCGATGAAACTGGCCCGCCAATATTGGAAGCTGGAGGGTAAGGCCGAGCGGGTTAAGTTTTTGTCACTCAAGCTGGGTTATCACGGCGTGCATTTTGGCGGGGCCTCGATTAACGGCAACCCGCGGTTTAGAACGGCTTACGAACCACTCATGCCCGGATGCTTTCAGGTGGAAACACCGTACGCCTACCGTAACCCCTGGAATGAAACAGACCCGGCCAAGTTGGCCAGTCTCTGTGTGGCCGATTTAGAGCGCGCGATTCAGTATCAAGACCCCCAGACCATTGCCGCGTTTATCGCCGAACCCGTGCAAGGGGCAGGTGGCGTGATTGTGCCTCACGAAAGTTACTGGCCTGCGGTGCGAGCCGTCCTCGACAAATACGGCATCCTGCTGATTAGCGATGAGGTTGTGACTGGGTTCGGTCGCATTGGCTCGCTCTGCGGTGCTCGTGCCTGGGGTGTCGCCCCAGACATGATGGCCATGGCCAAAGGCATCAACTCAGGTTATGTGCCGCTGGGGGCGACCTTAATGAATGAGCGGGTGGCCAGTGCTTGGAACAAACC
>JAYVKZ010000496.1:0-5112 GCA_043767985.1 Betaproteobacteria bacterium
GCCTCAAAGCTAGTGAGCGTTTTGGGGGTAAAGGGCTGCAAGGGCAGATGGGCTAAGAGGCGGCTGCGCTGCAGCGGGCTCATTTGGCTCAGGAATAACTTGCCGCTGGCCGAGCAATGCGTGGGCACTTTCGAGCCGGAGCGCAGGTAAAAGCGTAAGGGGGCTGGGGTTTCGACACGGTCTAAGTAAAGCACTTCACTGCCCGATAAGGCCGTGATGTTGCAGCTTTCGCCCACTTCGTCGACCAGTCGTCGCAAGACCTCATGGCGGGCGCCGTAGGTGGTGCTGTTGACGAGTACGTTCTCAGAAAGGCGGCGCATTCGCTCACCGGTACTGTAGTGACGGCCGTCACCTTCGCGCTGCAAAATGCCCGCCGTTTCAAGCTGCTGCAACATGCGATGCACCGTTGGCTTAGGCAAGCCAGTTTCGGTCACCAGGCCTTGTAAGGTCAGCATCGAGTCTTTGGTGGCGATGACCTCGAGCAATGCAAATAGACGCAAGGCGGGCGTATCCCCGTCGATCCGGCTGATCTCTGCGCCCAGTTCTAAAGGTTCATTCATGACGGGCCACCTTTGGCAAAAAGATCGATTCACGTCTCATTAAATGGCTTAAAAAGTATCGATTTTTAGAATTTTATCTTGACTGAGACAGTTTGACTAGTTAAAGTTCGATCAAATTGACCCCCAATAAGGAGAGCTGTATGGGCGCACCCGATAGTAAAATGAATCCCCGTAACGTCGCGACCGGCGTACAGAAGATGACTCCCTCCGAGGCCTTCGTTGAAACCATGGTTGCCAACGGGGTGACCGATATTTTCGGCATTATGGGTTCGGCGTTTATGGACGCCATGGACATCTTTGCGCCAGCCGGTATCAGGCTGATCCCCGTGGTGCATGAGCAAGGCGCGGCCCATATGGCGGATGGTTATGCCCGTGTCTCTGGCCGGCATGGCGTGGTGATCGGCCAAAATGGCCCCGGAATTAGTAACTGTGTAACGGCTATTGCGGCTGCTTATTGGGCGCATAGCCCGGTCGTCATCGTGACGCCTGAAACCGGTACGATGGGTATGGGCCTAGGTGGCTTCCAGGAGGCTAACCAATTGCCGATGTTCCAGGAGTTCACCAAGTATCAGGGTCATGTGAACAACCCAAAGCGCATGGCCGAGTACACAGCACGCTGCTTTGATCGCGCCATGAGTGAGATGGGACCGACACAGCTCAATATTCCCCGCGATTACTTCTACGGCGAGCTTCAATGTGAGATTCCAAAGCCGATGCGTGTGGATCGCGGCGCGGGCGGCGAGGCCTCCTTGAATGAAGCAGTTGAGTTGCTACGCACGGCCAAGTTTCCTGTCATTCTTTCGGGGGGTGGGGTGGTGATGGGCAATGCGGTCGCAGAATGCCAGGCCTTGGCTGAGCGCCTGGGTGCACCTGTGGTGAACGGTTATCTGCGTAACGATAGTTTCCCCGCCAGCCATCCCTTGTGGTGCGGACCCTTGGGCTATCAAGGCTCCAAGGCCGCCATGAAGCTCATGGCCCAGGCCGATGTCGTATTGGCCCTCGGTTCGCGCCTCGGTCCTTTTGGAACCTTACCGCAACACGGTATGGATTACTGGCCGAAAGACGCTAAGATCATTCAGGTCGAAGCAGATCACACTAATCTCGGTTTGGTGAAGAAAATCTCAGTCGGTATTTTCGGTGATGCCAAGGCGGTAGCCAAGGCGCTGACTCAACGTTTATCCGGCGCGACGCTCACCTGTGATGCAACCAAAGTGGAGCGTGCAGGCAAGATTGCCGCCGAGAAAGCCAGCTGGGAAAAAGAACTGAGCGATTGGACCCATGAGCGCGATCCGTTCAGCTTGGAAATGATGGCTGAGGCGAAAAAAGAATCCGGCAATTGGCTCAGCCCTCGCCAAGTGCTGCGTGAACTCGAAAAGGCGATGCCGCCTCGTGCCATGGTGTCGACGGACATTGGCAATATCAATGCGGTGGCCAATAGTTACTTGCGCTTTGAGGAGCCTCGAAGCTTTTTCGCGCCGATGAGTTTTGGCAACTGCGGGTATTCTTTGCCGACCATGATTGGCGCCAAGCTTGCGGCTATGGACCGTCCAGCCATCGCCTACGCTGGTGACGGTGCTTGGGGAATGAGCATGGTCGAGGTGATGACGGCTGTGCGCCATCAAATTCCGGTGACCGGTGTTGTTTTCCACAATCGCCAATGGGGCGCAGAGAAAAAAAATCAAGTCGATTTCTACAACCGACGTTTCGTGGCTGGCGAGCTTGAAAGTGAAAGCTTTGCCGCCATTGCTCGGGCCATGGGCGCTGAAGGTATTACAGTGGATCAGCTCGATCAAGTGGGGCCTGCCCTCAAGAAGGCCATTGAGCTTCAAATGAAGGAGGGTAAGACTTGTGTGATCGAAATTATGTGTAATCGTGAGCTCGGTGACCCCTTCCGCCGTGATGCCTTGGCCAAACCTATTCGCCATTTGGATAAATACAAAGACTATGTTTGAGATGGTCTTGACTCGATTGGATTGAGAACGGCACTGATGTTGAGATTTCCTTGGCTGACCTGAACCCTTTCGCGGAGGTGGATTTTTCGGAATGGCCGAGGCTTGCCGCCTTAATGAAGCAGGCGAAAACTCGAGGAGGTGCTCGCACGGGTGTCGTTTACCCCATGTCCGGCGATGCGCTACGTGCGGCCAGCCTTGCGCATCGCGCAGGGTTGATGCAGGCGGTGCTTTATGGCCCGATGCGGGCCATGCAAGTATTCGCCCAAGCCAATGCCATACCGTTAGAGGGCATTGAGCTCGTTGATACCGCGGATGATCCCAAGATCTGTGCTCAGATCGCAGTGGAAGATTGCAAAGCGGGAAGTAAGCCACGGGGAACGGCACCTCTCGCCGCCTTGATGAAGGGCAGCCTGCATACCGATGATTTGTTAGGTGCTGTTGTGGCGAAAGAAACAGGCTTGCGTACCGCTCGCAGAATCAGCCATGTCTTTATTTTTGATGTACCCAAGTATCACAAACTGCTGGCCATTGCCGATGCGGTCGTGAATATTTCCCCAGATCTCAAAACCAAGCAAAGCATTGTCCAAAATGCCGTGGACGTGTTGCTCAAGATTGGCATCGTCATGCCGAAAGTGGGTGTACTAGCGGCCGTCGAAGGTTTGAATCCCGCGATTCAAGCAACTGTTGACGCTGCAGGCTTGATCGCACTGGCCGAAGCCGGTGAAATCACCGGGGCGGTTTTGGCCGGCGCCTTTGGTTTTGATAATGCCATTTCAGCCCGTGCCGCCAAAATCAAGGGCATTCAATCCGAGGTAGCCGGAGATGCCGATCTTTTAATCACACCGGATCTCAACGCAGGGAATATTCTTTACAAGTCGCTCATTCATATGGGCGGAGCGGAGTGTGCGGGTGTGGTGCTAGGAGCGGCGGTGCCGATCATTCTGACCAGCCGTGCCGATTCGGTGACCTGCCGTATTGCTTCTTGCGGATTGGCAAGCTTGTTGGCTTAGCGATGCTAAAACGATCAAGAAAACGCCAAGAACAATCACTACAGCACTAAGCCACTCCCACTGGCTAGTGATTTCCTGGCCGAACAAGACCCCGAGCAGTACCAGGCCTCCCATGAGCATGATCACACCGATCAGGCCAATGAAGATACCGAAACATTCAATTGGCCTCGGAACTATTTTGAAGAAGCTTAAGAGACCCGCCTGCAACATCGGCTGCACTGCAATAAAGGTCACCACCAGGCCTGAAGCGACACTCATTTCGGCTTGTGCGACGCTGCCCATGCCACCTCCTAACAGTTGCTAGAAAAAACGCCTGAGGTACGCACGGCGCACAACATTACCGGAGAAGATAGTTGGCTCATTGAAATTACGGTGCGCGACGTGGCCCACTTGGACGCGGTCATCAGTAAATTTTGCGATCTCGGCGAAACATCCACTTCGATTGTTTTGAACACCATTACCCGCGACGCGCCGCTTAAAGCTTGAAATGAGTCGCAGGTTTGCACCGCACATCCGACCGTGTTATCAAGTGAACTCTTTGCCTTGTCGCGGGCTGGATGACCTCCGGCTGGTCATTTATTTTTCGAGCTATTTGCAATGAGTGAAATTCAGTTCAAGTCTCCCCCGTTTCGTGCCGACCATGTGGGCAGTTTGCTCCGCCCCGCCGCGTTGCGAGATGCGAGGCTGGCATTTAAGGCCGGTAAGCTATCTGCCGAGGCCTTGCGTGAAGTGGAGGACCGCTCCATCGCCCAGGCCGTTCAGAAGCAAACCTCGGTAGGTCTAAAATCGATCACCGATGGAGAAATGCGCCGTGACTGGTGGCACCTAGATTTTCTGGCAGGCTTTGACGGTATCGATCTGCGCGAATCACAGGCCATGAATTTCAAGGCAGAGGAAGAGATCCCACCGACCGCTTATGTCAGCGGCAAAATTAAGCTCACCAGGCCTAATATGGTCAGTCACTTCGACTACCTTAAGGGCAAAGTGAATACGGGACTAGGGCAAGTCGCTAAATTTACGATCCCCTCTCCAGCAATGGCGCATTTGCGCAGCGGCAGCAAGGATATTCCTGCTTCTATCTATGGCGACCGGGCCCAGTACTGGGAGGATTTGGGCGCCGCCTACGCCCAGGCGATTGGCGATCTTTATGCTGCAGGTTGCCGCTATCTACAAATTGATGACATCACCTTCTCCTACCTGGCCGATGAGAAAGTTCAGGCCATGGTGCAAGCCAATGGTGACGATGCGGCCAGTCTGCACAAGACCTATGCCCATGCGGTGAACTTGGCACTGCGAAATCGCCCTGCGGACATGACGGTGTCTATGCACACTTGTCGCGGCAACTTTAAGTCCACTTGGGTGAGTGAATCCCCTTATGCGGGCGACATTATGCAGTCGATGTTTTCAACCAATGTCGATGCCTATTTTATGGAGTTTGATTCGGAGCGCGCGGGTAGCTTTGAGGTGTTGAAGTATCTGCCTGCGAATAAGCAAATCGTATTGGGCTTGGTCACCACCAAGTTTGGAGAACTGGAGACCAAGGACACAGTGAAGCGGCGCATTGACTTGGCCTCCAAGGTGGTTCCATTG
>JAYVKZ010000497.1:0-11027 GCA_043767985.1 Betaproteobacteria bacterium
TTTACTGCTTTTGGTACGAATACCGCTCTGAGTCTTATTCGCAGGCAAAGCGTAGGGGGGTTTATTTTGAGCGTTGTACACCGCCCCCGTGATCAAGGGCCGATCAGGGTCACCTTCCAAAAACGTGACGACCACTTCATCACCAATTCTCGGCAAGGACATAAAGCCAAATTGGCCACTCGCCCACGGCATCGCCGCGCGAATCCAGCAAGAACTCTTCTCATCCTGCGCGCCATAGCGATCCCAAAAAAACTGCACACACACGCGGCCGCGGTCATCCACATAAATTTCTTCGCCGCTGGGCCCGGACACCAGGGCCGTTTGCACGCCACTGATAATAGGTTTCGGAGTGCTCCTCGGGGCACGAAACTGCTGGGACGATTTGATCGCATAAAATTGCATGCTAACGCTCAAACTTTGCGACGAGCCCGATTCCTGGCCGCCCTCTGAAAATCGCGATCGGGTGCCTGTTACAAAATACTCTGCGTTGTGCTCTTTCACAGTGTGCTTGTCGAGCTTGAATTTTCTCCCAGGCTGAATGGTTCCAACTTCACCTGCGCCCGAAAAAACTTGGCGCCGGGTTTGCATCTCTTCGAGTCGCACATTTGCATAGCTTCGACCTTCGGCCTCAGTGTCGTATTCCCCAGGGTAGTCAAAAATTTCGTAACTAGCTTCCTCGACCCCGTCCGATTTTTCCGTGGTTCGGCTGGCGAACAACGGCTTGGAAGGTTGACTGGGGTCATACTCATCAATCGAGAATTTCCCAGGCTGCATTTCCTGCGTAAAGGCCCAGTGATGAATATGAGACACACCCGCTTTTGCGGTACCCGGCCTATAAAATGGAAGCGTAACTGCTCCTTCTATTGATTTATGTGCCGATGCGTTATCACAGAGCACCATTTTGTGCTCGCCATCCTTATGCTCGAAAAAGTAGTAAATGCCCTCCTGCTCCATTAGGCGCGTTACAAAGTTCAGTGTCGTTTCACGGTACTGAACGCAGTATTCCCAGGGCTGATAAGTTCCACTCAAGCGTAGCTCGAACTTGGAGCGCTTTTCTTCCTCAAACACCTCCTTGAGAATGTCCGGTACGCTCTTATTTTGAAAAATCCGGCTATCAGAACGCCTGGACAAAAACCACAACCAGGGCCTAACACTCAGCCGAAATGAAAAGAAGCTTGGCGTAGCCGGTCCGATCTGTTCCAACCGCGTGCAATAGCCGTTAAAAAATCGCGATCCGGCATCCTTTCCCAAGTCTTGAGAAATGGTGATGCCCTTACCGAGTAGTGCCTTGGGCTCAAGGCTTTGCATCTTGCCAACCGCCTCAATTTCATACTCGAAGAGTCCACTCACGCTCTCGTTCAGCGAGGCCTGCGAAAAAATCAGCGCGGGAGCGAGAGGGCTCTTGAGTTCAAAGGTTCTAGACATAACAACGCTCTAATCAGTTCCAGTGTGAAATATGAGAATACGCCGAATCCGACCCGGAATCCATAGTACAAAGGTGCTAATCAAACCTTAAGTAAACTGATAGCTGAAGTCGCCAGCCTCCGTGCCAATATGAATCGCATTCAAGGGCTTGCCCTCGGCAAGACGGTTCAAATACTCAAGACTAATACGCGGCAGCATGGTGTTGGTGACGATCGCATCAATCATCCGGCCGCCCGACTCTAGCTCCGTACAACGACTAATGATCAACTTGACCACATCATCGCCGTAGGTCATCGGCACCTTATGATTTTCCTTCACACGCTTCACGATTCGATTGAGTTGCAAGCGCACAATGCTACCCAGCATCGTGTCGGAGAGTGGGTAATAAGGAATCGTCACAATCCGGCCGAGAAGTGCCGCCGGGAAAACTTTCAGCAAAGGTTCGCGTAAGGCCTTAGCAATCGCATCGGGTTCGGGCATGAGCTCTGGGTCTTTACACAGGCTCATGATCAAATCGCTTCCGGCATTCGAGGTCAGCAAAATAATGGTGTTCTTGAAATCGATATAACGGCCTTCGCCATCCTCCATCCAACCTTTATCGAAGACCTGGAAAAAAATTTCATGAACATCAGGATGAGCTTTTTCCACTTCATCGAGTAGCACAATCGAATAGGGGCGGCGACGTACCGCTTCCGTCAACACACCACCTTCACCATAACCAACATAGCCAGGGGGAGCACCCTTCAAAGTTGATACAGTATGGGCCTCCTGGTACTCGCTCATGTTGATGGTGATGACGTTCTGCTCCCCACCATACAATGTTTCGGCCAAGGCCAAGGCGGTCTCGGTCTTGCCCACGCCAGAGGGCCCAACCAACATAAATACGCCGATGGGCTTGTTCGGGTTATCGAGTTTGGCTCGCGAGGTTTGAATGCGTTTGGCAATCATCTCCAAACCGTGACTCTGACCAATCACGCGCTCGTTAAGCGTATCCGCAATTCGTAGGACCGACTCAATCTCATTTTTGACCATGCGGCCCACCGGCACGCCGGTCCAATCGGCCACCACACTGGCCACAGCCTGATCGTCGACAGAAGGTAGCACAAGCGGAGAGTCGCCTTGCAAGGTCGTGAGTGCGGATTGATGGATGGCAAGCTCGGCGAATAAGTCCGTACGTGCAGCCTCGTTTTCAGGGGCCTCTGGAAGCTCGCGCAATTTCTGGCGAATTCCCAGCACCAAGTCGACCGCCACTTTTTCCTCCTGCCAGCGCGCATGCAAGGCATCATAGCGGGCCTTTTCAGCTGCCAAGGACTCCTTGGCCAGCGTTTCCCGAGCCGCCACATCCTCACCCATGGATTTTTCGCGGCCAATAATTTCCAGCTCAGTATCGAGCATTTCCATACGGCGTGCGCTATCCTCAACGGCTGGTGCAGTTGCATGTTGACTCACCGCAACCCGAGCGCAAGCGGTGTCCAGCAGGCTCACGGATTTGTCGGGCAATTGTCGAGCGGGAATATAGCGGTGTGACAAACGAACCGAGGCCTCAATCGCGGAATCCAAAAGCATTACACGGTGATGCTTTTCCAGGGCACCTGCGACACCACGCATCATCGCGATGGCCTTGGCTTCATCCGGTTCAGGCACCTGTACCACCTGGAAGCGGCGAGTCAATGCGGGATCTTTCTCGAAATACTTCTTGTACTCGGCCCAGGTGGTCGCGCCCACGGTGCGTAGCGTGCCACGCGCCAGTGCTGGCTTCAGTAAATTGGCCGCATCGCCTGTACCGGCAGCGCCACCCGCACCAATCAGGGTATGCGCCTCATCAACGAAAAGAATGATGGGTTTGGGCGAAGACTGTACCTCGTCAATCACTTGACGAAGCCGATTCTCAAACTCTCCCTTCATCGAGGCGCCAGCCTGTAAAAGGCCAATATCTAAAGAGAGCAAGGAAACGTCCTTGAGCTGCGGCGGCACATCACCCTTGGCAATGCGCAGCGCAAAGCCCTCCACCACCGCCGTCTTGCCAACCCCCGCCTCACCTGTGAGAATTGGATTATTCTGACGGCGGCGCATCAAGATATCAATGATCTGTCGAATCTCGTCGTCGCGACCGGTGACCGGATCAATATGACCTTCGCGCGCGCGCTGCGTTAAATCTACAGTGAATTTTTTGAGCGCCTCCTGCTTACCCATGGCAGCCGGCGCGATGGCCTCGCTGGCCTCACCCGGACTGCCCGCCGAGAAGCCATCACTCGCTGCCTCTTGGCTTTCTGGTGAATCTTTGATCAAGTCCAGCAGCTGATCACTCAGGGCCTCGACCTTAATTTTGTCAAACTGCTTCGAGATACTCGAGAGCACGCTGCGCAGAGGTGCCGTCTTGGTAATGCCCACCAAGAGGTAGCCACTACGCACCTCAGAGGCATTGAACATGAGCGTGCCATAGACCCAGGCGCGCTCAATTGAATCGCTAATGTGCGATGAAAAATCCGAGATCGATGTCGCGCCACGCGGCAAGCGATCCAGTGCGGTGATGACATCCTTGGCCAGCAGCGAAGCATCCAGGTCAAAATGCCTCACGATCCGTGCTAGATCGGAATCTTGAAGCTGAATTAATTGGTGAATCCAATGCACTAACTCCACATAGGGGTTACCACGCAGCTTGGCGGTCACCGTTGCCGCCTCAATCGCCTTATAGAGCGATCGATTGAGCTTCCCAAATAGCGATACTCGGCTAATTTCAGACATGAAATACTCCCTTTCGTTGATTCAGATTCACACGACAATTATTCAATAGACAGTTCATTGATTCACCATGATCGCCAAGGGCGACTTTAGCCCTAGGTCTCAAAGAGAAAAACTCAATTCATCGGCAGGCATCGGACTTTGCCGCGTTCCCAGCCAGGTAGTCCAACCCAGGCGCCCCTGCTGCCCCAAGCGAAGTGCAGGAACTTCCTCTGCTTTTAATAGATGCCTGCTGCGCACAAACCATTCAGCACCTAAGTAGGTTTTCAACCATTCAATGAAGCTTGCCATCGCACGCCCACCGGGTAACAAGCCTTCAAAACTCGCTAGGTCCATCGGCCCCATCTGCACTTCGATGCTGTGTTGCACGTCGTATACCCGGCGGCCCAAGGTTGCTCCCAGCCCTAAGGAGCGATACTGAGTTGGACCGGACAATTTGGTCTGATCGTCTGGCTCAATCACCATCCAATGTGGATAGAAGCTATTAACCTTGGTCGGCACTTGAAAGACTTCCGACAAAATTGCAGCTAGGCCTTCCGGAGTTTTAGCGAGCCGTCCGAGTTGTCCCGCGAAATATCGCTTGGACTCGGGTGCGACAACCTTTGTCGCCCTAATCGGCTCGCCATTTGTGATTGGCCCGCCTTGGCCCACGAAGGCGCCAAGATAGGCCATGAAACGATCTTCCGCCGGGCGATCTCGATTGGCCGCCGGTTGCGCTTGCCGCCAAATCATGTAAAAAAACGCGATGGCCCGGTGATGAAAAATGTCAGCAAAGCGCCGCAATGTCGGATCGCCAAAATTTAGATCGCGCTCATGGGCCAATTCCGTCAAATGGATGGGCAAAGGGCCTTGCGGACCAAAGAGCCCGAAGAAGCGGATCAGTAACCGCAATTTGCCACTTTTTGAATACTCGGCACCCGACATCGACGCTGGGGCAAAGGTGAGCATAGGACTTTGCCCAAGGCGAAAGTATTCCGCAGCCGGGCGTTTGGCCTGCCCGATCGGTGCAGCTTCAGGGAACAGACCCTCCAAGGTTCTGAGCGCTTGGTAAAAGTCAAAGCGTTCAGGACGTGCGAGGAGCTGTTCGATGAAAGCTAACCGATCGCTTTCAATCCTGCTCTGGGCATCCATTGCGCAATTTCTCCGCGTGAGTCGGACAATAAGGTCAGTTGAGTAAATGAGTTAACAGTCACATGGCGCGCAAAAAAGCGCTCCATGACTGAGCCGAAAAGGTAAGCGCCAGAGCCGGAAAATCCCGTCTCGGCAAGAGTCATTTCAATGGCCAGCCCTCGCCCAAACGTGATTGGCCCAGGAATCGGTAAGCGCCGCACCAAAGGTTTGGCTCGCAGGGCAGTGATGGATTCTACGATGCGCTTTCCGCTTGTATCCCCAACACTTAAATAAAGTCCAAGAATCTTTTGCAAGAGTGCGCTCGAAGTTTCGCCTTGCTCCGCAAACAAAGACTCGTAATTGAGCGTGAGATGCGACAGCATCTGCCATGCGAGCTGGCCGTCCACTAAGCGCATCAAGGGTGTTGTTGGCCCTACGATCACCTTCCCAGACTTGATCGGCAGGCCAGGGGGCAGTGTAAGTTTCGCCAGACCGCCAATCGGAATCAGCAGCGGCAAATCCCGGTTGGTTGCCAAAACATCGGCCGAAAGTTGATGAATCTGTTTTGAAAACGGGCTTTCAGTTTCGTCGACCAAGCTAACATAGGCTTCGGTACCCAGATAACCCGTGCGGGTTCCTTTACGACGGGAACTTTGAGACGGCATTCGAAGCGTACGCCGCAAGGTGAAATAGGCCTGAGGAGTCGCAGCCGTGTGCCGCCAGCTCTCGTGATGTCCGCCGTAGAAGGGCGCAAAAAAAGTCGCCTTTTCGGCCTCGTCGGTATACCCAGTGAGCGAGGTAATTCGGTACACCTCAAAATCTAGTGGCCGGGTTTTGTCCACCACCACATGGCCTTCGTGCTCTTCGGGTCGAATCAAAATTCGATCCGCCTTGTGCTCGAAGATATTGGCCGCAGGCGTCGCAAATAAAGATAGGCAGTCGCGGTCGATCAAAGCCTCAAGCTTGTCATCGATTCCCGCAGAAAGCAGTACGATCTCACAGCGAGTGCCACGCACCTGCTTGAATATTTTTTGTAGGCCGCTCACCCGAAAAAACAGAAAGCGCTGAGGAAAGGCGAAGTATTCCCTCAGAAGGCGATACCCTTGGAAACTTCGTCGATCAAAAGGAAGCAAGGATTCGCGATCTTCAAACCCGTAGGCATGCACCGACGGAGCCTCCAGCAAGTGAGTCTGCGGTGCGCCCTTCTGCTCCCAGTGCACTAGGGCACCGAGCGACTTAGCAAGTACGGCCTCGTACAAAGCGAGGGATGCTTCCTCAGGTGCTTTAATGTGAAAAATCAGCTCATCACAATCCAGCTTGGAAAAATCAAGGCCCGCCGTACAACTTAGCTTGATCCTCAGTCCACCTCGGATCGATTCGCGAAGTTTGAAATTACTGAGGGGTAAGTCTGGTGCGAATTTGAAATACTTCGCCTGCGAAATTTCGAGTGGCCACAATCGTACCGGATGGGCACTCGTAAATTGACAAGAATTCGTCTCCCCTCGGGGCAGCGGTGCTTTGATTGCACTCCCCTTCGGCAAACTAGGCCCCTCAGCAAGGCCCGCATCAACGAGATCGGGGCTCAGCTCAACCATCGCCATCGACGGTACAGGTGCCAGAAAATCAGGGTAAACAATTTCGAGAAGGCTTTGTGTAAATTTCGGGAATTCGGTATCTACCTTCAAGTGCAAACGTGCCGTGAGAAATGCAAACCCCTCAAGAAGGCGCTCAACATAGGGATCCGAAACATCCATCCCCTCCATGGTGAGGCGTGCCGCAACCTTGGGAAACTCCTCGGCGAATTCGGCCCCCATTTCTCGCAGATAGGCAAGTTCAGCGTTGTAATACTCAAGTAAGCGAGGGTCCACGAACGCCAGCCTTTAAGGAGTCGCGAAGAAACAAAAGGGCGCGGCGAAACGCGGAATCACTATTCCACCGCCAGCAGGCCAGGATCGTCAACCCGCGTAGAGCCTGTTTCAAGATCAACACTGGTTTTGAACAAGACATCCAAAGGATATGGCTGAGCCCACAGTTGGCCCGTAATCTCGAACACCACAGCGTTGTGGTGGGCTAGAGGGTTTTCAGCTTCTACGCCTCGCACCACCAGGGTTGCTGGCACGATTCTCGGTTCGAAGTCGAGAATGGCCTGCCGAATCCAGTTCTCAAGGCCGGTCATTTCGATCTTGGAAACGAGCAGGCCACTCAGGGGTGGTAGCCCAAAATTAAGCACCGAGCGCAGAGCATGTGCGTTCTTACTAGGCTCGAGATCAAAAAGACCCCCGGTAGCATTGAGCAGCCAATTTAAGTCGCGCAATACCGACTGGCGAAGTTTGATTTTGGAGATCACCCTTTGCTCAGAGGTTTCCAAGGCCTGCGAGTCGGGCCGCTCATCAATCAAGCGATCAAGCAGCGCGGGCTGTAGTCGGTCTCTCGAAAAGATTTGGGTTTTCATCTTGATCGAAAGGTTTCAGCCAACTATGCCAACAGTTCGAGGAGCCGACATTCCAGCAAGGGCAATTCCTGCCCATCGGTCACCAGTAGTTTTTGCCCTAAGCCGAGCGCATACTGATCATTCAAAGCAGTCCATTCAGTCTTGGCGCCACGCACCAGCAGAGGGTCGGAGCTGGATTCACTTCCTGGATAGCGTGCGGGCAAATAGACACTCTTGGTTCCGCCATTTTGAAACTCAACTTCCGCCGATTGCCAGATCGTTTCAATTAAATCCACCGGGGCATGAAATTTAACGGACTGCAATTGCGAAAAAGGCAACCAATAATATTTGCCATCAATGAAAGCCTCAAGGATTGGCCCGAGTCGAGAATCAGCATCGGCGATCCATTCGAAAGGCTCACCATTGAGCTTTCCTGACGTCGTTGGAGCCTCGTCCAAGGCTTGGTCCCACCAACTAATTTTGGCGCGAGAATCGCTTGCTTCCAAAGCTTTGCCCATCAGACCGATCCAGGGCGCAGGCTCGCCGACCAGCATGGCCATACGTTTACCCGCAAAAACTTCGGCCCGAAAGCGCTCGCAGGCAATGCAAGCCAGAAAAGCCTTGGCATATAGAGCATGATCGGCCTTGAGCTCCATCGCGGCTGTTAACTGTGTAATCGCGCGATCCCACTGCCCGGTGAGCGAGAACAAACGAAACAGGCCGATTCGAAGATCGGCATCCGTTGGGTTGGCTTTCACCCGAGCCATGGCAGTTTTAAGGGTCACACCCTTGATCACTAGTTCATCCATAAACTCTGCTCAATGGAGCCACCTGTTTTGTAATTTCTAATCAAACGCGCCATCTGCCTAGGCTTGATCAGAAATTTGCCAATTAAAGCTAGACGCGCCACCTCCTGCTCCGCCGTGGCTACCCTGTGCTCGGTAATCCACCGTCACCTCTTCAAAGACCAAAGATCCTCGTACCACGGGAATGATTTCCGATGGCGAGTGGCTGATGGCGAGGCTCACTAGGCCAGCTTTCTTCAAATTGATACTCATATAGTTGTGGGCTTTCGCATTGGCCCCTGCACCACCCGCCCGGCGCATTTCAAGCGTGGCCGTCTTGATGACGTCATTGGTGACCAATACCGACAGCATGGCCGGGTAGGACGAATCGACCAGGCAGGAGAAATCAATACTTCGTGCCTGAGTCTTTCCCGTCCGGTTAAAGCCAACGGTCGGCGCTTGCAGCCCCCACGTCCAAGATGAGATCACGATGTAGGTCAGGAAGTCCGGATCACTGGACTCCCCTTTGATCGCGCCAGCACGGCTTGCCACGAGCTTCAGAAAACAATCGCCTTGTGCCATGTCAATAACTCTCAATCAGCAAACGGACGGGCAAAATAAGCACCAAGATTTCCTAGACCTTCTTATTCAGCTTAATGTCGTATCCCACTTTGACACCAGCATCGAGCGTTCCATCGGCCTTTTGCGGCTTGTACTCATATTCAATCTTGGTGTAATTGAAACTTACCTGATCCATGGGAAGAACACTGGAACCCGCCGAACCACCGGTTTGAAAGCTACTGATCAACAAATCGGAAAATTCGATCACCAGATACTCTTGTTGCTCCTTACCTGCTTTGCGGCAAGTTAACTTGGCTTTCTTGATGTGTTCGCCGGTTGCGCAAGCTAAAAGCAATTTCGGTGAAGCCTTGGAAGCGTTCACTGTGAAGTGGAAATCTTGCATCGCAACCTTGCCAGCACCACCGCCGCCGCCAGCGCCATGAGAGCCTGCATTACTTTCGCCCCAGCTCCAACTCTGCACCTCAATTTCTTTGGCGTGCTTGTGATCGAGGGACTCGCCATCAATGCCATCAATCTTTAAGAAATAGTCTACTGCTGCCATGATCTTTACTCCTAGGTAATGAATGAGTCGTCAATTGAATAAGTCGTCAGTTTTAAGCTGTCAGGCAAATTTGTTTTAAATTCGCTCGACAGAAATAAGTATCCGCCAATGATCAGCGAATTGCACTACTCCTTAAGTACTAGCAACACTTTCGTACTAGGAACAATGCGCAACACTTTTTACTTCGTAGGTATCTTGGAAACAAGTCGCAATGATGCGGTTAATCCCTCTAGCTGGTAATGCGGCATCAGTCGAAACACCGAAGTGTAGTAGCCCGGATTGCCTTCTACTTCTTCCACAGTGACCTGAGCGCCCGCCAGCGGTCGTTTTGCCTTCACTTCATCAGAGGAAATGGATGGATCGCCGTCCACATAGTTCAAGATCCAGTCGTTAAGCCAGCGCTGCATATCGTCACGACCCTTGAAGGAGCCGACCTTGTCCCTGGCGATAGATTTAAGGTAGTGCGCGAAGCGACAAATCGCAAACATATAGGGAAGACGGGCACCAAGGTTGGCGTTGGCCGAGGCATCAGGGTCGTCGTACTCGGCTGGCTTATGCATCGATTGCGCGCCGATAAAGGCAGCCATATCCGAATTCTTCTTGTGTAACAAAGGCATGAGGCCATTCTTGGCTAACTCAGCCTCACGGCGATCCGAAATCGCAATTTCAGTGGGGCATTTCATATCAACGCCGCCATCGTCGGTAGGGAAAGTATGTACCGGCAAATTAGGCACCATGCCACCAGATTCGATACCGCGAATCTGCGAGCACCAACCGTACTGCTTGAAGGACTGAGTGATATTGGTCGCCATGGCGTAAGCCGCATTCGCCCACGTGTAGCGTGAATGATCGCCCTGAGCTGTGTCCTCTTCGAAGTCGAACTCTTCCACCGGATCGCTCTTCGAACCATACGGTTGGCGCGACAAAAAGCGGGGCATTGCCAGGCCAATGTATTGCGCCTCGTCACTCTCTCTAAACGAGCGCCAGGCAGCATACTCAGGAGTCGTCGTGAGCTTCGTCAAATCGCGTGGATTGGAGAGCTCTTGCCAAGAATCCATCTGGAAAATGGTCGGTGAGGCCGCCGCAATCACCGGGCAATGCGCTGCCGCAGCGATTTTGCCAAGCTCGCCTAGTAGCTCGACATCTTGCGGCGATTGGTCGAAATAATAATCGCCCACCAGGGAGCCGAACGGCTCGCCACCATATTGGCCGTAGCCCGCTTCATACACTTGCTTGAAGATCGGGCTTTGATCCCAATTAGTTCCTTTAAAGCGCTTGAGCGTTCTGTGAAGATCGGTCTTGGAAACATTGAACACTTTAATTTTTAGCTGCTCATCGGTTTCGGTGTTATTCACGAGGTGATGCAAGCCACGCCACGCGCCTTCAAGTTTCTGAAAGTCCTCATGATGAA
>JAYVKZ010000498.1:0-8421 GCA_043767985.1 Betaproteobacteria bacterium
CCTTGATGTCGCCTTCGGCGAAGAGCGGGAACTTCAACCCAGCCCGAATATCGAGCAAGGGATTAGGCGTCGGCATATCGTGCCGACCGAGTTCCTTGACGCCGAGCACGGCGAACACACCGGGCATGGCTTGCGCTTCGGTCGTGTCGAGGCTTTCGATCAAGCCGTAAGCATGATCACTGCGCACGAAAGCGACATGAAGAAGGTTTGGGAGCGCTAAATTGTGAACGAACCGCCCCTGCCCGCGCAAGAGTGCTTCGTCTTCCCGTCGCAGGGGTTTAAAGCCCGGTTCAAATGCATCCTTACAACTCAATCGAACTGTCCCAAAATATGGCAATCCTCGTCAAGACCAAGTACACAAAACAGAATTTCTGTTTTATATTAAACCACTTGTAACCTTTGTGACTCACTATGAATAACACCTACTTGCCCGACTCAAAGCTAGACCTCAGCTTCTCAAGAATCGTCGATGTGCCCAGAGCGCTCATTTGGCGAGCCTGGACGGAGCCTAAACTTCTTCTACCGTGGTTTTGCCCGAAGCCATGGAGGACCATCGAGGCCGACATTGATCTGCGGCCGGGCGGCATGTTTCGAACCACCTTTCAATCACCGGAAGGGGTCAACTTTCC
The DNA here is from genome assembly GCA_043767985.1 of Betaproteobacteria bacterium. GTDB lineage: Bacteria > Pseudomonadota > Gammaproteobacteria > Burkholderiales > Burkholderiaceae_E > JAPOKJ01. The sequence continues at coordinate 630 of JAYVKZ010000498.1, forward strand.
CAATATTGGCTGCTACCTAGAGATTATTCCTGGCGAAAAATTGGTCTGGACTAATGCCCTCCTGCCTGGTTTTCGCCCGAGCGCGCCGAGCCCAACTTGTGGCGACGAGGCTGCAAACTTCAAATTCACGGCAACCATAGGGTTGAGTGACGATCCGAATGGGACCCGATACCACGCCGTAGTGGTCCATGCCGACGAAGCAGGCTGCAAGCAGCATGCGGCAATGGGGTTTGAACAAGGCTGGGGCGCCGCCCTTGATCAATTGGTCGAGATGCTCAAAAAGGGGATCTGACTGACATCCTAAACCGCCCGCGAGCGCCTGATGGGGATTTTGTTCTGCATCAGGGTCAGCAGATCTGGTGCGATGCCAGGGCCGACGGTTAGAGTCCGGATGATAGAGATCGCCTAGCCTCACACTAGAGCTTCGTCGCTCAGGTGTTGCTTTGCGTGCGCCCTGATTCTGGTCACCACTTCCTTCGAGGACACCCATGAATCAGACCCTACAGTCTCACACAGTCAAAAGCGATATCGTTTCGACCCCGTCGAACTTTCCGCATATCGCCGTCGTTACAGCAACATGGCACCAAGACATTGTCGGTAACGGCAAGCGCGCCATTCAGGCTGAGTTCGAACGATGTCAAATACCATCGGCAAACGTTGAGTATTTTGAAGTACCCGGCGCTTTGGAGATTCCTTTGCATGCCAAACGGCTAGCCCTAAGTGGCAAGTTTGATGGCATCATTGCCTGTGCGCTCATCGTTAATGGCGGCATCTATCGCCACGAGTTTGTGTCAAGCGCCGTCATTGACGGCTTAATGCGCGTGCAGTTGGATACCGATGTGCCCGTTTTTTCTGCTGTGCTCACGCCCATTAACTTTCACGACAGTGAAGAGCATCAGTTATTTTATGAGCAGCACTTTATCAAGAAAGGAACCGAGGTTGCACAAGCCTGTTTGAAGACCCTTGCTAGCTTGCGAGCGATGGATTTCTCATAGATCTAACGCGCAGCAATCCATCGAGTCAATCGCTCTTTGGTGCTTTCGGCGAGCGATAAGGTTTTGACACTATGAGTCAACACAAATAGAAGGCTAGGATGACCGAACCAATTTTCCCGGCAACGCCCCTGTCAACTCGTCATTCAACACTGTTTCCACCCCGCTGACAAAGGTATGCCGATAGCCGTGAGCTCTTTGTATCAAGCGACGCCCTCCCGTGGGTAGGTCATAAACCACTTGTGGCGCTAAAAGATCAAGTTTTTCGAAATCAATGATGTTGATATCGGCCCTCATCCCGACCGCAATCACGCCACGGTCCGATAGGCCATACACGCTCGCAGTATCAAGCGTTTGCTTTTTAACCAAGGCTTCCAAAGGCAGACCCGGCCCACGCTTGCGGTCGCGCGCCCAATGCTTTAACAAGTAGGTCGGGGCGACACCGTCGCAGATCAAGCCCACATGCGCGCCAGCGTCGCCCAGGCCCATCACGGTTGCTGGATCGGCCAGCATGTGCTGCACCACGCTGAAATCCCCGGCGGTATAGTTCTCGAAAGGATGGAGCAGCAAGGCTTTGCCTTCATCACGCATCATCTCTTGCAAGGCGAGTTCGCGCACGGTGCCGCCCTCGCGTCGTACCCTTGCACTCAGGCTAGTATCGGCCATGGGCTCATAGTCCAGATCGGCTCCAAGCACAAAGCATCGATCCAGCATCTTATCCATGGCGACCTTGCCTTTATTGTCGCGCGGCTCCAGCGTGAGGCGTCTTCTTAATTCGGCATCGTCACGCAATTTCAAATACCGCTCGCGCGGACTCATCGCCTCCATATCTCGCCAAGCAGGATGGGACATAAACGGATGGAGGCTAGTTTCAAGACCCATCAAGACGCCAATGGCCTTGGCGCCCACCTGCCCGGTCACGGACAAACCGGCCGCTCTTGCTTCGTGAATCTGCACCAAGGTCGTATGCCAGAGATCAGGCGCGTTATCGACTTGCAGCAAAAGCAAGGTCATGGGTCGGCCCGAGAGTTCAGTGACCGCTCGCAGAATCGCAAAATCTCCTTCTCCAAAATCTGAATTGACTTCCAAGACGCCACGATTGACTTGACGCATCGCCTGAGCGATGGCCATCAACTCCGGCTCGCGCGCACTGAGACTTGGCGTAAAACTACCATCGCGCGCACGGTGTTTGACGGTTCTTGAGGTGGTCACGCCGAGGGCACCCGCCAGCAGAGCCTCTTCGGTCAGCTTTTGCATTTCAGTAAGCTCGTCGCTGGTTGGAACCGCCTGATGATCCGCACCGCGCTCACCCATCACGTAAAAGCGCAGGGCCGCATGCGGTAGTTGTGCGCCGACATCCATCGCAAAGGCTCTGCGATCAAGCGCGTTGAGGTAGTCGGGGAAACTCTCCCAAGTCCAATCCATCCCCTCGGCCAGAACCGTACCCGGTATGTCCTCAACCCCTTCCATCAGGTTGATTAAATAGTCCTTCTTGCCGGGCCGCACGGGCGCAAAGCCTACCCCGCAATTACCGAACACGCAGGTGGTCACCCCATGCCAAGCCGAGGGGGTTAAAAAAGGATCCCAAGTCGCCTGCCCGTCGTAATGCGTGTGAATGTCGACAAAACCTGGTGTCACCAACAAATCACTGGCATCAATCACCCTGCGTGCAGGACCTTCGGCGGCATCACCTACGGCAACGATCTTTCCCTGGTTCACTGCCACACCGGCCACTCTGGAAGGGACGCCGCTACCGTCAACCAAGGTACCGTTCTTAATCAGCAGATCATTCATTTCTTAACCACCCAATAGGTTCATTCAGGAACAATGCCTGATTGCTTGAAAATCTCGCCCCACAGCGGGGTCGAACGTCGAATATCCTCGGTAAACTCAGCGGGGCTCAGCCCAGTCACCAACAGTCCAAGCTGCAAGATCTTCGCCGTACCTTCGGGCGACAAAATCGCCTTGTTGATCTCGCGGTTTAATCGGTCAACAATCGCCTTGGGCGTGCCTTTAGGGGCCATGATACCCACCCAACCTGCAAGGTTCATCGCTGGGTAGCCCAATTCCCCGAAAGTCTTGACATCCGGATGCAAGGGCCAACGCTTCGGGCCCGTGGTTGCGAGTAACGTCAACTTGCCAGACTGAATAAACGGTGCCGTAGCAGCAAAATCCTGAATCCCCATGGTGGCCTGTCCACTCGCAATATCCACGACAGCTGGTCCCGCCCCCTTGTAAGGAACATGCACCATGTCGACTTTCGCCAATCCCTTGAGCATTTCGCCATACAAATGAGAACTGCTGCCGGTTCCAAAAGAGGCGAAGGTGGCCTTTCCGGGGGTACGCTTCACCTGCTGCAAAAACTCATCGACACTCTTGATCCCTGAGCTGGTGGGTACCACCATGCCGAGTGGCGCAAGACCGAGATGTGCCACGGCTTCAAAATCGGTAAGGCCGTCATAAGCGAGTTTGGTATAGGCAAATTTATTAATAATGATGTTAGAAGAGTTCACCATGACCAAGGTATAGCCGTCCGGCGCCGACTGCTTTCCGGCCGTGATACCCACAATCGCTTGGGCGCCAGGTCGGTTATCCATCACGAAAGGCTGGCCCAGGACCGTGCTGAGTTTTTCACCCAGCCAACGGGCCACAATGTCAGTTTGTCCGCCTGGTGGGTAGGGGATGATGATTTTTACCGGTCGATTCGGCCATTCTTGCGCTTTGACAGGTTCAACGGTGACGCCCAGTGCAAATAAAAGGACACCCAGGGCAAGTAAACAGGAGTTAAGGCGGCGAATCATGATCAGTCTCCATCAAAATTGGGCCAATTTGTGTGAATCATTGGCGCTACGTTTAAGATTAGCACCAATGTCGGCCCCTGAGCCACAGTCAATTCAACAACGAGGAGATTTCCATCATGCGCGAAGCAGTCATTGTTTCCTATGCCCGTACCGGCCTGGCGAAAGCCGGTCGTGGCGGCTTTAATATCACCGCCCCGATGTCCATGGCGGCTCATGCCATCAAACACGCAGTAGAACGCGCTGGGGTGGAGAAAGACTTTATCGAAGACTCCTACCTTGGCAATTGCGCTCACTTATCGCCCAATATCGGTCGCCAAGCCGCCCTCCTCGCGGGTTTGCCGGTGACCACCGCAGGGGTGTCGATTAATCGCTTTTGTTCCTCCGGCCTTCAATCGATTGCCATGGCCGCCAACCACATCCGTGGCGACGGTGCGGATTGTGTCGTGGCAGGTGGGGTAGAAAGTATTTCAGTGCCTGGTGGTCCGATGCCCAAGGAAGCGATCGACGCCGAGCTAATGAGAATCGCCCCTGCCATTTACATGGCCATGATTGACACCGCCGATATCGTGGCCAAGCGCTATAAGGTTAGCCGAGAATATCAGGATGAGTACTCTCTTGAATCGCAGCGCCGCATGGCCGCAGCCCAAGCGGCAGGTAAATTCAAAGACGAGATTGTCGCCATGGCCACCAAGATGAAAGTCGTGGACAAAAACACCAAGGCCGAGTCGATTGTTGATTACATTGTTGATCGCGATGAGTGCAACCGTCCAGAAACCACCTTAGAAGGCCTTGCCAAACTCGAGCCCGTCAAGGGTGCAGGTAATTCCGTCACCGCAGGCAATGCAAGCCAGTTATCCGACGGTGCTGCCGCCGTCGTGTTGATGGAAGCCAAAACCGCCGAGAAGCGCGGCCTACAACCTTTGGGCCGTTTCGTAGCCTGGGCAGCAGCCGGTTGCGAGCCCGACGAGATGGGTATCGGCCCGGTATTTGCCATTCCAAAATTGCTCAAGCGTCATGGCCTCACCATTGACGACATTGATTTGTGGGAACTCAATGAAGCCTTTGCGAGCCAGTGTCTTTACAGCCGCGACAAGCTGGGTATTGACCCTGCCAAGTACAACGTCAACGGTGGCTCCATCGCCATCGGCCACCCCTTTGGTATGACGGGTGCTCGTCTTGCCGGGCACATTCTGCTGGAAGGCCGCCGTCGCAAAGCCAAGTGGGGCGTGGTGACCATGTGTATCGGTGGCGGCCAGGGCGGTGCAGGCCTCTTTGAGATCTATAGCTAAGCTCGCCTCTATGCACGAAAGCCCAGACTTGATCTGGGCTTTTTTTAGTTTTGAGAATATCTCTTCATGAATAATACGATCGTTAAAGCAAATCTATACGACTTCACCCCCGCTCACGCGGCGATGCAACGATATGTGGATGGCCGCATTCTTTCCGGGGTCTCTTCGGCCGTGCTGGTAGGCCGAGATTTGGTCGATCTCCACTGCGCAGGCTATGCCGATATCGAGAACAAGATCCCGTTGCGTAGTGATCATTTGTTTAGAGCCTTCTCAAACACCAAGTTGGTGACCTCCTGCGCGGTGATGCTACTGATTGAGGCGGGTCGTCTTGGTCTCGATGATCCGATCGAACGCTACATCCCTCAGTTAGGGAATCGCCGAGTTCTCAAGACTGGCGCAAAGTCCATTGAGGACACGGAGCCCGCTCAAGGCCCCATCACCATTCGCCATTTACTCAGCCATAGCTCCGGGCTGAGTTACGGGCTACTCGACCCAGGCACGATAATCTACAAGGCCTACATCGCCGCCAAAGTGCTTAATCCAGCGCAGACGCTGGCTGAGATGATGGATGCCCTAGAGCCTTTACCCCTAGTGTTCCATCCAGGCACAGGCTGGGAGTATTCAGTCGCCACCGATGTCCTATCCCGTGTGGTTGAAGTGGTGAGTGGACTAGGCTTTGATGCCTTCATTCAAACTAGAATTTTCGAGCCTTTGGGTATGGTAGATACTGGTTTCGTCGTCCCTAAAGAAAACCAGTCGTTATTGACTGCCTACTACGCCGGTGCTGACCTTTTGAACCCCATGAAGCCCGGCTTAACGCGCGCCGATCTAGCGCCGTGGCCTGGGGCCTATTTGAGCCCGGTCCCTCGTCTGTCTGGCGGAGGAGGCCTTGTGACAAGCCTACCTGACATGCTGGCCTTTATGCGCAGCTTTCTACTTGGTGGCCCCACCCTCCTCAAAGCGGAAACAATCGCCTCAATGATGACCAATCAACTTGCCGAAAAGGTCCGCATCGGCTTTCCGAATCTTGGTCGGGTCGAGGGGAAAGGCTTTGGACTGGGTGGCGCCGTCACCCTCACGCCCTCCTCTCTAGACCCGAAAGAGTCGACCGGAGAATTTCAATGGGGCGGTATTGCAGGTACCCATTGGTGGATTTCCCCCAGAAAAAATCTCGCCGGGTTATTGATGACCCAACGTCAAATGTCGTTTTGGCATCCGTTTTCTTTCGAGTTCAAGCAGCTGGTGTATGGCGCAGTAGAGAAGGAAGGAAGACCTTCCTGAATTCAACCACCGCGTTTGGCCAGGAACGCTTCTTCGACATCCCGCAAACGATCTTTACCAAAATAAATCTCATCATCCACAAAAAACGTCGGCGAGCCGAAGTTTCCCCGGTGAACCGAACTCTCCGTGTTGGCGACCAGCTCCGCCTTGACCTCGGGGCTGCCACTCGCCTCCAATAAGGCTTTAACCGGAAGGCCAGACTCCTCCAAGCACGCGGCAATCACGGCCGGGTCGCCCATGTTGCGCGCTTCTGCCCACATATAGCGATACATCTCGTCGACATACTTCTCAAAGACACCGAGATGACGAGCGGCCACTGCACCGCGCATGATCGCGAGGGTGTTGACGGGGAAAAAAGGATTGCGCTGAAATTGTGTGATCTTATGGCGCTCCACAAAGCGTCGCACCTCTAAACGCTCGTATTCCGGCTTGTTTTTAATACCCACCATGCTCTCCATCGGCGAGCGATTTCCGGTGGCCTTAAACAAGCCTCCAAGGAGCACGGGGACGTACTCAAAACGCGCACCGATTCGAGCTTCAATACTGGGAATCACAAGGTGGCTCAGGTAGGCATTGGGACTACCAAAATCAAAATGAAACGCAAGTCGGGTCATAGGGAATCTCGTTTTAATGAATCAAGCGTTGCCAGGAACCCTCTCCTCAGGAGCGCCTCTCGGGTGATATTACTCACGTCTACGAAACAATGCTCGCGGCCGGTCCGCCCAACAGTCGATGTGCTCCGACCAACGGTGAATCGCTATGTGACGTGTCCTCACATTGTATCTAAACTACAGGAGTGAAATCACCCTCTTTAACATTGCCTGCAAAACCTAGCGAGAAGCGATCTCCGCGAAGGCTTTCTGGCATACCTTCACGAAGTCAGTTTGCTGCTCTTGAAGCCCGGACCTTGTATTCCGCCGATCTTGGGCTGGCCGGATCATTTGCAGGTGCCGAGCAAGCGAGCCTCGCAGAATATGCGCCACTCAAGACTGCCGCCTATGCTCAGGACTCCCAGACGGTTGACAAAACCCTGCCCGCTCTCGGAAAAAGTACGTTACAGGACAGGGATAACGCGACCGACATCATTCGTCTGATTGGCGAGTTCAATCCGTCAAAAAACAATGTGGGATTGGAAATTGTCCTCATTGACAGTCAAGTACCGGATATCCAGTCGCTTCGAGGCGAGTTTCAAAGGCAAATTGACGCCGGACGAAATCTGGCAGTGATGGTGATCAACGCCGATACCGACGGCATTCAGCGCGCCACGCAAATGCTGTCCTTTAGTGGCCAAGCAGCCTCTGCGCTGCACATTATTAGTCATGGCCGAGCGGGTGAGTTTTCCTTGGGCTCGGCCAAGATCAACACGCAAAGCATCGAGACCCGTAGCGCCGACATTGCGGCATGGAGTCGCTATTTAACGGCCGACGCG
>JAYVKZ010000499.1:0-1908 GCA_043767985.1 Betaproteobacteria bacterium
TGGGTTGGTTTGATCGATTGCAATGGCGGGAGGTACCCCGTCGATACGGTCGACCTGGGGCTTGTCCATGCGGTCCAGGAACTGGCGGGCATAGGCGGAAAAGGTTTCGACGTAGCGGCGTTGGCCTTCAGCGTATAGGGTGTCAAACACCAGAGAGCTTTTGCCGGAGCCTGAGACGCCGGTGACCACGACTAGCTCGTGCGTGGGGATGTCTAGGGACAGGTTTTTGAGGTTGTTTTGCCTCGCGCCTCGAATTTGGATATCGCCGCTGTGGGCGGAGCTTTGCTCGACACTGCCATTTCGGGAGGTTTTGACTGCCCCGCCGGGGCGGCGGATGAGTGCGCCTAAATAAGTGCCTGTTGGATTGGCGCTTGCGGCTGGCGGCTTGAATGAGCTTTTGGCGGAGTTTTCGACAGTATTTACTGCGGGGTTTTGGGCTGAATCTTTGGCGGGCGTCGGGATGCTCATAGCTAATGCTTTCTGGTTTTAAAGCATTGTCCCATGGTGCAATCTTGAGAGGGGCGGATGCCCGTCATACTGGTGTGGCCAGGGTTTGGCCGTAGCTTCCCTAAAAGTCGAGAATCTGCTGTTTTAAAGCACCCCGGGGTTGAGTTGCCAGGTGCTAAAACTCAAGACGCTTGCAAAGCTCACCCAGGCCCAATAGAGCAGGAGCAAGGCCCCAGCCAAGGGCCTAATCTTCCAGAAAGCATAGACGGTCAGTCCAATCGCGATCCACATGATGGCGATCTCAAAGGTAGCAAGGCCGCCAAGGCGCCAACGAAAGAACAGCCAAGTCCATAGGCCGTTCAAAACAAGCTGGAAGAAGTAAAGTGCCAAGGCACCTTTGCTGGCCTGCCAGCCTTTTGCTTTGACCACTAAACAGGCGGCGATGGCCATGAGGGTGTAAAGAATGGTCCAGGCGGGGCCGAACAGCCACGGTGGCGGAGCCCAAGTTGGGCGCTTAAGTGCTGTATAGAACTCGGGTACGCCGATCGAGGCGATCGACCCTGCGGCTGCGGCGAGAATTGTGAGCATGATGATGACGACGTAAACACTCCAGCCCGGCTGAGGTACCGGTGGGTCGCCCGTTGGCGATGTTGGGCTTGGTTTGAGATCTGGAGAGATAGTCATCTGGCTTGGCCGGTTAGGTCATTGATCGTCAAGGCAGTTTATACCCTTGTCACTCTCCGTAAAGACTTAAAAATTAGGAGTGTTGAAGAAAAATCTAGATAATTCTTCAAAATACTGAAGAAATTACTTTCGCTCGAGCCCAGATGAAAGCCACGAAACTTTACTTCCATGACTCGGCCTGTGTCGACCCTCACCTAGTAGCACTGGGTCGTGATCGTTGCGTTCAGCAGGGCCGAGCGTTTCGAAGTAAGCTACGCTTAGCTGCACAGTGTTTCCGTCGTTAAGAACTTTTCAAGAAGGATAGTCATCATGACCAGAAGCGTAATTCAAACCAGTGATGCGCCCGCCGCGATTGGGCCTTATTCGCAGGCCGTCAAGTTGGGTTCGATGGTGTTTTGTTCCGGGCAAATTGGCATGGACCCGGCCACCGGCAATTTGGTGGCGGGTGGCTTTGAAGCTCAAGTGGAGCAGGCCATTAAGAACCTTGCTGCGGTCGCGCTGGCTGGTGGAGGGACCTTGGACCATGCGGTGAAACTCACTTTGTTTTTGACTGATCTTGCTAACTTTGCGGTGGTTAACGAGGCCATGAAGCGAAGCTTTAAGGCGCCTTATCCGGCTCGCTCCACGGTTGGGGTGGCGTCGCTGCCTAAGGGCGCTGAGTTTGAGATCGAAGCGATTCTGGTCGTTTAGTTTCGCGCTTGACCTTGCCTGCTATTAGGGTGGTGCAGTCTTGAGCGAGAACGCTGGAGGCTCGGCTAAGAAAAAGCCAGCCGGCGG
>JAYVKZ010000500.1:0-20078 GCA_043767985.1 Betaproteobacteria bacterium
GGCGGCGCAGCCGTCATGATGATGGCCGCCACGGCTTGGATAGGCTGGTTGGTTTGGCGGCATCCAGTAGATCATCGCAACACTGGCTTTCAGCTTGGCGCGGTGCTGGGGCTCTTAGCCGGTAGCGTCATCACCCTCATCGTCACCGCGCCGCTTGCTTCGGGTGCACTTGCCGGTCCCGGACATTGGGTGGGAGGGGTACGAAATGACATCGCCGGCCTGCCGCTTTTTGGATGGTCAACAACGGGTGGAGACCTCAGGGTTCCTCACTTTTTTGCAGCACATTTGTTGCAGGCTCTCCCTGTTTTCGGCTGGCTCGCTGATCGAATTTTTACAAAGACCTCGCGCGCTTGGGTGTGGGGCGCTTTCTTTTTTGGCATCGTCATGATTGTGGCCACGATGCTGCAAGCTATTCAAGGCAAGCCATTTATATCTTAGCTCCCTCTAACGGATACCGTTTAAGGTGTAACTTACCGGCGACTAGCACGAGTGACTTTTCCAACATTGGCCAATAAAGCAACATCTACCATATACATCACGTGTCCCACCGCACCGTCCAAGACTTTTTGGCTTAGCGATAAATGGCTCATGGCTTGACTTTGCAAAATCGTCGCCAAGCCGTGCATGGAGGACCAAACAAATAATGCATCGGAATCGATCTTGTCATGATCGGCTTTCTTGCCCATATAGAGAGGTGCAAGCGCGCTTCGTAAAACATTGAAGGCGTGCTGTGCGTCCAGCACCAACTCAGGATGTGCCTCGACCGGTGGCCATGGTGTACCAAACATCAGTCGATACTCTAAGGGATGCTCTAATGCGTAGGTCAAATACTGAGCGCCGAGCGAGCGCATGTCTTGTATGGGATCTTCAAACCTTGGACGCCCATTGAGTGCTTGAGCAAATCCCTGAAAGCAGCGCCGAATCACCTCCGACAGCAAGTGATCACGACTTCGGTAATGTTTGTAGGGGGCCTGATGCGATACTCCGAGCTTGCGCGCAACGTCGCGCATGCTCAACTTCTCTACACCCTGTGCGGCGATGACGGCATGTGCGGCCAGGACACAGGCATCTCGTAAATCGATAGGCGGCTTAATGGTTTTCTTGGACATTAGTGCTTTAGGGTGAATCCTTTCATTATCTTACCAATAATGCGTATTTGGAAATACCGGGGCAAGCTTGACAAAGAGCCTCGTAATAACTTGGTTAGCCCGCCAGGGTACACCGCACTTTTTCTCCTCAAGGCAGCAAGTGTATTGGCGGCGACGCTTTCTGCCGTCATGGGCGAGAATCACTGTGGCTATCGCACTCATTTGTTCGAAGTCCGCGAGAATCACTTTGGCTTGCACGCCACGCTGGCGTACTTGCTGCGCGGTTGCCTCAAGCTGAGCTGTGTTTCGCCCAACCAAAAGTACGGAAAGTTGGCGCTCGGCGAGTTGCAGGGCCAATTGCTGACCGATTCCGGACGATGCCCCGGTCACTAGTGCCCAAGGGCCGTATCGAGCTGTAAAGCTTTTGGCTTTTGGCATGTTGGTTCCTAATAAACCAATTTGATTTCAAGCACGGTATCCAAACCGGCTTTCACTTCAAACTGAGCCTCGCTGAAAGTTGGCGCTCGAAGCTTGGGCACGACATTGTTGGACACTCCCCAACCCTCCTTTGGAACTCCCAAGAAATTGGTGTCTACTTTTTTGTTTCCGTTAATGTCGTAGCCTACAGATACGGCATAGATTCCCGGAGCAAGATCATTGAACTTGCAGGTGACGCCAGTGACTTCTGCGGCAAGCCAAATTTGCTTGGCGCTGCTGTTGTCCATTGGGAAGGCCGGACTATTTTCAAATAGGGCGCAGCCAATCTGCCCCTGCGCAGGTTTCGGCCCAGGGACTTTCACAATCAAATCCGACGCCCAGGTACTTGTTGAGACCAGCCACAGGGTCGAAAATAAGACCAAAATTTTCCGATCATTAAACATCGACAACTCCTTTACTCATGTTGAATTTCAACGTCAGACTTAAATCTTAGGTTGACAATGTCTACTATTTTGGAAATAATGGTAGACGTTGTCAACAGAATGATTAGAAAGAGAATTTAAAGGCCTAGTTCATGCTCCTTTTTCGGCGCCCACACGTTACGAGCAGCCCAACGCCCTGGATGGTGTTTCGTCTGCTAGCTGTTTCGGTGTTTCTGGTCTCGCTTGATGCGACGATTGTCGTGGCGGCCTTCCCATCGCTGCGTCAAGAATTTGGAGGGAACCTCGCGACCGATTTGTCGTGGATCCTGAATGCCTACACGATCACCACGGCAGCGCTTCTCGTGCCCGCAGGCCGCCTTGCCGATTTAATGGGCCGCAAGCGTCTGTTTTTGCAGGGATTGTTGCTTTTCACGCTCGGCAGCTTGTTGTGCGGCTTAGCGCCTTCGGTTTGGACTTTGGTCGCTGCCCGTTTCGTGCAGGCGCTGGGCGCTGTTTTGTTGACGCCCGCCTCGCTGGCCCTGCTACTTGAGGCCTTCCCTAAAGAAAAGCGTGCCATAGCGGTAAGTCTTTGGACGGTTGTCGGTGCCTTGGCTGCAGCGGTAGGGCCAGCAATCGGCTCGTGGGTGATAGAAGCATCCTCATGGCGCTGGGCCTTCCTGATCAATCTCCCGATTGGTTTGGTGGCATGGTGGCTGTCGCGCCGATTGTTGATAGAGTCGCGCAATGTACCTCTGGGTGCAAGTTTGGACCTGACGGGGGTGGCCTTACTCACAGCGGCGGGTGCTTTGCTTACTCTGGGTATTGTTAACTCAGAGGTGTGGGGTTGGAGGTCTTGGGCCACTACCGCTAGTCTCGTCGCCGGAATCATGGCGATCCTGAGCTACATAGCGTGGGCACGAGACAGGAAAGACGCTACTGTCGACCTCGAATTGTTCGAAGACCGGACCTACCGCTTTGTGACCCTCGCTACACTCGTATTCGGCATCGCGTTTTCAATGATGTTTTTATCATCATTTTTATTCTTGATGGGTATTTGGAAGTACTCACAAAGCCTAACCGGCTTAGCGGTAGCCATGGGGCCATTTGTGGTGATGCCAGTGGCCATCGCCACGGGCCGCTGGGCTGCCCGTCACGGCCATCGTCCTGTTCTGGTTATTGGGGGCGTACTGTATGGAGTTGCCCAACTCTGGCTGTGGTGGCGAGTGGATGCCACGCCGGCCTATTGGCTAGTATGGTTTCCATCGCAAGTGATGGGCGGAGCGGCAATCGGGCTCTTGCTACCAGGACTGTCCGCTGCCGCCGTTGTGAGATTGTCGCCAGCAAGGTTTGGCGTTGGTGGTGCGGTGAACAACGCAGTCCGGCAACTTGGCGGCGTCTTGGGCACGGCGATAGCCGTGGTTCTGGTGGGGGCTCCAAATGCGCCATTGTCAGACTATAAGCAAGTGTTTCTAGTGCTCGCAGCCGTTGGATTTGCTACCGCCTTGCTTAGCCTTCCGATCGATACTCGGCCTGCGCCGTCCTTTGCCCACTGAGCGCCATCGACCAAAGTCCTCTTTCTAACAGTAACAGACCACTAAATCAAAACGAATTCCTATGATAAGCATTCAAAACAAGGCTTTAAGACTCGCGAGAAGACTTGCGGTGTTCACGGGCATTATGGTGTTGACTTCCTGCACTGCCTTCAATTATGTTGGCAACGATGCACCCCTTGCTCAAAAACAGCTCAAGCCTCTCCTACCCCCGCCGCGTATCGCGGTGGTTTTAGGAAGCGGGGGGCCGCGCGGCTACGCGCATTTGGGCATCATCAAAGTACTCGAGGGGGCAGGGATTGAGCCGGACTTGATCGTTGGCTCAAGTGTAGGAGCGCTGATTGGAGCATTCTGGGCAAATGGCTTTAACGCCTCTGAGTTAGACGCACTTTCATTTGCGGGCGGTCCCCTCACGCTGTTTGACGTATCTCTCTTTGCAGACCGTGGTTGGATCCATGGACAGCGCCTTCAAGACTATGTCAACGCTAAGCTGAGTAACCGATCCCTTGAGCAACTAAAGCGTCCACTCATCGTGGTTGCAAGCCGCTACGATGATCAGAGCCCCGTCTTCTTTAACCAGGGAAACGTCGGTGTTGCAGTGCGTGCCTCCAGTGCGGTACCGAGTATCATCTCACCGGTTGGCATCAACTCGACGGAATATGTCGATGCGGACGTCTCGCTGCCAGTGGCAGTAAAAGTGGCTCGGCAGGCCGGCGCCCAGTTTGTAATTGCTATTGATGTCTCTGCACGCCCAGGAAGCGCCCCGCCAGACGCTAAGGCCAGCTGGATAGAGCGCGATGAAAAGCGACGTAAATTGATAGAACCTGAAGTTGCGGAAGCTGATTTTTTGTTGCATCCGGACTTAGGGTATTACGCCAGTCCTTTCTCGGCCTATTTTGTGCAGTCACGGAATCTAGGGGAGGAGTATGCGCGTGAGGAGCTTCCGAAGCTCGTGGCCAAGCTTAGAGCCACCGGACTTTTTCCAGCCAAGCGCTGAGACATACGATCCATCCCAGGGTATAGGCCACCGACAGTCCCACTACCCAGGCATTGGGCGATGGTAGGCCCAAGCTTACGACCATAAATCCAGCGAACGGTATGAGTTGATGCGCATGGATCCCTAAAAAGTGGGCGGGGCGAAAGTCGCGCAACCCAAGTTGCCAACCCAATAAGGGGAGGCCCGAGCCCTCCGGGGGTTGATTTGCGCCGAGTGCGAAGCCACTGATCGACCCAAGGATAAAAGTGAGCCACAAACCGATCACAACTGCGAGCACCTCCGGGGGAAGGGCGGGTACCGCACTCGATACTTCACGGTGATGCACGGTAATTAGAACTGCCAATGCTGCTTGTGTTGCAGTCAGCGCTAAGGCAGCGACCCCCATCAAGCCAAACATAGTTGCATGAAATGGGTCCGTAGTATTGTGATGCGAACCCTGTCCTAATAGGGCCTGCAATGCGATATAGACCACTTCAAAACTTGCCGTTAAAATCAGGGTCCAAACCAGGTAGTTCACGGCCGTGCTTTGGCGTACTGGCGCGGGCAAGAGGCCGATAAACCAAGCGCTAGTCAGTGCGAAAAGGGCTGTCGACACGGCGAACTTGAATGGCTTTAACCAAATGGGAACACCACGCCATTGGCGAACATCAATCGTTGAAGACAGAGCAAAAACGATTGCTATGCCGATCATCAATAGAGCGAAGTAGCTCAAACGCCGTTCGCGCGCTAAAAACTGTGCGATTAGGTTCGAAGCATCAGGCCAAACCGTCATTGCGGTCAAGACACTGTGTGCGGTGTTTTGCGAAATCGCCATACGGTTCCTCTTGTCAGGTGGCTTTTAACTCATGCCCAATTATCGATTATTTTAGTAGACAGCGTCAACTTTTGATGAAACTGCTGGACTCAATGGGAATCGTTGATGTTGCGTGAGACCACTGGCGAGATCGGTCACAATACACAAATTGATTCTCCAACTAGGAATTGGTGGCTATGGGTATTGAACACTTTGATGTTTTGATCGTTGGCGCGGGACTCTCTGGTATCGGTGCGGGCTATCACCTACAAGCCAATTGCCCGAACAAACATTATGCGATTTTGGAAGGTCGCGAAACCTCCGGCGGTACTTGGGACTTGTTTCGCTACCCTGGCGTTCGCTCCGACTCCGACATGTACACCCTGGGCTATTCCTTTCGCCCCTGGAAGGAAGCGAAGGCCATTGCCGATGGCCCGAACATTCTCAACTATGTGCGCCAAACGGCGAGTGATTACGGCATTGAGCAAAAGATTCGCTACTCGCACCGGGTGAAGGCCGCTTCTTGGTCGAGCGCGACGGCACGTTGGAGCGTCGAGGTCGAGCATCTCCAGGAGACGCGCCAGTTCACTTGTAGTTTTCTCTTGATGTGCGCGGGCTATTACAAGTATTCCGAAGGCTACACGCCAGAGTTTCCGGGCCTTGCGAACTTTAAAGGCCAAATCGTTCACCCGCAAAAGTGGGACACAACGGTTGATTACACCAATAAGCGAGTGGTCGTCATTGGCAGCGGCGCAACCGCCGTGACCTTGGTACCTGAGCTCGCCAAGAAGGCGAGTCACGTCACCATGCTTCAGCGCTCGCCCACCTATGTGGTGTCGCGGCCGGCGGTAGACCCTATTGCCGACAAGCTGCGCCGATGGCTGCCTGCCAAGTTGGCTTATGGACTGGTGCGGTGGAAAAACGTGTTGTACGGGATGTATATTTTTAAGATGTGCCGCAAGTACCCCGCCAAGGTGAAAGACGTTCTACTCGGCCAAGTCCGAACCGAGATGGGTCCAAGCTACGACGTGGAAAAGCATTTCACGCCGCGCTATAACCCCTGGGAGCAGCGCATGTGCCTGGTACCCGATAGCGATCTCTTTAAGGCACTGAAATCGGAGACTGCCTCGGTGGTCACCGACCAGATCGCGACCTTTACCGAAACGGGCATCAAGCTCGTCTCTGGGCAAGAACTCAAGGCCGATCTGATTGTGACGGCGACCGGACTGAACCTTGAGATGCTGGGTGGCTTGGCGGTTTCGGTGGATGGCAGGCGCGTCGATTTTTCGAAGTCGATGACCTACAAAGGGATGATGTACAGCGGTGTGCCGAATATGGCCTCGGTGTTTGGCTATACCAATGCCTCATGGACTTTAAAGGCCGACCTCACCAGCCAGTATGTGTGCCGCCTCATCAAGCACATGGACAGCACTGGCTCGAAATTTTGTACCCCCCATTTGCGCAGCGGCGAAGTCACCGCCATGCCTTGGGTGGACTTTTCTTCGGGCTACTTCCAGCGTGCCAAAGATATTCTTCCCAAGCAGGGTTCGACGCATCCTTGGAAGCTGTATCAAAACTATGCGCTTGATATTTTGGCCTTGCGCTTTGGCTCGGTGAAGGATAGTGCGATGGAGTTTTCCAAGGGCTGAGCGACTTTCGACTCCGGCCAGTACAATGGAGGGTTTCGCGCTATATTCCTGAAAGTACCCCATGAGCCTCAAATGCGGCATTGTTGGCTTGCCCAACGTCGGTAAGTCCACGCTTTTCAACGCCCTCACCAAGGCGGGCATCGCTGCCGAGAACTATCCTTTTTGCACCATTGAGCCCAATGTGGGCATTGTCGAGGTGCCGGATCCTCGCCTGAAGGCCTTGGCCGACATCGTTAAGCCCAAGAAAGTGTTGCCCGCAACGGTCGAGTTTGTCGATATTGCAGGTTTGGTGGCAGGTGCTTCCAAAGGTGAAGGCCTAGGCAATCAATTTTTGGCTCACATTCGGGAAACCGATGCGATTGCCCATGTGGTGCGCTGTTTCGACGATACCAATGTGGTGCATGTGAGCGGCAAGATTGATCCGCTCTCCGATGTCGAAGTGATCAATACCGAGCTCGCCTTAGCCGATATGGCGACGGTCGAAAAGCTTCATGCCAAGAACGTGAAATTGGCTAAATCAGGCACGGACAAGGAGGCTATGAAGCTTGTACCTTTGTTTGAAAAGTGTTTGGCTGTGTTGAATGAGGCCAAGCCGATCCGCTCGCTCGATCTTGATGCTGACGAGCTCGCTTTACTTAAACCACTGTGCTTGATCACGGCCAAACCGCTCATGTATGTCGCTAACGTCAAAGACGACGGCTTCCAGAACAATCCCCACCTAGACCGGGTGATGGCCATGGCTGAGGCAGAAAAGTCTCTGGTGGTGGCGGTATGCGCCGCCATGGAAGCCGAAATGGGCGAAATGCCTGATGAGGACAAGGCAATCTTCCTGGCCGACATGGGTATGACCGAACCCGGTTTGAACCGAGTGATTCGCACTGGCTACACCTTACTGGGTTTGCAGACCTACTTTACTGCGGGCGTGCAAGAAGTGCGCGCCTGGACGATTCATAAAGGCGATACCGCTCCGCAAGCTGCTGGGGTGATTCATACCGACTTTGAACATGGCTTCATCCGCGCTGAAACCATTGCCTATGATGAGTTCATTGCCTGCAAGGGTGAGGCAGGCGCTAAGGAAAAAGGCAAGATGCGCTTAGAGGGCAAAGAGTATGTGGTGCATGACGGCGACGTCATGCATTTCCGCTTTAACGTTTGATCTTCTCTCAAAAACGCCTAAGATTTAGGCTATGCAGTTCCCCGACCCACCATTTCTAGGTTTATTGCGCTGGTTGCTGCGCCGTTTGGTGAAGTTCCAAACGGTGCCAGAGGCTAGCCAGCCGCCGAGCTTTAATCCGGCGCTGCCGGTGTGCTATGCCTTACAAGTGCGCCAGCTCTCGGGGTTTTTGTTACTCGAAGACGCGACCATGCAATTGGGCCTGCCACCACCGTCGAAGGCCTTGCAGGTGGGTGGGCTGCGTGAGAGTAGTAGTTATTTTTATTTGACCCGAAGTGGGCAACCCTCGCCTCTGGATCGCAATCCTTACGATTACTCGAAGCGTTTCAAGCTGATGGTGGCTGCGGCTCAAAATGATCCGAGCTTAGAGGTACAAATTGTGCCAGTGAGCGTGTTTTGGGGCCGATCTCCAAAGAATCAGGATTCCATTCTTAAGGCGCTCTTTTCAGACGCTTGGGTCGCACCCGGGTTCTTCAAGCAGACCTTACGAATCTTGATCAACGGTCGGCAAACTCTGCTCAAGTTTGGCCAGCCGATTTCGCTTCGCGCTGAGGTGGATGCCGCTGCAAACCAACAGGCGGAAACTGGCCAGGAGAGCCAGGCTCAGCGCCGCATTGCCCGCTTGCTGCGCGCCGAATACAAGCGTGAGCGTGAGTTGGTGGTTGGGCCGAACCTGTCGCATCGGCAAACCTTGGTCAATAGTGTGATTGGCAATGCAGCGGTACAGACCTCCATACGCCGCCATGCTGACACTCAGAATATGCCGCTGGAGCGGGCTGAGCTGAAGGCACGCAAGATGGTCTACGAGATTGCCTCGGACTATTCCTATCCGGTGATTCGCGCCTTTGACTTGGTGCTCACCCGTCTTTGGAATCGCATTTATCAAGGCGTCGATATCCATCACTTTGAGACGATCGCTAAGGTTGGCGCTGGTGCTGAGATTGTGTACGTGCCCTGTCATCGCAGTCATGTCGACTATCTTTTGCTGTCTTATGTGATGTATAAGCGCGGCTTGATGCCGCCGCAGGTGGCCGCAGGCGATAACCTCAACATTCCGGTCATCGGCGGCATACTGAGGCGTGCCGGGGCGTTTTTCTTACGCCGCAGCTTCAAGGGCGATGCGCTTTACTCCGCAGTGTTCTCAGAATATGTGCATGTGATCATGCAGCGTGGCTTTCCGATTGAATACTTTGTGGAAGGAGGGCGTAGCCGCACTGGCCGACTCTTGGCTCCGAAAGGCGGCCTGCTGAGCATGACGGTGGAAAGCTTTCAGCGCGAAGGCAGCAAGCCGGTGGTCTTTATCCCGATCTACATTGGCTACGAGCAATTGGTCGAAGGAGACAGTTTTCTGGCCGAACTCGCTGGTGCGGCAAAAAGAAAAGAGTCGATCTTTGGTATTGTGAATACCGTTCGCGAGTTTCGCAGTAAGCAATATGGCAAGGTGCACGTCAATGTGGGTGAACCGATTGCTTTACAGTCGGCGTTACAGACGTCTCTGGCGGCCGGAGAAACGCAACGCCAACTCATTAGCCAGCTCGGGCGACAAATTACCGAGCGCATTAATGACGCTCTCGTGCTCAATCCGATTAATCTTTTGTCCACCGCCATTCTCGGCACGGCCCGTCAGGCCATGGACGAAAACCGCTTGTTGTTCCAGTTGGACCTGCTCTTGGCACTTGCCAAAGAGGTGCCCTATTCGGAACGTCAAACAGTCACCGAGTTAAGCGCCGAGCAGTGTATTGCCTACGCCAGCAAACAGGCTTTAATCGAGAGAATTCCACATCCTTTGGGCGATATTTTTCATGTGCGCCCGAAGCAAGCGGCGCTACTCACTTATTTCCGTAACAACACCTTGCACGGGTTTGCGCTGGCCTCTCTTCTCGCAGCCCTGATGAGCCGTAACCCTGATTTGCCATTGGCCAGAATTCGTCTTATTGCTTGTCAAAGCTTCGCGTTTTTACGCAAAGAGCTCACGATGAGTTGGAACGAAGCCACCATGCTTGACAAGCTAGGGGCCATTCTCGAAGTGTTCGAGACCAAGAAGTTGGTCCAAAAAATTACGCTCGGCGAACAAACCCAGTACTCGCCGGTACGTGCCAATCTTTCCGGCTCCTTCGCGCTGGATGCTCTAGGGTCAATTCTGCGTCATACCTTGGAGAGATACTTTATCGTGGCCCGCACCCTGGCATCCCTACCGGGCGGGGCATACAGCGCCATCTCGCTCGAGGACCGATGCGTACTCTTGGCACAACGCGTCCAGTACCTTCATGAAGCCGTGGGACCTGATTTTGCGGACCGCGCCTCCTTTAAAGCAATTGTGAGTTCCTTGCTCGAAAGTGGTTTGGCGCAGACGCGCGATAACAAGATTCATGCGACCGACGCTCTGGAGCAGGCCGCCGACAATGCCGATTTACTGTTGCCGCCGGATGTTGATCAGGCGATCAAGCAACTGGCCTTACTTAGTGCCGATGAGCTCAGTAAGGCCAAGGATTTATTGGCAAAATGAATTAGCGCGGATTCTCAAAAAACACGTAGTTGGTCGCATAGTCGCTGATCTCGAAGTACACGCGTTTTTCGCCCGCGTCGATTTGCATATTGAGGTTTTCGTCGAGCACGCCATAACCGTAGCGATAGGCTCTTGGTTTACCGTCATCGGTGCCCAGGGCCGTGCTGATTTTGTCAATTTTCAGGAAGCGTCGCACGACCTTGTCGCCCCCGTAGATTTCCAATACACCATTGGTGCCCGTCCAGTTTTGGATGTCGCGACTGATCTTGTTTTGTTGTTCTTGCGTGCAACCCGCGATCAGGAAAAGCCCGCCCAAAGCAAGTACTGAGAAGCTCTTGATGCGATTTCCGTTGAGGCGTTTCGGAGCCGTGATACTTGCTTGGCTAGCTGCAGGATTAGGAATTGATGCGTGAATCATGAAATAGGACCTCCAATGCCGCCTCTAGGATTTGAGGCGATCTAAGCTTAACGCATGCGCGACTCGTTACGAGGACAAGCGCTGGGAGGTCCATCTCAAGCTGAACGCTAAGTCGATCTCTACTGCGTGCGGGCAGCACTTTGCAACACGAGGGCCGTGGTGGGTACGTTCTGATAACCGCTGTAAGCGCCGCTGCTGAGAGTCGCGTTGGCCACTGCATTCATACTGTCCAAAACGTTGGTGCCGCTAATGGCTTTACCAAATACCGCATAGCCATTGGCACCTGCACTGGAGGCTTTGTAATCTAGGCTAGCGCTATTGTTCGCGGCATTGAAGTAGAACTGTGAAGTCGCCGAATCGGGCGCGAATGTTCGAGCCATCGCTACGCTGTATTTAAGATTGCTCAACCCGTTATTGGATTCCAAAACAATCGGTGCGGTGCTGTTGGCTTTTTGCGCGATGGTATTGGTCACATCGGAGACGAAGCCTCCGCCCTGAGTGACGAATCCAGGTACTACGCGATGAAAAATGGTGTTGGTGTAGAAGCCGTTATCAACATAGCTTAGAAAGTTTTTGACCGAAGCAGGCGCTTTGTCGGGGTAGAGTTCGACCACTACGAGGCCTAGCGTGGTGACGAACGTCACCTGCGGCAGTGGTACGGCAAGACTGGTGGTGTAGAGGGTTCCGCCTCCAAAATTGATCGTGACGCCCACGCTTGTTCCATCGGGCGTACAGGTAAACTCCCTGAGTGCACTCGAGCTAGAAGCGGTATTCACTAGTGTTGAGCAACCGGTGGCTGATGGATTGACAGCAGCAGACAGGTTGCTTCCTTGAATAGAGAATGTTGTCAGCTTGCCATATGAAATGCCTGACGAAGTGACCGCGTTGACGCTAGGCGCGGCGGCGGCACTGATGATCGTTTGAAAGGGTGAAGCGGCGCCAAAATCAATCGATATCTCCACATTAGGCGCCGAGGGTGTGCAGGTGAATTGACGCGTGGTCATTGAGCTTGAGGCGATCACTGACGTGCCGCTACATGCCAAAGCGATAGGCGTGATGGTGGCGGGAAGTTGATCGCCTGTCACCGTAAAGGTTGTGAGCCAACCTTGTACCGGGGTATCGGCGGTTACCGACGCAATGTGTCTCACATTGAGGTTGGTCGCATAGGGCGTTTGAGCACCGTAATTAACGGTCACGCCGACCAAGGGAGCATTTGGGGTACAAGTGAACTCTTTGCTAGTGGTCGAGGCTGAGCTGATGGCGACCAGGCCAGTACAGCCCGTGGTCACCGGACTAATCGAGCTTGATAAGTTAGAGCCCGAGATCGTAATGGTGGTGAGCTTGCCTATGACCGGGTTGGTAGCCGTGACCGAACTCACGGTTGCGGGAAGGGCGCTTGAGCCTGAACCACAGGCGGTCACGGTGAACAGACCTGCAGCAAGGGCGGCAAGCAAGGCCGACCTTGTTAAAATACTTGAAATCATTTGCGCTTTTATTGGAGTGATGGGTTGCGAACTTCACGCCATTGTCCGCAGGCCAAAGCGCACAAGTATAACCACCTGACGAGCGGCCTTCGTGGTTCGCTGTGTGGCCCAAGCGCAGAGCGCTTAAATGACTCTTTGTCTTACAAACAACGAGATCATCGCGGACAGCACGATCAGCAGGCTGCCCAGCGCAATAAAGACACTAGTAATCTCAGTCTGTTTTGGCTTTTCCAATATAAGTCGGGCATTCAAGGTTTGAAAGATTTTGCGTAGGTCTTCGGGACGGCTGGCTTCGAAGTATTCCGCCATGGTGGCCTTCGCTGTTTCTTGTAGAGACTCTTCTTCCAAGCGCACCCTCATATTCATGCCATCGACTTTCAACGTCGCGCCTTGCACGGTGCCCACGCCAATTGCATAGACTCGTATCCCTAAGTCGGCCGCTAACTTGGAGGCCTCCTTGGGATCGGGTCCAAGCGTCGACTTGCCGTCACTCATGAGGATGACCGCCATGTTTTGATTGGACCCGGCAGCAACAGGTTCGAGTTTTCGCTCAGCGGGCTTACTCGGGTCTTTAAACCATTGCCGGGAGCTGCGACCGGTGGTCAGTTTCTCGACATCGATGTCTGCATCGGGGCGTAGGGTGGATAGGGCAATGACGATCCCGCTACCTAGGGCGGTCCCGCGCTGAGCGTCAAGACGATCCACCGCTTGACGCAGCGCTTCACGATCTTTCGTGGGTGATTGCGCCAGGGACGCCGTGGCTGCGACAGAGACCAGGCCCATACGCACGTAAGGAGGAAGCTCCTCGATAAATTGCTTAGCAATGTTTTGCGCGACTGCAAGTCGGTTTGGCGAGAGGTCGGTCGCGCGCATGCTGCTCGAGGTATCGATGGCCAACATTAAATCGAGTTGCCTTTGGGGCAAGGCCAGCAACGCTTGCGGTCGGGCAATCGCCGCAAGGAGTGAGATGAGGCCAAGCAAGAACAAGCAAGGAGGGATTGCCGACAGCCACTTTGATCGCGCACGGGAGGTGAGGTCGTTAGTTAATCCAGGAAAGCGCTGGGCAATGTGGCCTCTAGAGCGGCGCATGCGAAAGTACATCCAAATAATAATCGGCAAAACAAGCAACAGCCACAGCATGAGAGGCCATTGGAAGGTGATGCCACGAATATCAAGCATGATTTAGGCGCGCTTCTTACGGCGTTTGCGAAGCTCGGTCAGACCGATAATGGCCTGCGCCAAATCGTCCTGGGTACTGATCGACAAACAATCTACGCCAGCATCCACCATGGCTTGGGCGATCTTCTTCTCGCGCTCTGACGAGAGCTTCTCAAAGCGAGCTCGAAAGTGCTTGTCGGAACTGTCGACCAATAACTGCTCACCGGTTTCAGGGTCGGTCATGGTGATCTGACCGATGTCGGGCAGGGCGACCTCAAGTGGGTCATACACACGAATCGCAATCACCTCGTGTCTTTGCGCAAGGAGGGTGAGCGGTCGTTCCCAGCCGGGCGTGGAAATGAAATCGGAAATCACCAGTACCACGGAACGTCGTTTCACGGCTTGCCGAGAGGCTTCGATCATTTGCGCGAGATCGGTCAAGTGTTGTGCCGGTTCGCCAGCACCCCTCTCGTGCGTGCTCTCGTCACTTGAGCGCTTCTTTGAGCTAGGAGCGGCCTGAATACGGTCAATTAAATGGAGCACTTGGCGCCGACCATGACGAGGCGGAACCACGCCGTGGAGCAAGGTCAACTTGCTGTCTTGACCGCCCTTGCTCGTCTCGTGACCTTGAGCTTGGTTGTAAAGTACTGCACCCACCTGGTTGCCATGCCGGGTGAGCATGCGGGCAAGCACCCCAACGAGTTGTGTGATGACGGTTCTTTTGCTGCGTAGTTGCGAACCAAAATCAATCGAAGCGCTTAGGTCCATCATGAACCAAGCGGTGATTTCGCGATCTTCTTGGAATTCGCGCACATAGGGGCTGTTCATGCGTGCAGTGACGTTCCAATCGATGAATCGTACGTCATCGCTGGCTTGGTATTCGCGCAGATCCGCAAGGTCCAGACCAAAGCCTCGAAACAAGGAACGATAGTCTCCTTGCAGTAAACCGTCGAGTCGCTTGATGACGGTCCATTCGAGCCTTTGTAGAATACTCTCGGCGTCTTGAGCCGACTCGTTGAGAGCGCCAACAGAATGACTAGGTCCTGAACTGTCGGCATTGGGTTCTTTCGAGCGCCGCGCGAAGAGACCCCTGATTGATTGAGGCAATCTAAAAATATTCGAGACTGGTTTGGCGGTTTCTGCCGTCATGGCTCGGGTCGATCAATCAACGAGAAAGAGCTGTGGGGAATCCAGTGAGCCTGGACTTGTCTTTAGGCCACCCGCACATGCGATTGGAGAGGCTGATCCGGCGCGCGAATCGCCCCAAGGATTTTGAGAATAATGTCATCTGCACTGGTAGCACGAGACAGGGCCTCATAGGACAACACTAGACGATGCCGGAACACATCGGGCACGAGGTCAATAATATCTTGCGGCAGCACGTAGTCCCGGCCACGCAACATGGCGAGGGCGCGCGAGCCTTCAATCAGGTTGATGGTGGCGCGCGGACTTGCGCCAAAGCTAATTTGCCGATCAAGTTCTTTCAGCCCGTACTTGATCGGATCACGCGTGGCGGCGACCAGTTTGACCGCATACTGAATCAGCGAGGGATCGACATAAACCTTGCGGCACTGCGCTTGTAAACCTGCAAGATCGGTCGTGCTCATGACGGAGGTCACCTCGACCGCCGCACCTGTCACACGCTCGGCGATGACGAACTCTTCTTCCTCGCTTGGGTACCCCACGACCACCTTCATCATGAAGCGGTCGACTTGAGCCTCTGGCAGTGGATAGGTGCCTTCGGTTTCAATCGGGTTTTGCGTAGCCATCACCAAAAATGGCTCAGCTACCCGATGCGTCTCGCCCGCAATCGTGACTTGCCTCTCCTGCATCACCTCAAGTAAGGCGCTTTGCACTTTGGCCGGTGCACGGTTAATTTCGTCGGCTAGGAGTAGGTTGGTAAACACTGGCCCAAGTGAGGTGCTGAATTCACCACTTCTTTGGTTATACATACGGGTGCCGATCAAGTCGGCGGGTACAAGGTCAGGGGTGAACTGGATACGCTTGAAGCTCCCATTAATGGTGCGAGCCAGGGTTTTGACGGTCAAGGTTTTTGCCAGACCGGGTACGCCCTCCACCAATAAATGACCATGGGCCAGAACGGCCACCAGGATGCGCTCCAAGAAATGGTCTTGACCAACGACAACGCGCTTCACCTCATACAGGATGCGCTCCATCTGCTCTTTGACATTGGTGTTTAGCATTGTGCTTTCCATAGCCGATTCCTTCTTCCTCTTTTATAACGGCGGGAGTCCCAGGGCCCCGCCCGCCGCTTCCATTGTTACTGCAAAGCCGATTCCGATAAAGGTGCGCGACCCGCTCGGGTTGTAGATGGCGGTCACGATGCCCACCACCTCGCCCGCCATATTCACCAAGGGGCCTCCCGAATTTCCAGGGTTGGCGGCCGCATCAAATTGGATCAGTCCTGTAAGAGAGCGCTCACCTTCAGGCGAGCGGAACTCGCGATTCAGGCCCGACACCACACCGCCTGACACCGATGGGCCCATGCCGAATGGAAAGCCGACCGCAACGACTTCGTCTCCAGGCCTGAGGTTGCCACTGCCGCCCAGTGTGGCTGGCTCAATGTCGTCAGGGAGTTTTTTGGCTTTGATAATGGCGAGGTCATTTTCAGGTCGCAGACCGACGACTTCGGCTTCCACCTCAAAGCCATCAAAAAAAGTCACCATGATCTTTTTGGAGCCCGAAACGACATGCAAATTGGTGAGGATGAGTCCCGCGTCCGAGATCAGTACACCGCTGCCGACACTGCGCTCCAAGGCTTTATCAGGGGCTTTGGACTCCTCGGATTTTTCGTTCTTACTGTCACGCTGCCCCGACTTGGGAGGAAACTCAGGGATCGGCGCCGTTGGCTTGGTGTCTTTGTTTTTTAATTCAGTGTCGTCCTTGCTGATGTCTACTTTGTCGGAAAAGCCGCGCACCCGAACTACGGCGCTACGCACTTTCTCCGCCGCGATGGCGGTGCGTGAGGGAAGCGGTTGGGTTTCAAAGGCTTTTAGGACGGCCGCATCGATGTCGTCCTGGGTGATTTTTACTGGTTTGGGTTGCGAGTAAAAAAATGCACCGCTAGAGAGCACGCCGATCAGTGCGCTGAGCAAAGTGATCGGTAACCACTTTTTGACCGCTGGCGCGAAACGATACTGGGCAAGCCTGGTGAACATCGCAAGAGCCCCTTGGGGAGAGTTTCAATCGCAGGCCAATGCCTACGGGATTACCTTAGCATGGATTAAATAGCTTGTGCGTTGCAACCCCATTTTTATTGGGGCGGCTAGTGCAAGTCTTGCGCGCTCAGAGTAGACTTATGTTCATGCGCTTCGAGTGGCCTAACTTACTGTGGTTGTTCGTCTTGCTTCCGGTCCTGGCAGCCTTTTACTGGTATGCCCTACGCCGCAAGCGAAAGGAAGCGGTTGCCTATTCCAGCCTCTCTATCCTGAAAGCGGCCATGGGTCGTCGCCAGTGGTTGAGGCGACACTTGCCGCCAGCACTTCTGGGCCTGGCCTTGATCCCACTTATTTTGGCGATGGCTCGACCCAGCACCACCTTCACCTTGCCCTCCGATCAGGTGACCATTGTATTGGCGATGGATGTCTCTTTGAGCATGCGCGCCACCGACATGAAACCCAATCGCATTTCCGCGGCCAAAGATGCTGCCAAGGCGTTTGTTGCGGAATTGCCGCGCAGCATCAAGGTGGGGATTGTGGCGTTCGCGGGCACGGCGACCGTGGTGCAAACACCGACCGACAATCGTGAAGAGTTGGTGGCGGCGATCGATGCGTTTCAATTGCAGCGTGGTACTGCGACTGGTAGTGCATTGATGGTGGCGTTAAATTTGTTACGCCCCGATACGGGCATCGATTTGGAATCTGCACTGTTTGGGAAAGACTTTCGTCGCGGGCCAGATGCGCAGTCTTTCTTGGGCGATAGCTCGGCAAAAGGCGGCGCAAAGGCCAATGGTGCCGGGTTGAAGCGACCGGGCAGCGAGGAGATTGGTAAGTCGGCCGGGTCTGTGAAGGAGTTCATACCGGTAGCGCCAGGTTCCTACAATAATGGGGCCATTATTTTGTTAAGTGATGGTCGACGCACCACGGGTGTGGACCCGGTTGTTGCTGCCAAACAAGCTGCGGATCGAGGCGTCAAAGTTTTCACTGTAGGCTTTGGTAGCAAGGATCCTAACGCGAATGCCAATGACGAATGGTCTTACTACTTGCGCCTGGATGAGGATGCTTTAAAGCAAATGGCTGGAATTACCAAAGCAGACTATCAACATGCCGGATCTTCCGCTGACTTGCGCAAGGTTTACGAAGGGTTTAATACTAAGTTTTCTATGGAACGAAGAGAAACCGAAGTCTCGGCCTTGTTTAGTGCAGTGGCTGCCCTACTGGTTCTCGTCGCGGCCTTCCTGTCCTTGCGATGGTTGCGAGGCCTATAAGTGCCCTTAGAGCCGTGCCCCTCGCCTAAGTTTGGTGGTGGGTTGAAAAATTTTCCTCGCCGCAAATTTGCGGCCGATGCTCTGGTGCTTGGCGCCGCCTTTCTGGTGGCAAGTGCCGAAGCTCAACTCGTTTGGTTGTTCCGTGCGCCTAAGAATTTCGCTGAAGTGTATCAAGTCATCGCCGAGAAATTCCCTACGGTTCCTAATCTGACGACGACCGATCTGGCAACGCTTTTGTTGCGGGGGGAATCCCCTCTGCTCCTCGACTATAGGAGCCGAGCAGAGTACGAGGTGAGTCATCTTTCGGGCGCGTTGTGGGTGGGAGATCTCAATGCCGCACGAATGGAAATTGCCAAAGTTCGCGCCTTAGACAGGCAGCGAAAAGTGTTGGTGTACTGCTCGGTAGGCTACCGCTCGGCTGACCTGGTGGCGCAAATCCAAAACCTCCCGGATCGAGGTTATGCGCAAGAGCTATACAACCTTAAAGGCTCGCTCTTTCTGTGGGCGAACGAAGGCCGCCCGATGGTGAAGAAGATCGGGTCTTCACCCGAGCAGCCAGCGCTACAAGTGCACCCCTATAACAATAGTTGGGCGGGACTATTAGCGCCACAATTGAGGGCGGCTTTGTAGGCCACGCTTACTTCAAGGCTATCGGAACCCCTATTTCTTCGGAGTGACCTTAAATGGAAACACCTGCATTTGAGTGCGTCCAGGCAGAGCCGCCTTGCCGCCCCGCGTGACGACCCCTTGATCATCACCAAAGCCTGCCGCTTGAAATAGCGAACCAATATCGTCCTGTGGGCCGCCCCGAGTACGCTCTAATTTGGTCTGAGCCATAAAGCTAAAATCATAGCGATCCGAATTCGCCCGCGCTTCGACTGCCACCAACACCAAGCGCTCAAGGCCGACCGTATCATCGTGAATTTCGATCTTAAAGCTATGACTCGCCCCAGCTTCGATGCGGTTGTTCACCCCGGATTGATAAGGGAACAATACAGAGATACCGAAGTCAGCGTCAACATAGAGTGCGGTTAAATCGATCGCTGCACGACCTTTGTTCTTGAGGGTGACTTCGATCGTGTCTTCGTCAAGAAAGGCCAGGGCGTTACTGGCAGTGAGCGCGGTCGGTGTGGCGCCTTTGCGAAGCAAGGACATCGAGACCTCGAGCGTGCTTGAGCCTGCGCCGCCAGCACTACTGAGCTGCGATGAAATACGCATTAGATTCAGGGCCTTGCCCATACGCTGTAGATTGTCGACTAGTTTATCGCCAAACGAGGCTTGATCAATCACAATGGACGCGGTCTTGTTCGGACCATCCTTGTAAAGTTGGCCAGAGGGTGGAATCATCCATAGCTTGCCGTCCTCGATATGGAGGCGCAAGTCATGTTCCTGACCCGCAGGCACGAACCTCAAATCAACCCCTGAAGGTTTGGATTTTTGAATGGCCTCAATCGCAGCTTGTACTTGAGTATTGCCCGTCGCTGATGATTTGGCAGGGGCAATAGCGCGTAGGGCGAAGGACACCTGAGGGTCTACCAAGCGTGCCTGTGCACCGGCAGGAATAGCACTCAGTGCTAGGGCGGGTTTGCCTTTGTATTCACTCGACCCTAAAGTTGCTGACAGTACCTCAGCCTTTTCCACCTTCAAGTAACCGAGGGCCTCTTCTGTTTTAGAGAGGGCCGTCGGCATAATGGCCAGCACCGACCCTTCAGAGACTTGGTTAAGAATGCCGGCTTGGATACTGATGCCCTTGCTCGTGTCGATGGGCCATTGGCGTACGAGACTCCCGCCACTACTTCCGAAGATCGGCGCGTCCAAATGGGTGCCGGAGAAGAGTGGTGTCGGGGCGTTCATCCCGAGGGCTGCGTAGCGTTGCAACACATGCTGACCGAGTTGGCGATAAGACACGCCATCGACAGTGGATAAGGCCTCGGCCAGGGTGTAGCCAAACAGC
>JAYVKZ010000501.1:0-19692 GCA_043767985.1 Betaproteobacteria bacterium
TAAAAAAGAAGAAGATTCTTTGTAATTCGACAGGTCAATACATATCAGGAATTTGGCCCCATTTTCCACTGCCCCCTTTTTTGATACTCTCAACAATGCGATCTACCGCTTCGGGGGTCTTGGCATACTTTTTCGCAACGTCTCTCCAGGCTGGGCCGAGCACTTGCTTGTCCACGGAATGGCATGCTGTGCAAGTTTTAGCTTGGGCTAGCTCTAGATTGGCATAGGCCGAGGTTGCAATCACTACGCTGGCAAGCACAAGGCAGGTTCGTAAGGGATTCATTTTCAATACAACTGATTTCTCTAAACGATTGATGGGAATATTTTAAGGTCGGGGGCAATTACTTTGTAGCGCACAAAGTTGGTAAACATTTTTGTGTTAGTACCAACCTTGTATGACGAGAATTTGCAAGGCAAATCGGTAGGTTAAATTGCCTTGTTTTTTTACCTTGCATAGGACGCCAGTTACCCTACTGCTTTGGCCCTTCGCCGAGGCGGCGTCCAAGCGAGACCGCATAAGGTGCGGCGCGGGCCGCTAGCATTGGGTCGTTGGTCGGTTCAACGCCCTTGGGTAAGACCATGGGATTGTAAGTGATGGTCAAGCACGCGCCAGTGGTATCTGGAGCAACTGACTTGATGGTCAGTTTACCCAGCGATACTTTTTTTCGATCTTCAGGCAAGGGCACCACGGCACTGTCGATTTTGTCGCCAGGCTGCGCTAATTGCAAATTGAAATCGAATACAACGCTACCGGCGCCGACACGCTGGCGGAGATCTTCAAATAAAAAATCACTGCCCTTCGCCTTCGCTTCATCGTCGCTCAGGCCTTGCGTACCTCCTACCGGTTCGAAGATCCATTTGCCGAATTGCTTCTTGCCGCTGGCGTCAACAAAGCCAAAACCATGTACGCCCCAATAATTTACCTTCGCAAAACTCGCAGGTACAGGTTGGCCAGCAAAATATTTGCCTTGGAGGAGTACTTCAGGATTGGCCTCCACAAATTGCTGCACTTTCGCAGCATTGGGTTTTTTCGTATCAGCTTCCGGAGCCAGTGAAAGTAGACGGCCTAGTAGTTGCTCAGGCGTCGCTGCTCCAAAAACTGGCGCAGAAATATTACCCATTTGCCAACTCTCCGAATTGGGAAGATTAAACTGAAGGGCTAAATTTCGTTGGCTTTTTGCATTATCGGGTGCCTTTGGATTGCCCCCGCCGATCGAGAACCGCGCGATCACCGGCACCGGATTGCCGCTGAACGCAGAGGCGGTTGAAAGAGCTCGGCCCTCCGCGCTTCCTACGAATTCGGCGCTTGCACATATTCCCTTGGCACCCGAGCGTCGAAAGCCATCAAACTTGCCGCCGGCAAGCTCAAAAGCATCCACTAGTTTACTTGGGTCGGTTTGTGAAATAGAAGGTGTACTCACCGTTGCCGCTGCGCAGGCAAGTGTCGTTAGGGTTAGGTTGCGCGTGACGCGAATAATATTCATGTTGATGCCCCTCCATAGATTATTGTTGAAAAAACTACTGGTGATATGCCGCGCTTCAAAATTAGCTCGCTTGCGCGCCGTGGTGTTTTAAACGCCGTCAGCCTAACTTATATGGGGGAAAATTGGCCCATGGTGACGACTCTAACAGCGCTGCTGAATAATACATTGTGCACAATAATATTGTCCAGAGAACAATGCATTAAGAACAATTCATTAAGCCAATTTTTATTTTTTTTAATTTCTTAACCTTCAAACAGTAGCAACTTCCAGATGTTTGTTAAGCTCTTAGCGTGCGCGCGCCGAGGTGTGCGCTGAACCCGCTAGCGCCAGCGCACTAGAGACCGTCGTTTTTCTCCCACCCTGACAATGCCTACCCCACCTGTTTTCCCCCTTTCTCATCACCTTTGCTTCGCACTTTATAGCGCCTCTTTATCGATGACGAAAGTGTATCGACCGCTCCTCAAAAAGCTGGGGTTAACCTACCCTCAATACCTCGTCTTAGTGGTACTTTGGGAACGAAAGCAATGTACCGTGTCGCAGTTGTGTGAGGTGCTGTACTTGGATAGTGGAACACTTTCGCCTCTCTTGAAGCGGCTTGAAGCGTCGCTATTGGTCACGCGCGAACGCAGTGCATCGGATGAACGACAGGTCTTAATCGGTTTAACCGCAAGGGGCCGTACCTTCCAAAAGAAATGTGCCGTGCTTCCCGAATGCATAGTGTCAGCAACGGGCTGTAGTCTCGATGCCTTGAATGATCTCACTGGTCAGTTGCAAGTGCTTCGAAATCGACTTCAAGGCAGCCGCGCCCCACTCTCGAAGGGACGACAGTAATCCGGCGAAGTGTGAGAAGGCTGGAGTGGTGGCCCTTTGAGTTTTAAGGCAACGAATCTATTGAAAGGTAACTTATGAATCATGCCGCTTTTATCAACTCAGTAATTGCCGACGGGTATGCGGAGCCGGTCACGATGACACGGGAACCCAATGCTTCTGTCGATACCCATTCGCACCCATTTAGCGCAAAGGCTTTAATATTAGAGGGCGAAATTCGTCTTGTGGTGAGCGATGTCTCGAAGATCTACCGCCCTGGAGATATTTTTCAGCTGGACATAAACACCCCACACCAAGAGTATTACGGGCCGCAAGGGGTTACTTATCTAGTGGGACGGCGAACTTTGTAGGCTCGCCAATTTCGGTGGAGACCTAGAAGGTCTAGCCTATTCGACCTCAAAAGCTGGCGTGATTTACCTGGCGATGGTCTCGGCGCAGGAACTAAGTGAAACCAATGTGAGGGTGAAAGCTATTGGTCCGGGCTTGACTGAAACCGGCATGACTAAGCTAACCTTTGACGATGCAAACGACAGGGGAGTGACTCACACGCTCGGACGCCTTAAACCGCTACGCCGTGCGGCGCAACCAGAGGAGACACCACCCAAAAAGCTAGCGAACAGAGTCGAAATCGAGCCGCTCTTGCTACAGTAGATATTCCTATCAAAGACCTCATGACAGACATTAAACGTCCGGAGGACGCCAAAAACAAGGCGAAAGACGCGTTACGGAAGTTTCATCGCTCGCTAGCGAGTAGGCTGACTTCAGCTGCCAACGCTGCCGGTCATGGCAGCGTGACAGAAGTCATCAAGGGAAACAGAATTTCCTGAACTTTGAAAACTCTCTAGTGTCAGTCCGGATAACCTCGGCACAGAAACCGTTAGATATCAAGCGGACGTTGCGGACATGTATACATACACGGTCACATCTTTTCATGGCGCGGGCTCAACCGGAACCAAGGCAGGCCCAACAGGGGGGCCTAAGCACCTCGTTCGCCTGTTGGACGGTCGCTTTCGCGGGGTTTTGCAACATGGATTGAACGTCACCGGAACAAGCACCCTCGTCCAGGCCGCTCATGGCACTTCGGCCATTTACAGCTGGGGTACAAGTTATGTCACTCTTTCGGGTAACTTCACCACCGATTTTGTGCCTGATATGGTGACTTCAGTACGCGAGCCCGGCGAATGTGCAATGATACTTGCGGGCTTGGGGGTAGTTGGCCTCAGTAGCCGTCGAAATCGGTGTAGCAAAAAGGAGGCATAAGAATTTTGGTTTCATCGGGTAAATATAAAAAAAGGGGCTAGAAAAATCTAGCCCCTTTTTTTGTAGCCTGACCGTGGTCAGTTTAATTTATGCAAGTAATAATTAAGCAGCGCGACGAGGCTTGGCGTACAAAGGTTTGCTCAAGGTCGTTGGCTTACCATCGGCACCGGTAAAGTTCTTGCCAGCAAATCCGCCCGCAGGCTTACCCGCATATCCGCCACCTGCAGGCTTGGCACCAAACCCCGCACCCGGCTTAGCGCCGAAACCAGTCGATGGCCTGGCGAAGCCTGCTGGCTTACCGGCATATCCGCCTGATGGTTTACCGGCGAAACCGCCTTCGGAACGACCGGCGAAGCCACCTGGTTTGCCTGCAAAACCGCCCGCTGGGCGATCCGCGAAACTACGTGCTGGCTTAGCCGCAAAGCCTGCCTCAGGGGTCCCACGGAAACCACCTTCAGGCGCTGCACGATAACCACCTTCTGGTGCACCACGATTGCCGCCCTCAGCACCACCCCGATAACCGCCGCCTTCTTGTCCACGGAAACCGCCGCTTGGCTTGCCTGCAAAGCCAGCAGATTTACCTGCATAACCACCGCCTGCTGGACGATCTGCAAAATTACCTGCTGGTTTCCAGTCGCCTTTTGGTGCTGGCTTAAATTCACGAACTTCAGCCGTTCTAAAACCTTCTTGACGGTCATTCCCACCTTGGCGACCATAACCACCTTGGTATCCGTAACCACCACCGCCGCCACCACTACGTGCAGGACGACCACCATCGCGACGGCCACCGCCATCAAACGATTTACGAGGGCTTGGCTCTAGGCCTTCGATGACGTCGGCCTTAAGAATTTGCTGTGTGTACTGCTCAATCGCCCGAATTTTGTGACGCTCACGGAACTCGGCAATCGTCACGGCAACACCGCTACGACCGGCACGACCGGTACGACCAATACGATGCACGTAGTCTTCGGCTTTCATCGGTAAGCCAAAGTTAATCACGTGGCTAATGGTCGGGACGTCAATACCCCGGGCCGCGACATCGGTGGCGACTAAAATTTTGATCCGGCCATCGCGCAAGTTTTGCAGGCGACGATTACGTACGTGCTGAGGCATGGCACCGTGCAAAGCGGCGGCGTTATAGCCTTCTTCCACCAATTCGTCAGCAATCGCTTCAGTATCAATCTGGGTGCTTGCAAACACCAAGATCTGATCACTGCCTTCGGTACGCAGCCAATGGCCGAGCAAGTTTTTCTTGTGCTGCAGGCCATCTGCCCAATGCAAGGTCTGGGTGATATCAGTATGTTTGTCCTGTGCCGTGGCCAATTCGAGGCGACCAGGGTTGTTCATCATGGCCGAAGCCAATTGCATGATGCGCGGCGCAAAGGTGGCCGAGAACATCAAGGTTTGATCACGATTTGCGCAAGAGTTGGAAATGCGCTCAAGGTCTTCCTGGAAACCGAGGTCCAACATACGGTCGGCTTCGTCCACCACCAAGAACTTGACGTTATCGAGGCGAATTTTGCGTTGTTCTTGCAGGTCCAATAAACGGCCTGGCGTTGCAACGACCAATGAGGCGTTTTGTAACTCAGCAACTTGCTTTACAAACGGCACGCCACCCACAACAATGGCAACGCGTACACCGCGTAAACCATGTACAAAATTAATGGCGTCAGCGGCAACCTGTTGGGCCAACTCGCGCGTTGGGCAAAGCACAATCGCTTGAGGAGCTACGGGCTCAAAGCGCTGATCGCGACCACCGGAGCGCTGCTTGCGAGAATTGACTTTCTCGCCCGAGGTCCAAGGGTTTTGGTTGTTTGCAGCGGCTTGCGAAGCGGCAGGTTTGCCTTCGTTCGAGGCCAGAATGGCGTTCAAAATAGGCAGCAAGAAAGCCGCTGTTTTGCCGCTACCTGTGCGGCTGCTCACCATCCAGTCGCCGCCCTGCATAGCGTGTGGAATCGCTTCTACTTGAACTGAAGTGGGGGTGGTAAATCCTAGGCGGGCGATATTGCCCAATAGGGGTGCTGCGAGTCCAAAAGACTCGAATGTAGTGACTTCCGTCGACATCGTCCATACCCGCCCAGGGTCATCCCGCTGGCGGTTCCATTTAAATGATCAAAAGTTGATCGTGTTACATCGATCAACAGGGATTTAAAGCGCTTTTATGGAAACCTCGAAGCCAAACTGCCAAGAGTGAAACCTGCGCATTGAACTCCCGAAATCTTGAAAATGCCGCTCTAAAAAGAGCGCGGGTGATCGGTGTTCTAAGCTGGTGACGATGCGAATAGTGGTTATGGACCTCGCCCTTCTGGCTTTGACCGTCCCCACCGCAAGGGCCGAATTATACATGTGCAGCGCAGCATCGTCAGATATTTTTTAGGCTGAAGCGACTAAACCGCAGGAAACAGCGGAAAACCCGGATACATTATCGACCGAAATAAGACATTGCGGCCCCCTACTCCGGCCCCAATTTACCCGCGAAAGGAACACTATGCCCCTAGAAGTCACTGAAGCATTGACCGGAGAAAACCCAGTCGCGACGATCATCATCATGCATGGCCTGGGCGCTGACGGCAGCGATTTTTTCCCGATTGCAGAGCAAATTGATTTATCGGCCATCGGATCTGTGCGCTATCTTTTTCCGAACGCACCGGTGATTCCCGTCACGCTCAATGGCGGCTATGAAATGCCTGCTTGGTACGACATCATTGGGACCGATATTGGCCGACGCGAAGACGAAGCGGGTTTACGCAAATCACAGCTGGCCATTGAGGCGATCATCAATAATGAAATTGCGCGCGGCATACCTGCCAGCAAAATCATCGTGGCAGGATTCTCGCAGGGCTGTGCTATGGCTTATATGACGGCCTTGCGTTTCGGTCACAAACTAGCCGGTATCGCAGGCTTGTCGGGTTACTTGCCCTTGGCAGACAAAATCGCAGCCGAACGCCATAGCGCCAATCAGTCGACCTCGATTTTTATGGCGCACGGCCGCCAAGACCCGATGGTCTCGGTTGAAAGAGCACTGGCTTCACACAAGGCGCTGACTGATCTCGGCTATGCGATTGAGTGGCATGACTACCCGATGGAACATAGTGTGTGCTTGGAAGAGATCCGCGATCTTCGCGCTTGGTTACTGAAAGTACTTGCCTAATCCGGCTTGATATTGGCTTCCCGGACCAGCTTTTCGTAGCGAATCCGTTCTGAACGAAGTAGCGCGCCGAACTGCTCGGCACTTGCTGGGAGCACTTCTCCGCCTACTGCGCTCATGCGCTCCTTCACCTCGGGACTGTTGAGCGCCTTTTGGACCTCCGCATGCAACTTCGCAACAATCGATTTCGGCGTTGCGGCGGGTGCGACAAAGCCGTACCAAACGGACGCTTCAAACCCGGGGAAACCTGATTCGGCGATGGTCGGACTATCGGGGAAAATCGGGCTACGACTCGGACTGAGCACAGCCAGCACCTTGAGCTTGCCACTGGCGACATGGGGTTTCACTTCCAGGGCATTAACCGCCACCAGGGGCATTTGCCCGCCAATCACGTCGGTGATTGCGGGTGCACCACCTTTATACGGAATATGGAGCAAGGAAATGCCGACGGCCTTGGCAAACAACTCTAGTGCCATGTGAGGGGTGGATCCATTACCTGGACTAGCAAAGGCGATGGCTCCCGGCTTCGCCTTGGCCGCTTCGATCAGCCTCGCTAGGCTGGCGAATGGGGCGGAAGCATTCATGGCAATCACGACCGGGACTCGTCCTACTAAGGAAACGGGCACCAAGTCGCGCTCAATATCAAACGGCGCGGGGTGATACAAGGACATGTTAGCGGCTAAAGCATTGGCCGCCAGCATGAGGGTATAACCGTCTGCGGGTGCCTCAATCGCGGCCTTCACAGCGATATTGGTGCCCGCGCCTGGTTTGTTTTCCACCACGAAAGGCTGTCCAAGGCTCGTGCTCAGACTTTGACCGACTGAGCGGGCGACCGCATCGACGGCCCCGCCAGGTGCATAACCGACAATGATTTTCACCGGCTTGACTGGATAGGTTTGGGCAAAACTTAACGAGTGAGCAAGCGTCAGCACTGCGACTGCCGCGAGCACGCGAGCGACAAACGCTCGCCTCGTTTGTGGTATCGACGACTTAAACAGTTGGCAATTCTTAATTACGTTATTCATCCACTGCAACCCCTTTGAGAGCCGCTCGTTTAATCATCGCCGCCAACTCACCACTGGCTTGAAGTTGAGCACCGAAGCGGCGCAAATACTCTAGAGCGGCCTCACGCGCAGGGCCGCTTTTTTGCATCGCGATCGCAAGATTTTCAATCCCCCAACGACCCTCCAATATTCGAACCCCATTCAGGGTCTCAGCCATCTCAAAAAGAATGCCTTTGTTCGTCGCAAACGCATCAATGCGCCCTTGCGAGAGCAGGTCTTGCGCGAGTTTTAAGCTGTCTGCAGTCACCAGTGTTGCCGATTTAAACTGCTTACCCAACACGCCTTGTGAGCTACTGCCTTGGCTCACACCGACCCGCACGCCGGGGCGATCAATATCGTCTATTTTTGTGATGAGCCTTGTGGCTTGGCCAGCGCTCGGCACAAGATAGCCCAATTCAAGCTTCACGAGGGGCTGTGCAAAGTTCATATCCTTAGCGCGAATCTCGGTGGCATTCGTGAAGGTGAAATCCACGGCGCCAGTCTTTACGCCCTCGATCACTTGTGCGACTCTCGGATACTCAACTAACTTCATGGGTACGCCAAGCTGCTTGGCGA
The DNA here is from genome assembly GCA_043767985.1 of Betaproteobacteria bacterium. GTDB lineage: Bacteria > Pseudomonadota > Gammaproteobacteria > Burkholderiales > Burkholderiaceae_E > JAPOKJ01. Next base: position 8,340 of record JAYVKZ010000501.1, read on the forward strand.
GCATCTGCCCCATTTCGAAAGTTATCCCGACCTGCTGACCAGTGCTTGCGTCTCGCACCATCGAGGTTGGACTATCCGGATAAGCGCCGACTCGAAGCACACCGGTTGGCGCCAAGGCTTGGATGACTTCAGCAGAGGCTGGGGAGGCGAGCGCCAGCGTGCGATTTCCAGCGCTGTCCGAACGTCCCGAGTTTAAGGCGCTAGCGCAGGCGCCTAAAAGTGTAATGATTAGGAGCCCACTGACTCGGCTAACAAAGTGGATGCGTCTTGCGCGAAACAATTGGAGATTCTTATTCATGCGCGCATTCTGAGCAGTTGGGCCAAGCTTAGCAAATCACATCCCAAAATCCACGCAAATCAATGGATTGAAAGATCTGAACGCATTCGTACCTACGGAGTGCGATAATTTAAACTAACTTATTTGTCAAGCCCATCAGGATCAGCCATGAACACCCCTACCCGGCTCTTGCTTAACATTGCACACGCAGTCGATCATATGTTCCTGCTGATCTTTGCGACCGCAGTGACCACGATTGCCTCGGACTTTGGCCTGGCACGGTGGGAGGACATGATGCCTTACTCGGTCGGCGCGTTCTTTATGTTCGGCATTGGCTCCATGCCTTCGGGCAAGCTCGGCGATAGCTGGGGCCGACGCAAAATGATGGTCATTTTCTTTATCGGTATTGGCGCTTCCGCCATCGTGGTGTCATTGACTCAAAGCCCTTGGCAAATCGCCATCGCCCTCGGCCTACTAGGCTGCTTTGCCTCGATCTATCACCCGGTAGGTATTCCAATGTTGCTACAGGACGCCGCCAAGCCCGGCATCACGATTGGCGTCAATGGACTCGCGGGCAACCTGGGCATCGCGGTTGCCGCTTTGGTGACCGGCTTGCTCGTCAAGTTCTTCGGATGGCGTACGGCCTTCGTGGTGCCAGGCGTCATTAGCATTGCTCTCGGCTTCGTATTCATGAAGATTGCACCACAAGAAATATCGGCACCTGCCAAGAAAAAGGCCGGGGCAAGCGCTATCGACCGAGCCACCATGGTGCGAATTGTAGCGGTGATGACCATGACGGCCATTACCTCTAGCCTGATCTTTAACTTCACTACCAATGGCAATGCCGAGCTTTTGCGGGAGCGCTTCCGGGGGGTGGTGGAAGACCCGGCGATGCTGGGCTTAATGTTGGCTGGTATCTACGTGGTGGCCTCGTTTGCGCAACTGGTCGTGGGCGCACTGTTGGATCGCTACCCTTTGAAACGGGTATATCTCATGGTTGCCATCATTCAAACGCCCTTGTTCTATCTGGCCGCCCAAGCGCAAGGTTGGGCACTCTTTATCACCGCCATGCTCTTCATGATCTCAGTATTTGGCGCGATTCCCTTCACCGACGCCTTGATCGTGCGCTATGTGGACAACAGCATGCGCTCCAGGGTGTCAGGTGTGCGACTCGCGATTTCGTTTGGTGTCAGCTCGTTGGCTGTCTACTTGCTCGGCCCGGTCGTCAAAGCAAAAGGGTTTGAGACTTTGCTCTATACCATGGCCATCATTGGGCTGATTACGCTCACCCTGGTCAACTTCCTCCCCTCAGACACCAATCGCTCGCCTCTTAAAGGCGCAGCGACGGCGAGCTAAGTAGGTTTTCAGCTTTTTAGGCCAGCTTTAGCAACACTGAGCGCAGCGTCGTCACGATCCGATCAATGTGCTTAGACTCAACAATCAGCGGAGGCGACAGCGCGATGGTTTCGCCGGTAACCCTAAGGAGCAAACCCGCTTCAAAACAGGCAACCATCACATCATAAGCTCGCGCTCCGGGTGCACCTTCGCGGGGCTTGAGTTCAATGGCACCAATCAAGCCAATGTTTCGAATATCAATCACATTGGGTAAATCTTTGAGCGAATGCACAGCGTCAGCCCACTCTTCTTCTATAGACGCAACACGAGTTAAGAGCCCTTCGCGCTCGTAAATTCCAATGGTCGCCAAACCCGCGGCGCAGGCCAAAGGATGACCAGAGTAAGTGTAACCGTGGAATAGCTCAATAGCAGCCGCAGGGCCGTTCATGAGGCCATCATAGATCGCCTGCTTGCAAAACACTGCGCCCATCGGAACGGTCGCATTGGTGATGCCTTTGGCAGTGGTGAACATATCGGGTTGCACACCAAAACGCTGCGAGGCAAAAGGCTTGCCCAAGCGACCAAAGCCTGTGATGACTTCGTCAAAAATCAAAAGAATGCCGTGTTTGGTACAAAGCTCGCGTAAGCGCTGCAAATAGCCCTGAGGGGGAACTAAGACGCCGGTTGAACCGGCGACGGGTTCGACAATGACTGCCGCAATAGTTTCCGCACCATGCAAGGCGACCAGGTCTTCCAGCTCGTTAGCGAGATCAGCGCCCCAAGCCGGTTGGCCGCGACTAAAGGCGTTCTGTTGCAAATTATGGGTGTGAGGCAGATGATCTACGCCTGGGATCAGGTTAGCTGAAAAGGCTTTGCGATTGCTAACCATGCCGCCCACCGAAATACCACCAAAACCCACACCGTGATATCCGCGTTCGCGCCCGATTAGACGGGTGCGCGTCGCATCGCCTTTAGCCCGATGATAGGCCAAGGCTATCTTCAACGCACTATCAACCGCCTCGGAGCCAGAGTTCGTGAAGAAAATTTTGTCGTAACCGGGGGCGAGACTAGTCAGCTTGGAGGCAAACTCAAATCCTACAGGATGGCCCATTTGAAAAGCTGGCGCAAAGTCTAAATCGCGCACCTGTTGTGCTACTGCCAAGGCGATTTCTTCGCGGCCATGACCGGCGTTGACACACCACAGGCCTGCACATGCATCCAGAATTTCGCGCCCGTCGAGGGATTCGTAGAACATCCCACTGGCCTTGGCCAGGATGCGAGGATTGGCCTTGAACTGGCGGTTGGCCGTAAACGGCATCCACCAAGAGTTCATATCCAGATTTTGACTGGCATTCAGGGCTTTTAGTTGTTCGCGGTCTGGTGCATTCATGGCCAGGGCTCCTTTAGAGTGATTTCAAAACGCTTGCGGAACATGCAAAGTTTGCTGCGATCCGGAAAGAGGATCGAATATTGGAAACCTAGAGCATAGCCGAAAGTGAGCTTGCAATATACTTAGATACTCAAACTAATAATAAAAATGAATCGGTGGCGTCGGGGTTAGGCCTAGAGTCCGGTGGGTTCTTCAGAAACCACGATCTTTTTGGCGCGGGTAGGAATGCAATTTATGCGGCAACGCAACAAAAACACCTTGAGTATTGCGGACTCCGAGCTAGCCAATGCACCCAGCGAGCGCGTCGCCATAGCTCCCAGCGCTAGCGCCTTAGAGAGTTCGGCCGCCGCACTGATCGACACCATTCCCGGGGTCATGGACACGATGCGCCTCAGTCTTCGAAGCCATGTGGGCGAGCAGCTTACGGTACCCCAGTTTCGATGCCTTGCGTTTATCTCACGCAATCGTGGCTGCAGTGTGACGGAGGTCTCTAGCTTCATGGGCGTGACCAAGGCAACCGCCTCGGTCATGGTTGACCGCTTGATGCGGTCCGGCTCCATCCTGGTCGCTAATGATTCTCGGGATCGGCGCCGCTCAATGCTGCACATTAGTAGTGCGGGCCAACTACAGCTCCAGACCATTCGCGCTGAAGCACGCAAAGACTTTGCGCAGGCCATGAAAGGCCTGTCCTCGCCTGAGCTTAAGGCACTCAACGCAGGCCTTGAGATACTTCGTAAAACTTTTCGACACCAACAAATGCCTGTGCATGATGCAAAAAAACTGTTATCAAGCTCAGAAGCACGTCTGGCCTAGGCCCAGAGCGCATCAGAAATAACGATTCGCGCTAGAGATATTGAACGATAAGAACCTGACATGAAGAAGTACGAAGACCACGCAATGCATTCAAGCAATTTTTTAAAGCATAAGCAAACCTTCTTGGCTACCTCAATGTACACGCTGTGCTGTTTGGCGGTCGTTGCTTGTGGTGCGAAGACCGAGACTCCAGCCCCGACAGCGGGGGGCACGGCAGTCGCTCAAAGCTCCGGGCAAGCTACGCCCGCACCGGGTGCGCAGACCCCCAACGTTGGGAATCCAGCGGGCAACCCAGGAGGTGCCGCACCTGCTGGGGCGTCGGGCGCTCAAGGTGGCGCCGCTACAGGCGCTGGGCCGGTAAGCTCGGCGGGTGCCCCAACCGGTCCTGGCACCGCTGGCACCGCTGGCAGTGCTGGGCCTGGGAGTGCAGCAGGCCCTGGCGTTGCAGCAGGCCCTGGCAAAGGAGGCCCTCCCCCAGGCTCGGGTCCGGGTGGGGCAGGCGGCCCGCCAGTCAGCATTTCTTCGGTGAGGGCGCAACAAAAAGATCTTCCCATCTTCTTACAAGCGACGGGCGCAGTCACACCGGTTTCGAGTGTCGATGTGCGCTCGCAAATGACCAGTGTAGTCACTAACGTGCACATTAAGGAAGGACAATTCGTTCGTAAGGGCGAGCTTCTTTTCTCTCTCGACGCGCGTCCAGATGAAGCCAACGTCAATAAGGCACAGGCCCAGGTTGCCAAATCGGTGGCTCAAATCGCAAAGGACGAAGCCGCTTTGGCCGAGTCCCAGAGACAGTTGGCTCGCAGCAAGCAATTGGTCGAAAAGAACTTTGTATCGCAGGGAGCGCTCGACACAGCCCAGTCCAATGTAGATGCTCAAAATGCTGTCATCGCTGCGGACAAGGCGGCTCTAGATGCAGACAAGGCTGCCTTGGCGGCGGCCAAAATTCCACTTAGTTATAGCCGTATCGTCGCGCCGGGTGCCGGTCGTATTGGGACCATTTCAGTATTCCAAGGCAGCGCCGTACAAGCCAACCAAACGCCCATGGTGACCATTACGCAGCTAGACCCCATTGCGGTGGCGTTCAACCTTCCTCAGCGCAATCTGAGCAGTGTCTTGTCGATCTTAAAGTCGGGTGGCGCGCAGGTCCGGGTCACCTTTCCAGAGTCTGGCAAAAGCGTGAACGGCAAGCTGAGTTTTGTGGACACAGCGGTTGATACCAATTCGGGCACTGTCAAAGCCAAAGCACTCTTCGATAATAAAGACCAAGCGCTTTGGCCGGGTGCTTTCGTGAATGTCAGCGTGCAAATTGAAGCCCTCAAAGACGCCATCGTGATCCCACAAGCGACCATCATTCAAACCATCCGTGGTTCGATTGTGTATGTCATCGATAAAGACAACAAGGCGGCGGTGCGCCCGGTACAGATTGTCCAAAACTTTGGCGAGGAAGCGGCCGTCACTGGCCTAAAACCTGGTGAGCGAATTGCGCTGGATGGTCGTCAAAACTTACGGCCCGGCTCGACCGCTGTCGAGCGACCACGAGATGGTGGCGGCAAAGCCGGCAGTAAAGGTGGCGATAAGGGCGCTGACAAAGGACCGACCGACAAAGCAGATAAGCCCTCAGAAAAAGGGGCTGATAAATCCGCCCCTAAAGCCTCTGAGAAGTCCGGTGAAAAACCAGCGGAGAAATCAAAACCATGAATCTTTCTGAGCTCTTTATCCGCCGTCCGGTGATGACGGTACTCCTCAATTTAGGGTGGGTCGTGGCGGGGGTGATCGCCTATCGCCAAATCCCTGTGGCCGCTTTGCCAAGCTACGACACGCCGGTGATCAGCGTGATCGGCATTCTGCCCGGTGCTAGTCCCGAGAACATGGCGGTATCGGTTGCCCTCCCCTTAGAGAAGCAATTCCAAACCATCCCCGGCTTGGCGACGATCAGCTCAAGCAGTACCTTAGGCAATACTTCGCTCACCTTGGAATTTGAAGAGGGCCGCAACATCGACGCCGCTGCAGTCGACGTTCAAGCCGCCTTGCTGCGTGCCCAGCGCGCCCTACCGGTTGAGATGACCATCCCACCTTCGTATCGCAAAGTGAATCCTGCCGACGCGCCGGTGCTGATCATTGCGATGACCTCGCCGTCGATGCAATTGTCCGATTTGCAAGATTACGCGGAACATCTCATCTCGCCGACTTTATCGACGATCACGGGCGTCGCCCAAGTCAATATTTTTGGCGCCAAACGTTTTGCGATCCGTGTCCGGGTGTTACCCGAGGCCCTTGCGGCCAGAAATATTGGTTTAGATGAACTCTCAGCCGCACTCAAGTCCGCAAACGTCAACACGCCGGTGGGCACCTTGGATGGTCCCTCGCAGATGCTGACATTGCAAGCCAATCGACAACTAAAAAATGCGGCCGAGTTTGCCGATCTTATCGTATCGACCAAGGGCGGCAACCCGGTCAGACTGCGTGATATCGCGCTCGTGGAAGACAGTGTTGAAACGACCAAGAGTTATGCCAATCTGAACGGTGATCCGTCCATCGTTTTAGCTGTGCTTCGTCAGCCTGGGGCCAACACCGTTAGGGTGGTCGATGCGGTGCGCGCTGCGCTGCCGAACCTGTCGAGCCAAATGCCGCAATCGGTCACGATGACGCCGGTGAATGATCGTTCTCGCTCGGTCCGCGAAGCGCTCCATGACGTTAATTTAACCCTGATCGGGACCGTTGTTCTTGTTGTCTTGGTCATTTTCCTGTTTCTGCGCCGCTTTATCGCAACCTTTATCCCAACACTTTCGTTGCCTGTATCGCTCGTAGGAGCTGTGGCACTCCTATGGGGCCTCGGATACAGTCTCGACAATATTTCCCTGCTGGCCTCACACTCGCAGTGGGCTTGGTGGTCGACGATGCGATTGTGATGTTGGAAAACATCATGCGCCATGTCGAAGAAGGCGTGCCACCCTTTCAAGCGGCGTTGAAAGGCTCCCGAGAAGTAGGCTTCACGATTCTCTCCATATCGTCTTCACTCATTGCCGTGTTCATCCCGATTTTCTTCATGCCCGGGGTGATTGGCTTGCTGTTTCATGAGTTTGCTGTGGTGGTTGGCTTGGCGATTGTTGTGTCGGCCTTCGTGTCGCTCACCTTGGTGCCGATGCTCGCGAGCCGCTGGCTCAAAGAAGAATCAAAAATGCGTAAGCCTGGCTTTATCGTTCGTGCTTTCGAGCGCGGCTTCAACGCGATGCTTAGCGGCTACACCTGGATGCTTGATCTGGCTCTGCGCTGGCGCAAATTGGTACTGCTGGTCGCTCTAGGGACCTTGGCCGCCACGGTATGGCTCTCCATGATCATTCCTAAAGGCTTTTTTCCGCAGGAAGATATTAGTCAGATTACCGTATCTACCGAAGCTTCAGAAGACGTTTCTTTCCAGGAAATGGTTCGCCTTCAGGAACGAGCCGCCGCAGTGTTTAGAGCCGACCCGGCCGTTGCCGTCGTCACCTCATTTAACGGCGGCCAAGGGTCCCAAAACGTGGGCCGAATGTTTGTGACGCTTAAGCCCATGAAAGAACGCGCTCCCATGAAAGATGTGATTGAGGGCATGCGCAAAAAACTTCGTGAAGTCTCTGGCATCAATGTCTTTATGCGTCCGATTCAAAATTTGCAGTTGGGTGGGCGGCCGAGTAAGGCTCAGTTCCAATATATTTTGCAAAGTGTCAAAGCCGATGAGATCAATGAGTGGGCCATACGCCTACAAGAGCGCATGCGTAACGATCCCTTGTTCCGCGACGTGACCAGCGATGCGCAAATGCGTGGCTTGATCGCCCAACTAAAAATCGACCGGGACCGTGCCAATACCCTAGGCGTGTCCATTGAGACGATTCGTAACTCCCTCTACAGCGCCTTCGGTGAGCGCCAAGTATCGACCATTTATTTGGCCTCGGATAGCTACCAGGTCATTATGGAAGTTGCGCCTGAGGCGAAAAAAGATGAGAGCGCCCTGGCCAATATTTTTGTTCGATCAAGCACGGGCGGCTTAGTACCGTTGTCGGCGTTTTCAACGGTCGAACGGACGGTTGGCCCTACCTCGATCAACCACGTCGGACAATTGCAAGCCGTCACAATCTCCTTCAACCTCGGCCCAGGAGCAGCCCTTGGTGATGCAACCGCAAAAATCGAAAAAGAGCGTGATGCCATCGGCATGCCGAGCTCGATCATCACCAAATACGGTGGCGATGCGGCAGTCTTCAAGAACTCGCAGGGAAGCCAGGCGATTCTGATTATTGGCGCTTTGCTGGTGATCTACGTATTGCTCGGTGTGCTGTATGAGAGCTACATACACCCTCTCACGATCCTTGCCGGGCTACCTTCAGCGGCAGTGGGCGCGCTCGGTACTTTGATGCTGTTCGGGCAAGACCTCACCATCATCGCCACGATTGGGATCTTGCTGCTGATTGGCATCGTCAAGAAGAACGCCATCATGATGATTGACTTTGCCCTCGATGCGCAACGCAATCACGGTATGACACCCTTTGATGCGATTCGCGAAGCTTGTATCTTGCGTTTTCGGCCGATCATGATGACCACCTTGGCGGCAATGATGGGGGCACTGCCGATTGCCATGGGCATTGGTGCTGGCGCAGAGCTACGCCAGCCTCTAGGCTTGGCCGTCGTCGGTGGTTTGGTGTTCTCTCAAGCAGTGACTTTGTTTATCACGCCGGTGCTTTATTTGGCACTAGATCGGTTTAGCGGACGAGGCCCAGTCAAAACCGCTGAAATCACGAGCGCTGCGCCTATCCATTCAAACCATTAGGTTTTCTTGGGCTTTTTCCCTGCGGCCTGCGCCTCACGCAGCGCCGCATCCACCAGGGCTTTAAGCATCCAACGCGTGACGGCCACAGTCTCAGCATCGGTCGCACCCCACATATCTTTCAGGACAACATAGGGTTCAATGCCGTAAATCACGGACGAGGCATGCATGAGCCGTTGATAGGTTTTTGGGGCCATGCTGCTCTTAAGGGGTGAAGCGGCCCGATCAAGCAAGGTCATGCGATGGCCACGCTTAAACTGTTCTTCGTTAAGCTCCCCCGCACGCGATAGCAGCCAATGCTCTTGCGAGAGTTGTAGGGCGGCCCGCAAGGGTGCTTCAAAATCTCTAAAGCGCGGGAAGGTCGCATCAAAGAGTTGCTCCAGGCGTTCCTTGCCATCGACCGACTCTGAGGCCCACGCCCGCACCGGCCCAAGACTCACATCTACGACGGCAGAAACCAAGGCGCTACGAGTCGGGAAATAACGATAAGCAGTCGCACGCGACACTTTAGCCGCAGCCGCGACCTCGCTCACCGACGGAATTTTGCCCGCCCTCATTAAGTCCATGGCTGTGCTCAGCAAGAGATTGAGCATGCGTGCTCTGGCATTGGGTTTGCCAGAATCGAATTGAATCGTACTCGTCGGTTGAACCGCTCTCATGACTCTGAGCCCATCAAAATCAAAACTCTAGGCCCCTAACGAAAGAAGGGACAGTGAACAAATTTTCTGCTTGACGCATTATAAGGTCGCCGATATTATCTCCACCCAAACAAGAGACTGTCGTCTCATATTGAGCCGACAGTCTTGTGCATTGCAGCAAAACCAACGTGATCAGCAAGTAGCGAGTAAGCAAACAATGGCCAATGTATTGTTCACCAATGTTCGAATCTTCGATGGTACTGGGGCGCTCCCTTTCAACGGAGAAGTATTGGTGGCGGGCAATCGCATTGCTCAAGTAGGTCGTGGCGCCAGAGCTTTAGCAAGTCCTGGCGTCAAAGTCATTGACGGTGCTGGAGCGACGTTGATGCCCGGCATGGTCGAGGCGCATACGCACTTTTCTTGGAACGATCAGCCGACTCTCAACGCCATTCAAAGAATGCCCACGGAAGAGCACATTCTTTGGTGTGCGCATATCGCCAAGCGCTACCTGGAAGCCGGTTGGACGTCTTGCATTGGCGCGGCGACGGCCAAGCCTCGTTTGGACGTCGTGACTCGTAATGCGATTAACTCAGGCCAAATTCCTGGGCCTCGCTATTTGGCAGCAAGCCAGGAAATCACGGTGCCTGGCGGCTTGGGTGACGAGATGTTGTCCCACCTTCCCTTTCCAGAGTTTAGTTTTGGTGCCGTGGTCAATGGTGCGGATGAAATGCGCAAAGTGGTGCGCATGTTTCTAAAGTATGGCGTCGATACCATCAAGCTCAATCTCTCCGGTGAATATATCGCTGGTATTCCAGCAGAATTTTCACCGGTGACCGATGCGGAAATTGAGGTAGCGGTTGAAGAGGTTCGTATGCGCAACAAACGGCTCGCCGCCCACGCGCGATCAGCAAGATCCATTAAGCAATGCGTCAAGTACGGTATCGAGCTCATCTTCCATGCCAGCTACGCCGATGAAGAAGCGCTCGATATGTTGGAAGCCAATAAAGATAAGCATTTCGTGGCGCCCGGTATCGCATGGCTGATTGAAACCTCGTTCAACGCCAGCGCCTGGGGCATTACGCCAGAAATTGCCAAGGGTATGGGCTATCACCGCGAGCTTGAAGCCGCGACTGAGAGTCTTCGCAAAATGCATAAGCGTGGCATTCGTGTTTTACCGGGCGGCGACTACGGCTTTGCCTGGATTCCCCATACCACCAATGCCAAAGACCTTGAGTACTTTGTAAAGTACCTTGGCATGACGCCGATGGAGGCCCTTCTCTCAGTCACAAAATTGGGCGGGCAAATTATGATGATGGGCCACGAGTTGGGTCAGATCAAGGATGGTTTTTTGGCGGACCTTCTTCTTGTAGATGGCGATCCTCTTGCGAATATCGCCTTGTTGCAAGACCCCAACCGAATTTTGTCGGTGATGAAAGATGGGGTGTTCTACAAGCAACCAGAAATCAACTCCGCACGGACTCGTTTTGGTTTGAGCTTAGCTTAACGAGAACGACCCGACCTATGACCTTCAGTTTCGTTGATCGAATGGCGGTAGAGCTTGCAGGCGAGGGTGAGGCCGTCGTGTTAATCCATGGCCTGGGCGGTAATGCCAACACGTGGTCGCCAGTGATGTCCGTCTTTGCTCGTCATCGGACGCTCCGTCTCGATCTACCTGGCTCGGGTCGTTCACACCGCGTAGAAGGTGCGCTAAGTTGTGATCGTTTCGTGAATGCAGTTATGCGGGTGATGGATGCTAACAGCATCGCAAGTGCCCACGTCGTGGCTCACTCCATGGGAACCATTGTTGCCGCCCACCTCGCCGCAAGTCAGCCCTCACGGGTGCGCAGCCTGGCCTTATTCGGCCCACTGCTTGCCCCGCCAGAGGGCGCGCGAGCCGCGCTTCGGGCTAGAGGTCAAAAGGCGCACGCGGAAGGTGTGGCAGGTATGCAGGCCATTGCGGACGCCCTAGTGCTCGCCTCCACAGCGAGCGAGACGAAACGCTCACGTCTGGCCGCGACTGCGTTGGTTCGCGAATCACTGATGGGGCAATGCCCGGACGGCTATGCACGCAGTTGTGCGGCACTCGCCGAAATGACACCTGC
>JAYVKZ010000502.1:0-39579 GCA_043767985.1 Betaproteobacteria bacterium
CTGCGAAACCTGTACTCAGTTGGCCGAAGCCCTGTGAACCAAGCGTGACTTGGGCATTGGGGATGAAGCGATTGCCCAAGCCTTCACCGGTTTTGGTAAAGATCTGAATCACACCGCCCAGGGCGTCGCTGCCGTACAGGCTGCTCATCGGGCCGCGTACGATTTCAATGCGCTCGATTTGTCCCAGCGCAATGTTCTCGAGCGCCGGGTTACCTGCGGTGGCGGAACCAAAACGCATGCCATCGATCAACACCAGGACATGGTTAGAGTTGGTGCCGCGCAGGAAGGCTGAGCTGGTCGCCCCGAGGCCGCCACTCATGGAAATTTCAAGCCCGGCTTGTTGTGCTAACAACTCAGCGAGATTGCGGGCGGGGTTACGTTGCAACTCGGTCGGGCCAATAATGGTGACGTCGGCAATGGCCTGGTTTACAGGAATTGCTTCGCGGGTCGCCGTAACGACGACTTCCGGTTGCAAGGTCGCGCTAGGCGAGGAGGGGGTTGGCAAAGACGGTGAGGGCGATGAGGTTTGCGCAAACAATGCGCCACTAAATACGCCACTGACAAGGGTAGGCAGGGCCGTGAGGCCAAAAAGAGAGAGGGGTTTCATAGAGTCCAAGAAGCCGAAAGCGCCTAACCCGCTTCCCCGCAGGTCGTGACGAAACAAGTGGATTGCTCCACTCGGTGCATTGGCCGGTATCCGGGCTGATGAACGACCTTAATGAGCCTTCCCAGTCTTCTGCCGACCAGTGGCGTTGTCATCAAAGTGGAATCCTTTTAGCCTAGGCTGGCGCACAGGAAGCGCAAAGCCTAGGTTCAGAGTCCGTTCATCGTACCGTTGCGGGGGCAGCGCTGATTAGCTTCCCGTTTAACTCATCTCAAGGCAGAAAAAAGTAAGGTCTCAGACCCAGAGATGGAGCACCAATACCCTTATTCTATTTGATCGGTGATAATCGCGCCAGAAACACGACCCCCCGCAACTGGCCCTACGAGTACCAACCTGCCCTAAGACTCTTTTAAACACCATGAACGCCCCTTTCGAACAGACCAATCTCGAGCCCCAAGCGCCAGCGGACCATGAAGCCGCTGCGGTGGCGCTCGAGCGTGTTCAGGCGCTCTTGGTTGATCACCCCGTGCTGGCCGATCTGGCAGGACGTGAAGACCTAAGAGATCAGGGCTTACTGGGTGAATTGATCGAGCAGCTAGCCCTGAAGTACGACTTCAAGGACTTGCGCGAAGCCATTGACCCCTTACACCCGGCCGATATCGCCTTCGTGTTGGAGGCTTTGCCGCGCAATGAACGCTTGGTGGTGTTTGAACTGATCAAGGCGTCGCTCGATGGCGATGTGCTTTTACAGCTCTCGGAGCCGGTACGCGAGAGCGTGATTGCCTCGATGGATACCGAGGAACTGGTCGACGCGGTTGAAACACTCGATGCCGATGAGATTGCCGACCTCGCACCCGATCTGCCCCGCGAAGTGGTGGAAGAGGTTAGCGAAGGCCTGGACCCCGAGGAGCGCGAGCAACTGCGCACGGCCATGTCCTACCCCGAGGAATCAGTGGGCGCACGTATGGATTTCGACCTCGTGAAGGTGCGCGAAGACCTGAGTCTGGAGGTGGTCTTGCGTTATTTGCGACGCTTTGATGCCCTACCTGACCATACCGATAAAGTATTCGTAGTTGATCGCGAGGACAACTTGCTCGGCACCTTGTCGCTTGACCGGCTGCTGGTGAATGAGCCTGAAGTGATGGTGGAAGATGTGATGGCCCGCGACGTGCTGACGCTCAACGCGCTGGATGCAGCGAGCGAGGCCGCCAAAGCCTTCCAGCGCTATGACTTGGTGTCCGCGCCGGTGGTCGCCCCTGGAGGTCGCTTAATTGGTCGCCTGACGATTGCCGCAGCGGTCGATGTGATTCAAGAAGAAGGCGATGCTGATATTTTGAACCAAGCGGGCTTGCGTGAAGACGAAGACTTGTTTGCAAGCGTATGGGCATCCGCTAAAAACCGCTGGCTTTGGTTAGGATTGAATTTGTGCACGGCGTTTTTTGCGTCACGAGTGATTGGCGCGTTTGAGGGCACGATCAGCAAAGTGGTGGCGCTGGCTGCCTTAATGCCCATCGTCGCCGGTATTGCGGGCAACTCGGGCAATCAAACCATGACCTTGGTGATTCGTTCACTGGCCCTCGGGCAAACCAATGCCTCGAATGCCCGTCGCCTCTTGATTAAAGAGCTTGCCATCGCGGGCACCAATGGCGTGATGTGGGGAACCTTGGCGGGTTTGTTCGCTTGGTGGCTCTACAGCGATTCACCGTTCGGGATGACTCTTGGCTTCACCATGATGTTGGCCATGATCTTAAATCTCCTGTTGGGAGCCGTGGTCGGCATGTTTGTGCCGCTTGCCCTTCAAAAACTTGGACGGGATCCGGCGATGGGATCGTCCGTGTTATTGACCTTTAGTACTGACAGCATGGGATTTTTCATTTTCCTCGGTTTGGCGACGTTGTTTTTTCGTTAGACCGTTAGGTCAGACAAGCGCCGTCAAAAGCTCGGTGCGCTAACCACTTGCATGAAGCTCGAACTGTTGTTTTTATGCAAATCTTCACGACTTTTGACCGCCGTCACAAAGTTGTAAGAAAAGGTCTTCTACAATCGGGCCTCTCAGAAAATTTATTTAGTATCCCGGAGGCACTATGAAGTTAAAAATGATCGCGCTTGCTGTTGCAGGCTTGTCCGTTTCGGCCGCCCAGGCTCAAACGCAAATGGGTTCAGTCACGATGTTTGGTGTGTACGACACCGGCATCTTGTTTGCGAATGCAAGCGGACCAGGATCTGCAACCTTAATTTCCACCGATGGGAATACCTCCAGCCGCCTCGGATTTCGCGGCGTTGAGGATCTCGGTGGTGGTCTCAAGGCTAACTTTTGGCTTGAGGCTGCATTCAATGGCGACGCAGGCACGGGCGGCAACACCAGCACCAATAACAAGGATTCAGTGGGCGGCGGAGCACTAACCTTTGGGCGACGCGCAACCCTTGGCCTTGAAGGCGGATGGGGCGAAATTCGTCTAGGCCGTGACTATGTGCCTTCCTTTACTAACCTGACAACGGCGATGCATCCCTTTGGTACGAATGGCGTAGGCAACTCTGGGCAATTGTTTTACCCGGTGAATGCTGGCGGTACGACCGTACGAACTAATGTTCGGGCCTCGAACTCGATTGGTTATTTCACGCCTTCTGGTCTAGGCGGGTTTAGCGCAAACGTAATGTGGGCGACTGGCGAGCAGCAGCAACTGGCAGCCGGTGCCGCAGGAGATGATGGCGGCTATGTGGGTGCGCGTTTGGCTTATGCCAGTGGCCCCTTGAGCATCGCTGCTGCAACCGGTAAAACTAAATATGCCACCGGTGATTTCACGCAGAGTAACTTCGGCGCCAACTACCAGTTCGGTCCAGCCAAGTTAATGTATCTCTGGGGTCAAAATAAGGTGGGTAACACCAAGACGACCATCAATATGATTGGAACTCAATGGGCCGTTGGACCCGGCCAATTGCGTTTTGCCTATACGGCACTGAGCGCGACCGGTGTCGCTAGCGATGCAAATCAAGTGGCTCTTGGCTATGTCTACGACTTGTCCAAGCGTACGGCTTTGTACAGCACCTACTCTCAAGTGAATAACAAAGGCGTCGGTAAGTCGTTCTCAGTGGGTGGAGGATATGCTCCTACTACCGCAGGTGGAAACAGCTCCGGGCTTGAGTTTGGCGTGCGTCATACCTTCTAATCTTTCTAGAGGCTACGCCACTTGATATAGGGGCGGTCATACTTCTTGTGAAGTTTGACCGCCCTTTTTTATGGATAGGGTTTTGTCAAAAGATCAGTCACGGCCCGAATGCTCAGCTGACCCGCGCTTCGAGCACTTCCCAACGTTCAAGCTTCACCAGTAGAGCCGCTTCAATCGCATCAAGCCGAAGCTGATGCTGTCTCTGCTCGTCGGCTGGGCGCTTGAAGTAATCCGCTTGGAGCATGCTTGCTTGTAGATTTTGCTGTTCTTTTTCGAGCGCATCAATTTCCTTCGGAAAGGCGTCGAGCTCACGTTGCTCTTTGAAGCTTAATTTAGCCTTGACTGGTAGAACCACTTTAGTCGTCAACGAACCCCCTGGCCCTTTACTGGCGCCATCACCACCGATGCTTAACGCCGCGCCATTGGTGGACTTACTTTGCATGGCTGCTTTTTGCAAGGCGATCTGGCGCAGTTGCCAATCACTATAGCCGCCGACCTCCATCTGCCAGCGACCCTCGCCCTGGGACACGATCACTTGGGTCACGACATTGTCAAGGAAAGTTCGGTCATGACTGACCAAGAGTAAGGTGCCCGCATAATCCTGGAGCGTCGACTCCAGCAACTCTAGCGATTCCATGTCTAGATCATTGGTGGGCTCATCGAGCACCAGTAGATTGGCCGGTTGCGCGAAGAGCCTTGCTAATAACAAGCGATTGCGCTCCCCACCTGAGAGGCTCCGAATCGGTGAGCCTGCGCGCTTGGGCGAGAATAAAAAGTCGCCCAGATAACTCATGACATGCTTGCGTTGACCATTGATCTCAATCCAGTCGGAGCCGGGGCTAATCGTTTCAGCGACAGTCGCATCTGGCTTCAACTGATCGCGCATTTGATCAAAGTAAGCCGTTTGCAATTTGGTACCCAACAACACTTCGCCTGTGTCGGCGGCAAGCTGCCCCAGAATGATTTTAAGCAAGGTTGTTTTGCCCGCGCCATTCGGACCAATGAAGCCTACGCGGTCGCCCCTTTGGATGAGGCAAGAAAAATTGTCGATGACGGTCTTTTCGACGCCCTCAGTGGTGATGAAGGTTTTGCCGACGTCGATGAGCTCAGCCACCCGCTTGCCAGAGCGCTCACTGGAGTCGATACTCATGCGTACCGTACCCAAGGTATCTCGACGGTCGGTGCGCTGCTTTCGTAAATCCTCTAGTCTGCGAACCCGCCCTTCGTTACGGGTGCGACGCGCTTCTACGCCCTTGCGAATCCAAATTTCTTCCTGAGCCCAGAACTTGTCGAACTTGCGGTTGAAGGTCGCTTCGAAGGCGAGCTGCTCGGCTTTCAGACGTTCATAGGTGGTGTAGTTGCCCTCATAGTTTCGCAGTACGCCGCGATCCAGCTCGACAATTCGGGTGCTGACCTGATCCAAAAAGCGTCGGTCATGCGTGATGACGATCAAGGTTGGCCCTTTGACCAGCATGCTCTCCAGCTTTCCAATGGCTTCGATGTCCAGATGGTTGGTGGGTTCGTCGAGCAAGAGCAGTTCAGGCGAGAGCGCCAACGCCAAGGCCAGTGCGGCGCGTTTACGCTCGCCTCCTGACAGAGCGGCCGGTGAGCGATAGAGATCGACCCCTAGCTGATCGGCCATGCTGCTCAATTTGGCGAGCATGGTCCAGCGGTCGCGCTCATCCTCGCTAAACTGTTTTCCGGCCCGTAGGAGCAGGCTGTCTTGTAGCGTGTCTGCAGGCGGCAAGACAGGCTCTTGCTCCACCATGACAACCCGCAGGCCGTCGCGAAACACCAACTGGCCATCGTCTATTTTGCGTGAGCCAGAAAGAACATTTAAAAGGCTTGACTTACCCGTACCATTGCGGCCAATCAGGCCGACACGGTCACCCGCCACGATCGAGAAATCGGCCG
Organism: Betaproteobacteria bacterium; assembly: GCA_043767985.1. GTDB lineage: Bacteria > Pseudomonadota > Gammaproteobacteria > Burkholderiales > Burkholderiaceae_E > JAPOKJ01. Next base: position 5,686 of record JAYVKZ010000502.1, read on the forward strand.
CATCGAGAAGAGGGAAGTCACCATAGGCCAATTCGGCCGAAATCAGAGTCAGTAGTGTCAAGCGGTCTTACTTTTATTTATGCCAAGCATTCAAGGGCGACAGTATAAGTCCTGGCCTCATCGGCGATGGCGCTGATGTCGAGTTTGCCTCGATTATTCGTTTGTTGGTACTGCAAGCGATGGGTCTCGAGGAAGCGTTTGATGACGCTATGTTTAATGGCAAAGTTGACGTTTTGGGGCATGTCGCCAGTGACTCTCGCCATTTGAAGTGCGTTGAGTTTGGCGACGGTCATGCCCACCAATTGGCCCTGACGATCTAATAAAGGCCCGCCACTATTGCCGACTTGGAAGGGCACATCAACCTGAAGTTGGGACGCGTTGTTGCGTAGTCCGCTGGTGGCGGAGACGAGGCCCGCACCAATTTGCCCGGATGTCGCCAAGACGCTCTGTAAAGGAAAGCCGTAAGCTAGCACCTCCTCCCCTTGGGAGACCCGGTCGCTGGCTCTGAAATTAACCGCCTTGCCGAGCGGTGGACCGATCAGCACGGCAAGGTCCTCCTTAATATCGACCGCCATGAGTTTGACCTCGGGGCCGCCGATAATGCGCATTTGCTTGCAGTCCTTGATGACATGATGGTTGGTAATCAGTACGCCTTGAATGGTCACAAAGAATGCGGTGCCACTGGAAACTCGTCGTAGTTCTGGACTCGCGCCCGCTGTCGCCGCTTGTGGGGGTCTGGGCGCAATGACTGGGCTTGCGCCCCTGGCCGGTTCAACTGCCTGTCTGGACGGGTCAATGGGGGCAGGTCGCTGGTTGAGCGGGTTGTCTGAACCCGGGACGGGTGAGGGTGCGGGCGGTAAGCCAATGCCGGAAGGTGTCGCGGGTAGGACGTTTTGGCTGGGCAGAGCGGCCGTGCGTTCGGCGCTTCCGGCCGCAGCTGCTGTCGCTGACCCGCTGGGTTCAATGAGCGGTTGGGTCCCGGCGACCCATTGGGCTGCCTGTTGATCGGCCTTCGTTTTTGTTTGCGGATCTAGCGTCTTGACCAAATTTTGTTGTAGATCGACCGCTTTTTGTTTGAATTCTTTCAACGATGCATTTTGCGGGTTTTGCAACGGCGCGGCATTGGCAACGATAGAAATCCAGGCGTAGGCTAAGGCTTGGTTTTGTGGCGCGCCCTGACCGCTTGCATAAGCTTGGGCAAGCACCAACATCGAACTTAGGTGGCCATTTTCCGAGGCTCGCTTCAACCAACTGACTGCAAGCGTCTGGTTGGCTGGGCCCCCTTCGCCGCCGTAGAGCATGGAGGCGAACCAATACATGGCCTGTACGCTGCCACGTTCTGCGGCTTTGCGTAACCAATCGAGTGCCTGTTCTTGATTTTTGGTGACCCCTTCGCCAAGTGCCATGGCCCGTCCGTAACGAGCCATGCCGTTCACCTCGCCAGCCAGCGCTTGGCGGCGCAGCTCAACAATCGAGGCTTCTGCTTGGGCGCGTACCTGTGTTGCCACCCCCAGGCTCAAGCCGAGAAGGCAGGCCACCACGATGCAGATTGCCGCCCTAGTCGGCAACGAAACTTCCTGATTTTCCACCATGTTTCTCCTGTAGACGAACATTGCTGATGATCATGCCGCGATCAACTGCTTTACACATGTCATAGATTGTCAAGAGTGCAATTTGTAAGGCCGTGAGTGCCTCCATTTCAACGCCAGTCTTACCCTCGCACTCCACCTGCGCGCGAGCGTGCACTTGCTGGGCTGCCTCATCAATCTCAAAATCCACGGTGACGCGAGTGAGCGCAATGGGATGGCATAGCGGAATCAGGTCAGAGGTTTTCTTGGCGGCTTGTATTCCCGCAACCCGGGCAATGCCGAGAACATCTCCTTTCTTGGCCGTCCCCGCCTTGACTAGCTCAAGGGTTGCCGCCTTCATTGCAATGGTGCCGACTGCAATGGCGATCCTTCGAGTGACCTGCTTGTCGCCAATGTCGACCATATGGGCCTGCCCAGCGTTATCGAAATGGGTGAGGCTGCTGGCCTCCGGTGGCGTCCCGCCGGTGGTCTTTCGTGGCATTTCCGATGCTTTTGTATTCATTCCTTTTCCCCCAAGGCGTATGATCATCACCTTAAAATGTACTTCTGGTATGGCTTCGCGCAAGCCAGAAGATATTGTGCGCGCCTCGTAAGCAATCATAGTGAAGCCCGACTTAAAAGATGTGATGCACTACACCTTGTCTTGTATTAAACCCACTTCCCGCGTCGTTCCCCCGTCCAAAATCTCTTGGGTGAAGCGAGTGCAAGTGCTCGCCTTGTGCTTAATCCTGAGCTTAGGGCCGGTTCTAGGCCCCACCTCAAATTCCTTCATGACGCTGGCGCAGGCGCAGAGTACCAGTAACAGTGTCCCTAGGCTTAGCGACCCTTCTGGCGCCGACATATCTCCTTCTAGCGAACGCCGCATCGGCGAGGCCATTGTTCGACAAATGATGAGCCAAGGCGAGGTCATTGAAGACTGGGAGATCAGGGATTATTTTGCGCGCTTAGCGGCACCCTTAATCGCCACCGATGCTGCACAAGGCTATATGTTCGAATTTTTCCCGGTGCGCGACATCTCGATCAACGCCTTCGCCTTGCCCGGTGGCTATATCGGCTTAAACGCCGGGCTGCTCTTGGCGGCTCAAAGTGAATCGGAGGTGGCATCGGTGCTGGCCCACGAGATTGGTCACGTGACGCAACGACATGTGTCGAGGATGGTCGCCAAAAGCAAGCAAGCGTCTGTGACGGCTATTGCGGGCCTAATTCTTGCAGCTTTGGCCGTTGCAACCAATCCGCAAGCGGCTGCCGGTGTGGCCCTGTTTGGGGATTCTTTGGCTCAGGATCAAATGTTGGCGTTTTCGAGAGATGCCGAACGCGAAGCCGATCGCGTCGGATTCGATATGTTGTCTCAAGCAGGCTATGAAGTCGAAGGCATGTTGCAGTTCTTCAAGCGTTTACAGCAAGCCCATACCTTGGTCGATGTTGGACTGCCGGTGTACGTGAGAAGTCATCCCTTAACCGGCGAACGCATTAGCGATGTTCAGTCACGCCTACTATTGTTGCGTTATAAACAAAGAGTAGATTCAGTCGATTTTGCTTTGGTCAAAGCAAAGTTACGCGTTTTGGTTCCCAAGTCCGACAATGTCGTACGTAGTACGCCAAGCTTGTTAACGGATGAGCATAAGCGTGTGAGCTTGGCTTACTTTAATCGCTTAGTCGCCGATAAAGAGGTGGGGCAGCGCGTTGACGCTTGGTACGGCTTGGCCGTCGCCAAGAGAATTGCAGAGGACTACACCGGTGCGCGTGCCGCTTTGGTCCAAGCTCGAAGGCGCCTGCCTGCTGGCCATGCCATGATCGAAGGGGAGGCGATTCAGCTTGAGTTTGCATCGGGGCAATACGCGGTCGCTCTAAATATGGTGGAGGCAGCGCTCACGCGTTACCCCGCGCAGCGGCAATTTATTCACTTGAAGGCCAAGTCCTTGGCGAAAAGCGATCCCGATGCGGCCGTGAATTTTTTGGACGATCAGCTAAAGCTTTATCGTTCTGATCGCGAGCTATGGAGCCTCCTGTCTGAAGTTCATTTTGATCAAAAACGGGATGTCCTTGGGCATCGCGCTCAGGCCGAAGCGTACGCTGCCCATGGCCTGTGGATGCCGGCGATGGAGCAACTGCGAATTGCTCAGCGTCAAGTACGCAATGATTATTACAACGGCTCACAAATCGACTCCCGCTTGAAGGAGTTTGAGCGCAACTTTCGCGCGGATCAGCAGGCTAGACTTTGAACACGACTTCTATCTGGAGCTCACCATGTTGCGAGGCGTGAATCTCACCGACTGCGCCTTTAACCAGTTCATGGCGCCAGGGATGTACACGCGGCGGCCAAGCTTCATCGCGAGATAGCCTTCGGTGGCCACTTGCTCCGCGCTCGGGAGTTTCTTGTTTTTGACTAGCGCCGAATCTTGCATCTGCGCTCTGTCCTGAAAGCCCGAACTGGTTGGGCCCGGGCAAAAGGCCATGACACTCACCGTGCTATCGGCAAGCTCAGCCGCAAGCGCCTCCGTAAAACTCAATACAAAGGCCTTGGTGGCGTAATAGACGGCCATGTAGGGGCCTGGTTGGAAGGCGGCTGTCGAGGCGACATTCATCAGCTTGCCCTCGGTGTCGAGGAGGTCAGGCATGAACAGTTTAGTCAGACTGACGAGTGAGGTCATGTTGAGTTGCATCATGGCCATTTCAGGTGCCAACTCAGTGTCTTTAAATTCGCCGAAGACTCCGAAGCCCGCGTTGTTCACGAGAGCGGAGAGAGTGATGCCCTTGGCTTTGATCTGCTGATGCAAATTACGAGCGCCTTCGGGTGTTTCAAGATCGGCTGTGACGACGGTGGCGAATACTTTGAAGCGGGAGCGTAAATCCTCTGCGATGAACTCTAATTTGTCTTGGCTGCGTGCGGAGAGAACGACGTGATAGCCGTCTTTGGCGAACTGTTCGGCCAAGGCTTTGCCTATGCCGGAGCTGGCCCCAGTCACAAGGACGGTTTTCTTAAAAAGGTCGGGATAGGTCAAGTCGTTCATGGTTTGATCGGAAAGCTGCGTAATCTCATGGACGCATTGTTGGGATCGGCGCGACCTATTGCAAGCGTGAGCTAAAGATCAGTCTAGAGCGCCTAGCCTAGATGTCTCATATTTACACCGTTAACATGTCTCGCTCTAAGTGAGACTACGTAAAAAAAGTAAAGAAGTGTTAGGTTTCGAGGGATGGCCAACTCATCAAGTTGAGACAGCTTTCTCAAGGGCCGCTTCAAGGTGATTAGAATGCAATGCCACCCCACTCAGTGAGATATCTATGCAAAGCCCCGCGCATCGTCAAACGCTTTCGGATTTACTTCGTCGCAGTGCCAAGCGAGTGCCTCACAAGCTAGCGATCAGTTGTGGCCTCGTTCAATATACCTATGCCGAGTTTGATGCATTGTGTGACCGGGTGGCGCTCGGACTGCAGCAACAAAGTGTGACAAAGGGGAGTCGCGTCGCCATCTTGGCACGTAATTCCCATGCCTTTGCCGCCTTGAGATTTGCGCTGGCCAGGCTCGGCGCGGTGCTCGTTCCCATCAACTTTATGTTGAAGGCCCAAGAAGCGGGTTACATCCTCAAGCATTCTGGCGCTCAGCTCCTGGCCTGCGACAGTGGGCTGGCCGCCTTAGCGCGCGAAGCTGCCAAAGATACTGCGGTAGAAAAATTCCTGTGGTTACCGTCTGAAGGTGCCAGTGAAGCTGAGCCCACCATGCTGCGTTTTGATGATCTTGCGCGGGCTAGCGGCACACTACTTGAAGTTGATTTGGCGGGAAGCGATCTTTTGCAAATTGTCTACACCAGTGGCACTGAGTCCTTACCTAAGGGCGCGCTCCTGACGCATGACGCTATTCAATGGCAATATGTCAGTTGCCTAGTGGATGCCGCGATTCACTGCGACGATGTCATGCTGCATGCGCTGCCGCTCTATCACTGCGCGCAGCTCGATGTATTTCTTGGCCCAGGTATTTACGCTGGCGCTAGCAACTACATTACTGCGGCGCCCACTCCTGAGAACCTATTGCCCTTGCTGGCCAGCAAAAGCATAACGTCTTTTTTCGCCCCGCCTACAGTTTGGATCGCCTTGCTTCGGTCCTCCCTGTTTGATCAAACCAATCTCAGCAAACTTCGTAAGGGCTACTACGGCGCCTCGATTATGCCGGTGGAGGTGTTACGTGAACTTGCTCGCCGCCTGCCCGATGTACAGTTTTGGAACCTGTACGGTCAGACTGAAATTGCGCCGCTCGCCACCATGCTGGGGCCAGAAGATCAATTGCGTAAACCGGGCTCCTGTGGCCGTGCCGTGATCAATGTCGAAACCCGGGTGGTGGACGATCAGATGCACGACGTTGTAGCGGGTGACATCGGTGAGGTTGTGCATCGCTCACCGCAGCTCATGCAGGGCTATTTTCAAGATGATGAGCGCACTAGGGCGGCCTTTGAAGGAGGTTGGTTTCACTCGGGCGATTTGGCCACGATCGACGATGAAGGCTTCATCACAATTGTTGATCGCAAGAAGGACATGATCAAAACCGGGGGTGAAAATGTTGCGAGTCGTGAAGTGGAAGAGGCGATTTACAAGCTCCCGAAGGTGTCGGAGGTTGCCGTGATCGGTCTGCCGCATCCACGCTGGGTTGAAGCGGTCGTCGCTGTCGTCGTCGTTAAGGCGGGCATGGCGCTCGATGAGCAGACCGTGCTCGCGCATTGTTCGAGCCAGTTGGCAAGTTTTAAGACGCCTAAGCGCGTAGTGTTCTGTGAATCGCTCCCCAAAAACCCGAGTGGCAAACTTTTGAAGCGCGATTTGAGGCTGCAGTACGCCGAGCTCTTCGATTGAGTATGCGTCGCGTTGGGGCCTATCAGTTATATACTTTTCTCAAGAATATTTAAAGCCATGGAGGGCATATGTCGTTTTCATCCTTTTGCTGGGGTCTTTTAGTTGGTTTCCTACTGGAATGGCTGTGCGATTGGATTTTTTGGCGCAAAGCCAGACCGACTGACACTGCAGCAGGTGGCGCACCCCACGGCTATTCAGGCTCAAGCTCCATAGGAGGGTTGGCAGGTGGCGCTGCGGCTGCTTCTGGCTTGGCAGCCACTATAGGTGGCACTTCGCTTCCACCCGGCATTGCCGCCTTCCGTCAAGATGATCTTGAAGCCATTGAAGGCATTGGTCCGAAAATTGCCGAGCTCATGCGTGCAGCAGGCATTACTACTTTCTCTCAATTGGCGGTCACGCCGATGGATAAAATCGTCAGCATCTTGGATGCTGGTGGCCCGCGCTTTAAGCTTGCCAATCCTGGCACGTGGGCAGAGCAGGCGAGCTTGGCGGCGAACAACGATTGGGTCGGTTTTGACAAGATCAAAAAAGAACTGGTCGCCGGTGTTCGCTCGAGTGATGTCTGATCGCTCAATGCACGATGCTTAAAGCACGAGGAATAGAAATGGACATGATAAGAGGGCGCACCCTTCCTGAGGTGCGCAGATACGATTTCTGGAAGTTGTCGATCGCGGCCCTGCTGTTTGTCAACGCACTGTTTATTTGCGGTCGGCCTGCCCCTGTGGTCGAGGCTCCTAAATTGGAAGCGCCCAAGGCTGCCGTCGCCGATGCACCCAAAGTGTCCGCAGTGGTGGCAGCCACTTTGTTGAGTGCGGGTTACGCTTGGTCGGACAACAAACTGGTGTTGAGCGGCAGTGTTAAAGATGAGGCGACTCGTAAGGCCCTGGTTGACGAAGCCGTGCAGGTCATGGGAAGTACGGATAAAGTGGTCGATCAACTGAAGATCGACGCTGCGGCGCCAACGTTGAGCTGGCAAGCTAAATTGGCAGACCTCGTGGCTTGGGGTCAAGGCAAGGGCGACGGCGCGATTAAGGTCGATGACAAGTCGGTCGTTCTTACTGGCAAAGTGGCCAGCGATGCACAGAAAAAGGCCCGCGGCGATGCGGCTTTGGCCTTGTTCGGTACAGAGTACAAGATTGACAATCAATTGATCGTAAATGCCCCAGCTCCGCTGGCCTTGCCCAAGCCGCCCAATGCCAAGCTGTACTTCGTCAACAATAAGACCAAGGTGCCCGTTGATGTGAGCAAGACCTTAAGCGAGGTGATTGCCTGGGCCAAAGCCGCCCCGAGCAACAAGCTGGTGATCTCGGGTTACCACAGCGCCTCAGGCAATCCTGAGCATAATCATGAGCTGGCCAAGGGCCGTGCAGAAGAGGTTGCGGCGATCTTGAAACATGCCGGTGTGGCCGACGCTCAGATTGAGTTGGGTAAGCCGGTGCAAGAGCTTGGCGGTAGCGATCCAGCGAAGGCGCGCCGGGTGGAGGTAGGACCGGCGCAGTAGCGCCCCTGATCACGGGACGCACCCGCCTGCCGCGCTTTTTTCGCAAATCAAGCGTCCGAGTTTGAAATCCGTAAGGGGGATCTTTCAAAACCAAAGGTTGTAGCGCCCTGTTCGATTTCGACCAGCGGGAAGCTCTGCTGTCCGAGCTGTAGTTGCATGGGTTCTTGGGTGTCGTCAATACGCAAATTCGAGGCGTCGAGATCATGAACGACGCCCGGGCCCAGCTCACTAGTGATCCAGACTCGACCGGCCTCGTCGATGGCGGCAGCGCGCACGGTTTGCACCGGGTAGCCGGTGTGGGAGGCCAATTCAATCATGTCTGCGGTGAGGGCCACCCGGTTGAGTACGCGATACACCAGAGGCGCAACATCTAGCTCGGCAAAAGCGCGTTGCGGCCCATTTTGCCAATACCAACAACCTCGTTCATCGCATGCATAGTTCCTCCCAATAAAGTCGAGAATGCCGGGCGAGGTAATGGAGCTCCCTTTGCCATGACTTGCTTCGTCAAAGCCGGGCGCATTGCGATCAATCAGGTACCAGACGCCGCGCACATCGAGGCGCAGCCAGCCGTAAACGTCGGGCACGCTCGGCCACTTGCTCATGGCCTGGGTGACGGCATCATCCAAAGTAAACCTCCTGATTCATTCACTTGCTCCGAGTTTTCATGGCGTAGTGCCGTGTTCGAAGAAATTTAAGGCAGTCCGAGGCAGCCAGGCGAGGTGGCCGGGAAATCTGCCCTGAAGAAAACCAACATGCCCGCCATGTTGTGGATAGTAAAGCTTGACGTCGCGACTCACCTGGCCCGGTCTTGCCAAGGCGTAAACGGGTAAGAAAGGGTCATTGAGTGGATTGACCAATAACAAGGGTGTTCGTACTTCCGCGAGGAACTTTTTGCAGGAGCTTTGCTCCCAGTAGTCATAACAGCTTGCAAAGCCGTTCACCTTCGCGGTGACTTCTTCATCGAAGTCAAAAAAGTTTTTCGAGGCAATGACCCGATCTCGATGCATCGTCCCCGGGTGCTGATCAAGCTTCTTCACAGCCTTGGCCTTCAAGGTCTTTAAGAAGTTATTCATGTAGAGAAGATTGAAGCCTCGGGACAAGGCTTTGGCACCTTCGTGCAAGTCCTGTGGCGGGCAGAAGGCTGCTGCGGCCTTGACGAACTGATTGGCCGAGTGGCCTTGCTCACCAAGCCACTTACTCAGCGCGTTCCCGCCAAGGGAGACGCCGATTGCAAATTTAGGCAAGGAGGGAAATTGCATGGCGAGTTGGCGCAGTACGAAGTCGATGTCGCGGGTCTCGCCAGAGTGATAAGTCCGTAAACTGCGATTGTCCTCGCCGCTGCACCCTCGAAAGTGTGGAACCACGCCGAGCCAACCACTATCGAGACAGGCTTGCATGGTCGCTTGAGCATAGTGGCTGGCTGAGCTGCCTTCTAAGCCGTGAAAAAGTACGATTAAGCCCTTGGGCGAATCCTCTTGAGGCGATTGCCTGCTTAAGGAGGCGTCGAAGGTAAAGTCCAAGTCAAGAAAGTCGCCATCAGGCGTCTCCCAGCGTTGGCGATACAGCATGACCTTCGGCCGTGGCGCGAAAACGGCCGGATAGATCGTTTGAACATGACCTCCACGAAGCCACACGGGGCTTACAAAACGAGTCATGCTTTGGGCTCGATGGAGCTTCGGCGCCGGTTTAGTGTCCCTTAACAACCTCACCTTCCTTTAGGCGGTAATGGGTGCCGCAATAGGGGCATGAGGCACCGTCGCCGTGGGTCACATCCAAAAATACTTTCGGGTGGCTACTCCAGGCGGGCATTTTTTTGCTCGGACAGAAGGCGGGCAAATCCTTGGCAAGTAGTTCAACCGTGCCGCGATCGGGGCGAGTGTTTTGAGTCTGACTCATTCGAATTTCCAGGGTTTTGTTTTGTTTCCCCGTAATTGGACCACATTTCAGCGAGATGGGTGGGTGGGGCTGGGGCCATGGCCGCTACAATGAACTCATGAGCACAACAAACCCGATACCCACGTCGCCAGGCGCCAAGCCCGTCTCGTCCTCGAAGCTCGAGAGCCTCGTCTCGCAAATGGGCCTGTTGGCCTTCATGCAGGCCCTAATGCTCTGCAATAACGTCACCCTAATCGCCATCAACGGACTCGCCGGATTTATTTTGGCAGACAATAAATTGATGGCCACCTTACCTGTCACCGGCTATGTCCTCGGTGCAGCAGTTTGGTCCATGCCAGCCGCAGCCATCATGCGCACTAAAGGACGGCGTTACGGATACACGGTAGGGTCGATTGCGGCCATCATTGGCTCACTGATCGGTTGGTTTGCAATGCAAGAGAAAAGCTTGGCGTTACTGTGCTTTGCCACCTTTGTTTGTGGCATCTACAATGCTTTTGGCGCCAGCCTTCGATTTGCTGCGGCTGATGTGGCCGATACCTACAAGCCAAGTTTTAAAGCCCGCGCCATTTCCTTGGTATTGGCAGGAGGCATTGTTGGCGGCATTATTGGGCCGGAGATTGCCAAATGGTCGCGCACCGCTTTAAGCGCTCCGTTTGCCGGTACCTATCTCACCTTGGTGGGGTTCGCCTTGGCCTCTCTCATCCTCGCTCAGTTTTTGCGCTTGCCGCAATTGGTCATTCCTGCAAGCGCGGCAGCGCCTCGGCCGCTACGCGAAATTCTGAAACAGCCGACCTGTTGGGCGGCCATTGCTTGCATGGCTATGGCGTTCGGTGTGATGAACCTGTTGATGGTGGCAACCCCTCTGGCGATGGAAGCGTGTAAGCATCCTTTTGCCGCTGCCGCCTTTGTCTTAGAATGGCACATTATCGGCATGTTTGGACCAGGGCTGTTCACCGGCAACCTAATTCAACGCTTTGGCATTCTGCCGATTATTTTGGTGGGTTGTGTGCTGAATGTGGCCTGCATTATCGTCGCACTCAGCGGCGTTGAAGTGATGCAGTTTGCTGTTGCCCTGTTCTTGCTGGGCATTGGTTGGAACTTCATGTACACCGGTGGCACCACCTTGCTCACCACCTGCTATAAACCGCAGGAAAAAAACAAAGTACAGGGCTTTGCCGATAGTTGTGTGTTCACCTTGATGGTAACCTCGTCAGCCTCGTCGGGTGCGCTACTCCATGCCAATGGATGGGCGATCTTAAATTGGATCAGCCTGCCGGTCGTGGCTTTGCTTTTTGCACTGATTTTATGGCTGGCACCGAGAGCGGGGTGGCGTGTCGGTCGGGTGATGAAACCGGCTTAGACGCGTTTGATACGAGCTGCAAGTCGCGCATTTCAAATCGACCCCGACAATTTTTTAAAACCCACTTTAACTTTCAACTCCTATGGCCATTACTGACCTGACTGCCCTAGAAATTCACGCGGCGCTACGTCACAAGCAATTTTCTTGTGTTGAATTGATGCAGGCGAGCCTGGCGCAGATTGATCGTCTTAATCCCACCTTCAACGCGATTCATTCGCGTCTCGATTCGAGTGACTTGCTAGAGCAAGCCCGAGTCAAAGATCAAGAGCTGGCCCAAGGGATTGATCATGGGTTTTTGCACGGCATGCCTCAAGCGATCAAAGACATTAGCCAGGTCAAGGGCATGATCACCTCCATGGGTTCGCCGAACTTGAAAAACGCCGTCGGCCAGAACGACTCCTTGATGGTGGAGAGGATGAGAGCTGCTGGCTGCATCATTATCGGGCGAACCAACACCCCCGAGTTTGGCCTCGGCTCACATACCTATAACCCGGTTCACGGGCGCACCTTGAATGCTTACCATCTTGGGCTCACCTCCGGCGGCTCGAGTGGTGGTGCGGCCGTCGCCCTGGCCCATCACATGTTGCCGGTTGCGGATGGCAGCGACTTTATGGGCTCGCTTCGTAACCCGGCGGGTTGGAACAATGTCTTTGGCCTGCGCCCCAGTCAGGGCTTGATTCCCTTCGGCGTCGATGGCGACCAGTACGTGTCGCAATTGGCGGTGGAAGGGCCGATGGCGCGAAATACCCGCGATTTAGCCGCACTGCTGGCGGTGCAGGCGGGCTACGATGCACGCGCACCGTTGTCACTTTCCGGTGACGGTCGGCCGTTCGCCGAGGCCCTCAAGCCGACCACTAAAGTTCGGATAGGCTGGTTAGGCGATCTCAATGGTTACCTCGCGATGGAGCCAGGTATTTTGGTGGCCTGCCAAGAGGGTTTGGGCAGGATGGCAGCGGCAGGCGCTGTCGTAGAGCCTGTGGCATTGGGCTTTGCGCCTGAAAGCGCTTGGCAATGCTGGTTGGCCTGGCGACGCTGGTTGGTCTCGAGCCGAGTCGCACCTTTTTACAAAAACGCTGAGATGCGTAAGCTCATGAAGCCTGAGGCTCAGTGGGAAGCCGAACAAGGTGACAAGCTCACTGGCGAGGAATTGTTTCAGGCCAGTACGCTGCGTACCCAGCTCTATCAAGCGATGCGAGGCTTGCTTGGCCGATATGATGTGCTAGCCATGCCCTCAGCCCAGGTCTGGCCCTTCGATGTCAACTGGGATTGGCCTAAGCAAATTGATACCGGCAATAAGGTCGTCAAGATGGATACCTATCATCGCTGGATGGAAACGGTCATCTATCCCACTCTGGCTGGTCTGCCCGCGATTTGCGTCCCGGCTGGGTTTTCCACCAAGGCGCGCTCCCCTCGCGTGCCTGAGGGTCTTCCCGTGGGCCTGCAGTTGATCGGCCAGCCTCGCGGGGATCGAGCCTTGCTCGATGTTGCTGCAGGCTATGAAAGCCTGATCGCCGATTGGCTTGGACGAAAACCGGTGTAGTAACTGGTCATGACCTCGCCTCGAGACAATTCCGAGACAAAGTCGAGTCCAACACGATTCCAATTCGTGAGTAAGAAAGCGGTTCTCTGCCTGACTGAATCACTGTCGCTGACGTGAATCAGCGCAAGGCAAAAATCAACACCAACCCAATTTTTTTACTTTAGGAATTTCATCATGAACGCCACTAAACTTTCACTCGTACTCGCTTCAATCGCTTTAAGCGTTGGCGCCACAGCAGCATCTGCTGGCCAGCTCAATATTGATACCCTGATCCAAAAAGAAAGCCCAGCGGTCTCGACATCACCACGCATGGCATTCAGTGGTAAAACACAGTCTAACCTGGACACTCTGGTCTACAAAGACGGCGCTGCTTCGGGCAAAACACGTGCCGAAGTTCGTCAAGAACTCGCCATAGCGCCTCGCGCGAGCGGCCTAAATCTCTAAGCAAATTGCGTCTCAAAACAAGGTGCGCAGGCGGGTCACGACCCTGAGCACGGATTCAATTCTAGAGCTCATGGTCTTTGGATTGATCGGCCTGTGCGCCTTATTGCTCTCGTTCAGTTTGTTTTGGGTGTAACGCGCTCAGTCTTTGTTGCTTGAGGCCGAAAAAAGCCACTCCCAGAGTGCCAACACGCTGCGCCGTTCTTCCAGGAGTCCGTCCGTAGGCAGGCGCGCGAATTCTTGATCGTTCAGTCTTAGCCGATGCTGGTTCTTGCGAAAGACTCGGTAGGCTTCCTGGCACTGACGGCCCAGCTCGACCGGGACCAGTTCACGCTCAGCCGCAAGCCTTAACAAAGTGATATTGCCAAGATCTTTTGCCAGGATCGGATGTTCGTGAGCATGGGCAAGCACGAGAAACTGCACCATGAACTCGATGTCCACCATACCGCCGCGATCATGCTTAAGGTCGAACAGGGTGGTTTTGTTAGGATGACCCTCCAGCATTTTTTGGCGCATTGCGATGACATCTGCCTTGAGTTGACTAAGCTCCCGGAGCTCAGTAATCAAGGCCTCGCGAACGGCTTCGAAGCGCTCACCAATCGCCGCATCGCCGGCACAAAAACGTGCCCGAGTCAGGGCTTGTAGCTCCCAGGTCCAGGCGTTTTCGCGCTGATAGCGCTCGAACCCCTTGAGAGAGGTCACCAGCAAACCAGCGTTGCCATTCGGGCGCAGCCGGAGGTCAATCTCAAAAAGTATGCCGGATGGCGTGCGCGTGGATAACCAGTTGGATACTCTTTGCGCGAGTTGCGCATAGGCCTCCTGCGCGCGCTCATCCTCGTCCTCATGCAAAAAGACCAAATCAAGATCGGAGGCATAACCTAATTCCTTGCCGCCGAGCTTGCCATAGGCAATCACTGCGAGGCGAGGGCGCTCACGAAAACGTTTTGGCAGTTGCTCCCAGCAGAGATCCAGGGTGGTTTGCAGCGTTCGATCAGCAATCTCACTGAGTTGATCGGAAAGCCGCTCAATACTCCAAAGGCCTTTGAGATCTTGAGATAAAATTTTGAAGACGAGCGCATGATGCGCTTCCCGGGCGACATCCATCTGCCTCTCGACATCGGGCACCAGGTTAGCCTCAGCGTCGATTTCCGAATGGCTCAGCGTGGCGCCGCTAGACTTCGCGCGGGCGGCCTTCACACCGCCTGCTCGATCTAAGTCGAGCAACAATTGGGCTTGCCAAGATCCTAGATCGGGTGCCTCCAGCACGCGACCATCCATGAGTTCATCCAAAACGATGGGGTGCTTATTGAGGTAGGCCGCCGCCCAACTCGATTGGCTGATGATCTCGAGTAAACGTTCGAACGCATGAGGAAAGCGCACGACAAGCGCAATATAGCTAGGGCGGCGACACACCACCTCGGCAAAATCAATGAGTCGAAGCAGGGTGACCGGGTCGCCTTGATGTTGCTGCAGCCAGGCCTGGGCTCGACTCAGCAGGGTGCTCAGGCCTTGCTGGGTTTCGGGGCTAGCACTTCGATAGCGCACACCCAATTGAAACTGTTCAAGGCGGCTCGCGGTGGCGTCGTCCAAATCTGACGGGGCCTCCGTGGTCAAGGTTTCCGGGCTGGAGGTGCTGCGATCGCCCTCGTCCCTTCTAGCCACGGCTCTTCTCTCCTGCGTGCCCGTCTCCTTTAATAGCGCCTCGAAAATCGTCTGGACCAAGCTGCGCGCCGAGTGCAGGCGCGTCTCAAATTCGGCCTCAAGCCCAACCATTTGGGCGATGCGAGCCCGTGCCTCGCCAGGGGGTGGGATGCGATGGGTCTGCTGATCGTCGACGTATTGCAGGGCATGTTCGATGCGCCGAAATAGACCATAGGCTTGCGAGAGGGCGATGGCTTCGTTCTCCGAAATAAGCTGGCGCTGCGCCAAGATCGCCAGCGTCGACAGGGTGGCCGGATCACGCAATGCGGCATCACGCCCTCCGCGCACGATTTGAAACATCTGGGCAATGAACTCAATCTCGCGAATACCCCCTTCGCCCAGCTTGATATCGATGGTACCCGGGGCTTTCAGGTCTTTCTTGCTCGCCTCTTGGCGGATTAGCTGGTGTAGCCCCTTCAGGCCGTCAAAGACCCGGTAATCGATATAGCGTCGAAAAACAAACGGGTCGACGATTTTGCGCAGCTCCTCGCGGTCCGCTATTGGACTGAGACCGCCCAGTGCCTGAAAACCAGTATCGGCGATGACCCGCGATTTGAGCCAAGCGAAGCGCTCCCACTCACGTCCCTGAACCTGGAAGTATTGTTCCAACATCGGCAGGGACACCACCAGTGGGCCGGAGTCGCCGTTAGGACGTAAACGGGTATCGATGCGAAAAACGAAACCATCCTCGCGCAGCTCTGAGAGCTCTTTAATGGCTTGGCGGGCGACTTGATGAAAAAACTCGTTGGCAGAGATACCGCGGTCTTGATCCGTTTCACCTTGATCCCGGTAGACCAAAATCAAATCTAAGTCAGACGACACATTGAGCTCGTAGGCGCCTGCCTTGCCCATAGCAATCACTAAAAGGTCCTGAGGAACGCCTTGCTTATCGCGGGGTATGCCATGGCGCTCGGCCAGTTCACGAGCGGCCGTTTTGAAACACTGCTCGCAGGCAATTTCACCGAGCGAGGTCATGGTTGTGCAGACTTCTTCCAGGCTGGCCAGGCCTTGCAGGTCTCGCTCCATTAAACAGAGGAGGGTCAAGGTACGGGTGCGACGCAAGGAATGCGTGGCCAGCAGGCGCTGGATCATGGCCGCATCCGTGGGCTGCTCACAAAGCTTTTGTAAGGCTTGCGGATCCACCCAGCCAGCCTGCAATTGGCGTTGGAAAAACGGCGAATAGCGTTCGGCGAGAAAGCTCATGAGGGTAGTTTAGCCAAGGTCTCTCCTATCCTGTTAGGATTGCATGATGAAGATGAACCTCCCCGCCCAGCAAAAACCCTATTTTGAAACGCTCTCCCAGGCCAAGCAGATTCTGCTCGAGCCCTTTGGACTCAACGAGAGCAAGTTGCAGCAAGCACTTGCTACCGTATTTGAGCACAAAGTGGATTACGCCGACCTCTATTTTCAATTCACTCGGAGTGAGGGTTGGAGCCTTGAGGAAGGAATTGTTAAATCCGGCAGCTTTTCAATTGACCAAGGGGTCGGTGTGCGGGCCGTGAGCGGTGAAAAAACTGCTTTTGCGTATTCTGACGAAATTGGCTGGGGCCCCCTGATTGAGGCGGCCAAGGCCACCCGCAGCATTGCGCGCCAGGGCTCGGGCAAGGTGAAGGTGGCCAACGCGGTCAGCCCGGCCAACGCGGCCTACATCTCAAGACTCTACGCGGCCTATGACCCAATTGGCTCCTTAAAGGCTGAAGACAAAGTGTCTTTGCTGGAAAAAGTCGAGAAAATCGCCAGCGCCAAAGATCCCCGCATTGTGCAGGTGATGGCAGGGTTGGCAGCAGAATTCGATGTGGTCTTGGTAGCCCGCTCGGACGGCGTGATGGCCGCCGATATTCGCCCCTTGGTACGTTTGTCGGTGACCGTGATCGCTGAGCAAAATGGCCGCCGCGAACAGGGCCATAGTGGTGGCGGTGGGCGCTTTAACTTTGCCTATTTTGACGATGAGCTCATTGAGCGTTATTGCGCGGAGGCCGTTCACCAGGCGCTCACTAATTTGGATGCTCGCGCAGCGCCTGCGGGCACCATGCCGGTGGTCTTGGGACCCGGTTGGCCCGGCGTGCTGTTACATGAGGCCGTCGGTCACGGATTAGAGGGCGACTTCAACCGCAAAGGTTCGTCCGTGTTCGCCGGCCGCATCGGTGACCGGGTGGCCGCCAAAGGGGTCACAGTGATCGATGACGGTACCTTGGCGGATCGTCGCGGCTCGCTCAATGTTGATGATGAGGGCAACCCCACCCAGCGCAATGTACTGATCGAGGACGGTATCTTGAAAGGCTATATTCAAGACACCTTGAACGCGCGTCTTATGAAAACCCCGGTGACGGGAAACGGCCGACGCGAATCCTTCGCGCATTTGCCGATGCCGCGTATGACCAATACCTTTATGACCAGCGGCAAGCAAGATCCCGCTGAAATCATCGCGTCGTTGGATAAGGGGCTCTATGCGGTCAATTTTGGTGGCGGCCAGGTGGACATCACCAATGGCAAATTCGTGTTCTCTGCTTCAGAAGCTTACTGGGTGGAAAACGGCAAGATTCAGTATCCCGTTAAAGGCGCAACCATCATCGGTAATGGCCCAGACGCCTTAACGCGCGTCACCATGATTGGCAATGATATGAGCCTCGACCCAGGCATTGGCGTGTGCGGCAAAGACGGTCAAAGTGTGCCCGTTGGCGTTGGCCAACCGACCTTGCGAATTGAGGGGTTGACGATTGGTGGTACCGCCGCTTAAGCTGATTTCCCTCACGCCCTGGGCAATCACACAAGTACCGACTTGGTTGCGCGTTAAAGCGAGTAGAGAACTCTCCCGCTTGCTGGAGCGGCCTGACGGTGGACCAAGAGGTCTGGGTCAAGCCTGCACTCAGCCTAAAGCTGGACGGACGACAGATCTAGGCTCAGGCTGAAAGCCTTCCCTTCGACGGGACCCAGCGCTCTCGGTTGAAGCTGAACATCGAGCCATTTGAGCTTGCGTGATTGGTGGTGGTTGGTCGAGCCCTATCTGATGAGTACCCCGAAAGGGGGAGCGTTCGAGGGCAGCGGGCAAGTAGGTTTTGGAGGTGATCGGCCTGCCTCCCTTGAACAAGTTCAGGCCAGTATCGGTGAGTTCAAATTAAAGAGTAAGAGTGGGCTGGAGTGGCTGAAATTGGCTTCATTGAAGTTTGCAGATGTGCAGCTTGACTTGGAAACGCGAACCTTCGCCTTGAAGCGGATAGAGGCTCAAAAACTGCAACTGCTCACGAAGCGTAATGCCCAAAACGAATTGAGTTTCCGTGAACTCATTCCTAAGCCCGACCCTAAGGAAGCCCCTAAGGTCGCGGCTCACGGCGATCAAAAAGCTGCTGAAGTCTCGTGTCCGACTGGACGCGATACTGATTTGAAGACTTGAAGCTGCTGGTTAAAAATCTAACTTTGAATACAGGAGCGAGCTTTGTCGCTGCAGCACCTCGCACCTGATTATTTCACCGACGGGCCGCTTCAATTTGCAGGACCTCGGCGCGCCGAAGCCAGAGCCGGCGACTACGGGAGTGAACGCAGCCAACGAGAGCCGAGCACCGAGCCAGCCAGGCCAGTCGCAGCCAGGCCCGTTGCAGCAAGTCCAAGTGGGAGCACCAACCAGTGAGTCGAGTCGCCCGGCAACACCACAAGCGCCGCATTTGGGGAAGCGCGCTACTTGGAGTACGACCAAGCCTATAGCCATTTCGTTGGTCTTTTTGAACGAGGCAAGCTTGGCGGGGTTCGGTTTTCCGCCCAGAAGGCTTAACATTTCGTTTAAAACTGCTCAAATTTGCCACAGGCCGGGTTTTGATGCTAATCTTGCGGCCAGAGATGAGTTTTGGAAGACCCCGAGACTCAATCGCCATTTTTCAAAGAGGCGGTTTTGCGAAAGCGATCTTTTCATTCAAAGTCACTGTGAAAAAAATTCAGTCCTACTTCTTTTTTGCTTTCTTTTTTGGCTATCCGGCTTTCGGCGGGATGAGTCCTAGAGACGCTTAAGCAAAAGAAGCGACCCAAAGACGACACCGCCGGAACTCCCGGCGGTTTTTTTTTGCCGCAACACTCACCACCCTTCATCCAAGCTCAGCATCAACCCAATCTACAGGACGCTTACACATGACCACCACCACCGATGACGTACGCATTCGCGGCATGAAAGAGCTTTCGCCGCCGTCACACTTCATGCGCGAGTTCCCGGCAACCGAAGCGGTGACGAGCCTTGTCTATGGCACCCGGCAAGCCATCCACCGCGTCATTCACAAAATGGACGACCGTTTGCTGGTGGTCGTCGGCCCCTGCTCGATTCATGACACCAAAGCAGCGCTCGCCTATGCCAAGCTGCTCCTCGCCGAGCGTCAAAAGCACGCCGCTGAGCTAGAGATTGTGATGCGGGTCTATTTCGAAAAACCTCGCACCACTGTCGGTTGGAAAGGCTTGATCAATGACCCCTATCTCAACAATACGTTCGA
The DNA here is from genome assembly GCA_043767985.1 of Betaproteobacteria bacterium. GTDB lineage: Bacteria > Pseudomonadota > Gammaproteobacteria > Burkholderiales > Burkholderiaceae_E > JAPOKJ01. Next base: position 25,022 of record JAYVKZ010000502.1, read on the forward strand.
CATCAACCAAGGTTTGAGAATTGCGCGTGAGCTCTTGGTCGAGTTGAACGCCATGGGCGTGCCCGCAGGTACCGAGTTTTTGGACATGATCACGCCGCAGTATGTGGCGGACCTCATTTCTTGGGGCGCGATCGGTGCTCGCACGACGGAGTCCCAGGTCCACCGGGAGCTTGCCTCCGGGCTAAGTTGCCCGGTTGGTTTTAAAAACGGGACGGATGGCAATTTGAAGATTGCCTTGGACGCGATCAAGGCGGCGAGTCAGCCCCATCATTTCTTGTCGGTGACCAAGGGCGGCTACTCTGCAATTGTGTCTACCAATGGCAATGAAGATTGCCACGTTATTTTGCGCGGTGGTAAGGCACCTAACTATGATGCAGCTTCGGTCGATGCCGCCTGCAAAGAGTCCGCTGCTTCGGCACTTGCCTGTCGCTTGATGATTGATGCCAGCCATGGCAATAGCTCCAAGAAACCCGAGAACCAGATTCCGGTCAGTCAGAACATTGCCGAGCAACTTGCTGCAGGAGACAGTCGCATCTTTGGGGTGATGTTGGAGAGCCATATAGTCGCTGGAAGGCAAGACCTGGTGCCCGGCAAGCCTCTCACCTATGGCCAGAGCATTACTGACGGATGTATTGCCTGGGACGAGACCGTGGACGTGCTGCAAGTGTTGGCTGATGGGGTAAAACAACGCCGTCTGTCCGCCCAACAAGGTAATTGATCGAGTTTTGGGTCGCAAGGCTTGTTCGGGGTCGCTCTCTAGGGGGGTTCCGTGATATAAAAGAGTGAATTGAACAGATAGCTTAATTCACAGCCCACCACTACGCCGCCCAAGAAGATGAACGCTCCATCCACTGCTGTAGATAAATCTGACGCCGCGCAAGGCTCGGCAAACGCCGCCAAGCGGAGCCCGCATGAGCGCCTCCTAGCGCTGGGTTTGAAGCCCATGGGCCGTGCCACCGACTTCTCGGAAGAGATTTACGGCATGATGGCCAAGACACCCTTGTTTTCGGGCTTGGATATTGAAGAAACCCGCAAGCTCGGTGCCTTCATGTATGTCTACGAGGCGCCTGCCGGGATCACCATCATTAATGAGGGCGAGAGCGGCGATTTTATGATGCTCTTGATCAAGGGCATGGTCGACGTATTGCGCCGCAATCGCTACAACTACCCGTCACGCATTGCTGTGGCCCATTCTGGCCATGCGCTAGGCGAGATGTCGATGTTTGATGGCGAGCCCCGCTTTGCCTCTTGCGTGACCTTGGAGAGTAGCCGTATTGCGGTGCTCACTCGCGATGCTTTGCTCCTCGTGCTGTCGGACGAGCCAAAACTCGGTAACAAGATCTTGTTGAAACTGGTGCAACTGCTGTCGGAGCGTTTGCGTCAAACCAGCGCCAAGCTTGTCTCCTATCTTGAAGCGGCGCGCGACGCCTAAGTGGCCCGCTTGCTGAGGCTCTTTCTGCGCTAACCATGCCGCACTAACTTGGCCCTGTTTAATTGGCCGCACTTCTTTCCGGAATTCGTGTTCTAGACTTCGGCCGTTACATTGCCGGGCCTTACTGTGCGGCCATCCTTGCCGAGTACGGCGCCGATGTCATTCGCATTGAAAAACGCTCAGGCGGAGAAGACCGCTTTATTGCTCCTATTGCCGAGGGTGGCGAGGGCGGCATGTTTCTTCAAATGAACCGTAATAAGCGTTGCCTGACGCTAGACCCAACCGCTGAAGCAGGGCGTAGCGTGGTCAAACGTTTGGTGGCCGGAGCGGACGTGGTGGTGGCGAACCTTCCTGAACCCGCGCTCAAGGCGATGGGTTTGGACTTTCCAACGTTGAGCGCCATCAACCCAAGAATTATCCTCGTGACCAGCTCGGCCTTTGGCGCCGAAGGGCCGATGGCCAAGAACGTCGGCTTTGACGGCGTCGCCCAGGCGATGTCGGGCGCCATTTACATGACCGGCGAACCGGAGCAGCCCTTCCGAGCTGCAGTGAATTGGGTTGATTTCGGTACGGCCCTCCACTGTGCTATGGGCACCTTTGCCGCCTTGATGGCGCGCAGCCAAACCGGACGCGGTCAAATTGTCAGTGGGTCTTTACTGTCGACAGCGGTTAGTTTTGCAAACTCAGCAATGATTGAGCAGAAGATTGTGGCACCCAACCGAATTCCCTCGGGCAATCGCGGCCAAACCTCCGCACCTGTGGACGTTCTCAAGACGCTCGATGGTTGGATTTTGATTCAGGTGGTGGGTCAGCCACTCTATGAGCGCTGGGCCAAACTCATGCTGGCCGATGCGGCGGATGTAGACGACGTCGATTGGCTCAAAGACCCACGCTTTGCGAATGATGAGTTAAGAGGACTTCACGGCAAACTCATCAGCGCTCGCGCGGCGGCATGGTGCGCCCAGCGCAGCTCCGAGCAGGCGATTAAAGCGCTGGGAGACGCAAAGATTCCCTGCGGCCCAGTACTGTCACCTCAACAGGCCTTGGATCATCCTCAGATGCACGCTGCAGGCCTGTTTCATCCGACCGCTTTTCCGGGTATGCAGGGCTTGGCGCCGATCGCGCGGGTGGCGGTGAGCTTGTCCGACACGCCTAAGGTGGCCATCCATCGTGCGCCGGTCCTGGGTGAACATACTGACGCGATCTTGCAGGAACTGGGCTACAGCCGGAGTGAAATTGACGCAATGCGTCAAAATGAGGTCATTTAGTAATAAGTGACCTCTAATGACCGAACTTTCTTGGCAGGCCCGCTTTGCCAATATCAGCCCTGCGGGTCGCGCCATGTTTTGGGCCGCAGTCTCGGGTCTGCTGTTTAGCCTCCTTAATACCACCATGCGGGCGATGACCTTGCAACTCAGCTCGTTTCAAGTGCAGTTCCTGCGTTATGGTTTTGGGCTTCTGGTGTTGCTCCCCATTGTCTATAAAACTGGCGTGGCGGCCTACCGCCCGAATGGCCTTACCGGGCAACTCTGGCGTGGAGTAGTGCATACGGTCGGCCTCACCTTGTGGTTTGCGGCCTTGCCCCACATGTCGATGGCAGACTCCACCGCTATCGGTTTTACGACCCCGATTTTCATCATGTTTGGCGCGGTCCTGATGCTGGGCGAGAAAATGGTCTGGGCTCGTTGGCTAGCTGCCGCCATTGGTTTTGCGGGCATGCTGGTGGTCATGGGGCCAAAGCTGAGTGGTACCGGCGGCTGGTGGATGTTGGTGATGTTTGCGGCGTCACCGGTTTTTGCAGGGTCTTTTCTCATTACAAAATTTTTAACCCGCCGAGATTCACCCGCCGTGATTGTATTTTGGCAATCGCTGACGGTCACGGTGCTCACTTTGCCCCTCGCGTTGTTGAATTGGACGGCGCTCTCAGCATGGCAAGTTTGTGTCTTCGTTTTCGCCGGCGTGCTGGGAAGTGCCGGGCATTGGTGCTTAACCAACTCTTATAGCCTGGCCGATATCTCCTCCACCCAGTCTCTCAAGTTTTTGGACCTGGTGTGGGCTTCACTCCTTGGCTTCATGGTGTTTGGAGATATCCCGACCTCGGCATCCTTGCTGGGTGGGGTGATGGTGTGCGGAGCAACTGTGTGGATTGCCCGCTGGGAAGCCAGCCGACGAACGGCAGTTTCCTCCGCTTAAAGTGCATTAATTGGACGACAAGCGGCGGCTGCTGCCAACTTCGTCACAGATGAACGGTCGGTGGCTGCCTAAAGTGCGTTCATGTCGCACTTTCGCATTCCAGCCCATCACCCGTTGTCAATCTCGGCCGTACTTGTCGCGCTTTCTTTAAGCTTGAGCGCTTGTGGTGGCGGTGGACTATCAAGCACGGTCGCGACAACGACGGGGGCAAACGCGGCCAGTATTGAAGGCGCAGGATCGTCGTCCTTCACTCCCGTCCAAACTTCTAGCCTGGATAGCAAGGCGCCTGAGCTCGATCCAAGCTGCCCGATTCGCTACAGCGCGAATGTCGCCAGTGAGCAGTCTGGGCCAGATCCCTTACTTATCAAACAGTGGCATCTCAAGAACACAGGGCAATTGCAGGGCAAGCTGGGTGAGGACTTAAACGTTGAAACCGCTTGGACTTTCTCGCAAGGCGAGGGGGTGCGCATTGCGCTAGTTGACGACGCCCTTGAAGTCGTGCACAGCGATCTCAAGGCCAATGTGGTCGCTGGCCAGAGTTATAACTACCGGCCAGCCATCAAAGGCTCTTCGTATCCTCTGCCCTGCAATTTCGACGATAGCCATGGCACGTCGGTCGCAGGCATCATTGCCTCGCGCGGCTCGAACGCCATTGGGACTGTCGGCATTGCTCCTAAAGCCCAGCTCGTGGGTTACAACGCTTTGGCCCTCGAACTGACGAGCGACATTGCCGATGCCTTGAATCGCGATATGGCGATCAATGCGATCTACAACAATAGCTGGGGTTCGCCAGATGACGGTGTGTTGAATGCTGCTGAGCCTGAGTTTGAAGCGGCCATTCAAAAAGGTCTGAAACAAGGCCGCCAGGGCAAGGGTTCACTTTTCGTTTTTCCCGCAGGCAATGGCGGTTGTTATCAGGTGAGCGGATCAGGTGCATGCCAAAAAGACAATGCCAATCTCGACGGTTATGTTAACCATCTAGGCGTTATGACCATCGGTGCCGTGGACCAATACGGCCGTATGCCCTGGTACGGTGAGCGAGGCGCCAATGTCCTGGTAAGCGCACCGGCAGGTGATGGCACTACAGGCATCACAACAACTGCCATTTCTAATGCGTACCGTAGCGATTTCGCAGGTACTTCAGCGTCGGCGCCCATGGCCTCCGGCGTCATCGCCTTGATGTTAAGCGTGAACCCCCGCTTAAGCTGGCGCGATGTCCCCATTATCTTGGCGCGCAGTGCGCGTAAGAACGATGCCAGCGACGCGGAGTGGGCGGGACGCTTCAATCACAAGTATGGTTTTGGCGTCATTGATGCCACTGCGGCGGTGAGAATGGCGATGACTTGGACCTCGGTCGGTGATATGCAAAGCCTTAAGCGTTGCGATCTCGCAAGCGCGGATCTCGCCTCCATTCCCGATGACAGTGAAGCGCTCAACAGTATTTTGAAACTTGATGATTGTGCAATTACTGCGATTGAATACGTCAATGTTGCCGTGCACATCGATCATGAGTACAGCGGCGATTTGCACATTGATTTGCTCGCACCCAGTGGTTCATCGAGCAACTTGACGAATACCCGTTTATGCGGCTCAACGGATCGTAGCAAGAACCAGTGTGGCAGCTTAGCGCAATGGACTTTCGGCTCGGTTCGCCATTTAGACGAGCGAGCCAGTGGAGAATGGCGCTTATCGATTCAGGATCGGGTGCGCGGCAAGAGCGGCCAATTGCAGGGTTGGAGCTTGACGGTTTACGGCCGCTAAATCACTATCGCATCACGAAGGGTTTCGAACTATTTGGCCTTCTTCTCATGCTTCCAAAGTACATCGCTGCCGCCTGCGTGGCGGTTGAGTATTCTCGCCAAGACAAACATCAAGTCCGATAGGCGATTCAGGTACTGTCGACAAAGTGGGCGCACTACGTCACCGGCTTCTACCGCGTCTCCACCTAAGGCGATCACCGCGCGTTCTGCACGGCGGCAAACGGTGCGAGACACGTGAGCCAACGCTGCTGCACGCGAACCGCCCGGCAAAATAAACTCCGCCAATTTAGGCAGGGATGCGTTGTAGGTTGCGAGCCATTCGTCTAAGCGCAGTAATTGCGCTTCGTGAATGTTTTCGAAGCCTGGAATACAGAGTTCACCACCGAGATCAAACAAATCATGCTGAATTTGATAGAGTGCCTCGCTGACGTCGGGCGGTAGGTCTTCGCACAGTAAGACCCCGATGGTGCAATTGAGCTCGTCTACCTCGCCCATGGCCACCACCCGTGCATTGGTTTTCGACACTCGCGACCCGTCACCCAAGCCCGTGCTGCCATCGTCACCGGTGCGGGTTGCAATTTGTGTGAGTCTTTGACCCATAGAGAAGCCTTATCGAAAAAAGAGGGGCGATGTCGCCCAAGGAGTCTGGGCGGGTTGTTCAGTCTAGGCGCATTTTAACGCTGACCGCGATGGGCCCAGGCCGTCGTATTTTTTTCAATATAGGAGAACAGTTCGTACATGGCCATGGCCATGATCGCGATGACCACCAAGCCCGCGAAGGCCAGCGGCATCTTCATGGCCGAACCGGCTGAGATGAGGAGGTAGCCGATACCTTCGTTCGAAGCATTCATCTCAGAGACAGTGGTGCCTACAAAGGCCAAGGTAATGGCGACTTTGAGTGAGGCGAAGAAATAGGGCATGGAGCGTGGCAGACCGACCTTGATTAAGACATCGGTGCGCTTGGCGCCGAGCACTCGCAGCACATCTTCAAGCTCAGGTTCCAAGGTGGCCAGCCCGGTCGCGATATTCACCATGATGGGGAAAAAGGAAATCAAGAATGCGGTGAGTACGGCTGGGCCTACGCCGATACCAAACCACACTACCAGAATGGGCACGAAGGCCGCCTTAGGCAAGGCATTGAAAGCGGTCATTAAGGGGTAAACAGCGTCATAGGCCGCCTTGGAGGAGCCAATGACAAAGCCCAACACCACACCCACAACGATGGAAATACCAAAGCCCAGCATGGTGGTCCAAAAGGTTCTCCAAGCGTGACCGAGAATCACGCTGCGGTACTCAACCATTTGCACCACAATTTGCGAGGGACTGGGAAAAATAAAGTCCGAAACACTGAAGACCCGGCACACCAGTTCCCAAATCAAAATGATGCCCAAGAGCAGCAGAAAAGGAGCTGCTTTTTTGACATGTTTCAACTGTTTGCTGGAGGCCATGGCGTTCGCGGTTAAAGTTCGGAGTGAAGCTCTAATTGTCAGCTACTTCGGACCGAGCCAATGCGGGTACGAAGCTGGAGGACAATCTCACTAAATTTTTCGGTGTAAGTGATCTCAAGGTTACGCGGACGAGGCAACTCAATATGCTTTTTTTCAAGAAACCGACCGGGGCGCTTGCTCATCACATACACCGTATCGGCCAAGTACACCGCTTCGCGCAAATCATGGGTCACTAAAATGACATTGAATTTTTGCTGAGTCCACAGGTCCCGCAAGACATTCCAAAGCTCCTCGCGAGTGAAGGCGTCGAGAGCTCCAAACGGTTCGTCCAAGAGTAGCATCTTGGGCTGGTGAATCAGTGCGCGGCAAATCGAGGCGCGTTGTTGCATGCCGCCAGAGAGCTCCCAGGGGAACTTATGTTCATAGCCGGACAGCCCCACGGTTGCCAGGAGTGCGGTGGCGCGTGCGATGAACTCTCCCTTTTTCGCCTTGAACTCCGTGCGGTAGGGTTCCACAATCTCGAGCGGTAAGAGCACATTGTCAAGCGTGGTGCGCCAAGGCAAAAGGGTAGGTGCCTGAAACGCCATGCCGACGACTTTGAGTGGCCCCGTCACCGGTTGCCCGTCAATGTGAATACTGCCCTGACTGGGCATTTTCAGCCCAGTGGCCAACTTCATGAAGGTAGACTTTCCGCATCCCGACGGGCCCACGATGGCGATGAACTCACCATCCTGGGTTTGCAAGTTAATGTCTTCAACGGCGTAGTCCTTAGCCTCCAACAATTCCTCGTTGTAGGCCAGCCAGACATTTTTAAAGTCGACGAAATTCACGACTGCCGCGCTTCACTCATTTGAATGTTACATATCTAAGGGTCACTTGGGAAGTACATTGAGCTCGGCCTTGGTGGGCAGATAGTTGCTGCTCCAGACCTTGGTTACATCAATGCGATCCTTGGTGTTAAACGCGTCCGACACTTGGGAGGCCATCAGAGAAAGACGTGGGGCATTGATCGCACCAAAACCCTCAGCCTTGGCAGAAGGGGTATTGATCGAGCCAGCGATGGCTAACTTCAAGCGCTGGGTCTCTAGGGCAACATCGATAATGCCATCGCGTTCTTTTACATACTTCACGGAGTCTTCGGGCTTGGCTAAGACGTCTTTTACGGCCTTCGTGAAAGCTCGTAAGAAACCTTTGACGGCTTCAGGGTTTTTCTTCGCAAACTCATCCGACACGATGATGGCATTGCCATAGAGTTTCACACCGAAATCACCATAGGGCATCACCACGACATCCTCGGTCTTCACGCCGCGCGCATTGAGGTTCAAGAGTGACGTGAAATAAAAGCCGGTCGCCGCATCAATGTCTCCCCGAGCCAGCATGGTTTCGCGCAGCGGTGGGTCCATGGCGGTCCATTGAATCTTGGCGAGATCCAAATTGTTAGCCTTGGCAAAAATCGGAAAGGCTTTACGGCCAGCGTCAAACACGGGTGCACCGAGCTTTTTGCCTTGCAAATCGGCAGGCGTCTTGATGCCTGACTTTTTAAGTGCAAAAACGGCGGCTGGGGTGGTGTTGTACACCATCATCACGCCCAGTGGTTTACCTGGGGCCGCAGCGTTATTGCCATGAAACTCCATCAGCGCTGCCAAATCGGCAAAGCCCATCTCGTAGGCACCTGAGGCGACGCGATTGACGGCATTGCCGGAGCCATTGCCCGAATCAATCTGTACGTCGAGCTTTTCAGCATCGAAATAGCCCTTAGCCTTGGCAGCCAAGAAAAGTGCCGCAGGCCCTTCAAAACGCCAATCTAGTTGGAATTTGATCTTGGTTTGGGCATGGGCAAGGCTGCTCGCACTGCCTAGTGCTGACAGAACAACGGCCGCAGCAATGCAACGGCCGAACTGGGTCGAAAAAAACATACTCTAAATCTCCAGATGGGGTTCTTATTCTAGGGCGCAGATACTTTATAAGCGCGTCAAGAATTCTACATGGGAAAGCAATTCCCATGCCTTCTCAGATTATAAAGGCCGCACCTTTACGGTGCGGCCTATAGGGGCGTCACGTTGCACCATGGTCGACCTTGGGCATGGAAAGCCCTAGTCACTTGAAAACGCACATTTTTGAGACGCTTAGAGCGTCGACAAAACCTCTCTCACCTTACTGACAATATCGTCGATATGGGAGCGTTCCGCGATGAAAGGGGGCGCCATGATCAGTGCATCGCCGGTGCTTTTAAGGTGGAGTCCAGCATCATAGAGGCGTTTTTGAGCCTCATGTCCTCGCGCTCCGGGCACTTTATCGGCTGCCACGTCAACGGCGGCCATCAATCCGATCGAGCGAATGTCGGTCACAATGGGCAGATCGCGCAAACTATGCACCGCCTCGATAAAATACGGGCTCAAATCCGCCGCCCTTTGAATCAACTGCTCGCTCTTGAAGAGATTCATCATGGCGAGGCCCGCTGCGCATGACGCCGGATGTGCGGAATAGGTATAACCGTGGAAGAATTCCACGCCACGTTCGGGCCCGGCATTCGTGATGGTGTTGTAAACGTCGCGCTTGGCCGCCACGGCGCCCATGGGTTGGGCGCCATTGGTCAGCGCTTTGGCCATCAAGAGCAAATCTGGGGTGACACCAAAGGCCTGTGCGCCGAAGTTGGCGGCCATCCGCCCCCAGCCTGTGATCACTTCATCAAAGATCAGCAAAATGCCATGTTGGTCGCAAATTTGGCGCAGTTTATTGAGATAACCCACTGGCGGGGGCAAGCAACCAAAGGAGCCTGCCGCCGGCTCGACGAAGACAGCGGCAATGTTTTCGCCGCCTAATAGCGCGCAGTAACGCTGTAAATCGTCGGCGAGATCGGCGCCATGGCTAGGTTGACCTTGAGCAAATTTGTTCTCAGGCAATGCGGTGTGACGCATGTGGTGGACACCCGCCAACCCCACGCCATAGGAGCGGCGATTGTTCACCATGCCAGAAAGCGCGACGCCGCCCATGTTGACGCCGTGGTAGGCCCGCTCTCGGGAGATAAAGAGCTGACGTTGTGCCTGCCCCTTGCTGCGATGGTAGGCCAGGGCCATTTTCATCGCTGTATCGACGGCCTCGGAGCCGGAATTAGTGAAGAAAATTCGGTCGAGACCCGCGGGCGTGTATTCACTAATGCGGCTTGCTAGCTCAAACGCCTTGGGGTGAGCACGCAAAAATGGTGCGGTGAAGTCGAGGGTCAAAAGTTGCTTGTAAACCGCCTCGGCGATCTCTGGGCGGCAATGCCCAGCGGCTACACAAAACAGGCCTGCGGACGCGTCAATCACCTTTTGACCGTCAGGTTTGTAAAAATACATTCCCTCGGCACGCGAGAACATTTTGGGCTCCGACTTGAACTCTTTATTGGGCGTAAAAGGCATCCAATAAGGTTGAAGGGCTTGTTCAATCTGTGGTTCAGCGTGTCCCATGTGGGCTCCCCTTTTGTTGAATATTCAGGTTTTAAGGCTAATGAAATCGATTCCAGTGACGATATTACCGAAATTTCTGGGAATTTTCCAGTGTTCTATAAGGGCTTTTTATCAGATCCGCTGAGGCTGGCTAGTTGTTACGGCTAGCCAAATACACACCAGGAAGAATGAGCGCAGCGCCGACCACGTGGAAGAATTGAGGCTGTTCGCCCAGGACGGCCCAGGCTGTCACGGCGGCATAAAGTGGCCCGAGATAAAGTACGAGACCGGTCCTGGCGGCGCCAAGCTCCTTTTGCATAAAAGCATAGGCTTGGTAGGCTCCCAAGCCCGGCAAAATCGCGGCCACGATCCCTAACCAAAGCGCCTTCCATGTGAGCTGATGGGCCAAGCCCATAACACTTGTTTCCATCAGGGTGAAGGGAATCAACACGATCACCCCGCCTAAGGTAATGGCGGTCGAGCGACTAAACACCCCAAGACAGGTCTTGCGGTTTTTCAACAGGAGCGAGTAAGCGGTCCACGCCAGTACTGCCGCCACAATCCAGGCATCTCCGACCGTAAAACTTAGATGAACGAAGGTTTCCCAGTTGGCTTTAGCGACGATCAAGAGCATGCCCGCCAGCGCGAGTGCGGCGCCCACCCATTGCAAGGGCTTGAGCCGATCGTGAAACCAAATCGCTGAGGCAGCGGCGATCAGCACTGGTGAGGAGGCGTAAATCAACGAAATGTTGACGGCCGGTGTGGTGCGTCCACCTATGTACACGAAAGCGCCGCAAATCCACATGCCAAGCGCCCCCAGAAGCAGCAGGTCTTTCCATTCCTGTCCCCAGTCTGGCCAACGATCACGAAGTTCGACCCAGGCAAAGGGCAGCATCACCATAAAAGCAATGCTCCAGCGCAGCAGTGCTAGCGCATGTGGCTCAATGACCCCAGGCGCACTGCGTGCCACAAGGTAGTTTGCAGACCAAAGCGCAGGCGTGACAAATAAAAGAATTCGCGCCAAGGACGCGCGTTGAAGATTCATCGGCTCGCGTTTTAGCGAAGATCTATCGCGCCTTCGACTTCCCCAAGGTGATGGACAATCAGAACTCTGCCTTTTGTCCTTCGCTCAAGCCAATAATCTTGATGTCACTGCCTTTCATCGCTGCTTGAAACTCAGCCAAAGTGCCCGGCGTTAAGGGGTTAGAGTTGTAGTGCATCGGCAAAACCATTTTTGGCTTGATCCATTCGCGGATGGCGAAGGCCGCATCTTCTGGCCCCATCGTGAAATTGCCACCAATCGGAATCAGGACCAAATCAGGCTTGTAGTACTCACTGATGAACTTCATGTCGACAAACAAGCCGGTATCGCCCATATGCCAAATCTTGAAGCCATTCTCAAGCTCCACAATGTAGCCCATGGCCTCGCCTGCGGGATGCGATTCGAGCTTGTCCGTGCCAGGGTTTCGCCACACGAAGAGTGAGGAGTGCTCCGCTTTCACGGCGGTAATTTTAATGCCTGGCAAAGGTTTGACACTGCCGGTCTTGTTAAAGCGGTGGCCGAGCTCTGCCGGGATGATGCCCAGGGTGATCAGGGGCGTGACCATATCCGCTGGGCCATAGAGTTTGGTTTTGAAGAGCTTCGCAATCGCCGGCGCGTCACCAATATGATCAACATGAGCATGAGTGACCAAGAGCAAATCAACCGTGCCCAGCGCGCCAAGATCCGTTTTGTAGGGCGCGGGAGTCTTCGGGCCACCAGTCAGCCAAGGGTCAATCACGATGACTTTGCCGCCAGGGGATTTAATTCTGAAGCTCGCTTGGCTCAGCCAAAGCACCTCGGTTTTTGCGCCTGTCGCTGCCGTGGTGGTCGACACTGCGGGGGTGGCTTGCGGGACCGCACATGAGGAGGCAAAGCCCACCGCAATACTGAGGCTAAGCATTTTGATGCCGGTCGATAGCTTTTGAAAAATCATGGGGAGTACCTTGTTATTGAACATTGCCGTGCGCGAAATTGTAAGCCTATTTCGAATTTGCCGATCCGAGAAATTTTGTTCTTAGGGCGTCTCCAAGGATGAAGGCCTTCGAGCGCCACCGCTTGGTTGGATCGATTAGTCTTTCTCCGGTGTTACGATTCGGGTTCTGGCTCAGGTCAACCGGCTTTTATCGACGATGTTTGGACGCTCAAAACCTACAGTATTCAAGCCTGTGCCTTATCAAAGGCAGCGGCCGCCGCGGCGCGTGCCCCGTTGGCTACTATTGCTCCTGCTCGGGGTGGCGGCTGGCGCTGGCGGACTTTGGTATGCCCAAGAAAACTATTTGCCCCCCCGCTTGAGCTTGACAGAAACCTTGAAGCTTCGCAGTGACTTGCAGAGCGCGAGCGATGAGCGCGACAAGTTGCGCGACGAGTTGAAGCAAGCGACGGAAAAACTGTCCCAATCTGAATCGCGTAGTAAAAAAGCACAGGGCGAGCTTGCTATTGCGCAGCAAACGGCCGAGAAATTGCAGAAGAATCTGTCGCAACTTCTGACCTCACTACCGCCCGACCCGCGTGGCGGCCCCATCGGTATTCGTGCGGCAAGCTTTTCGCCCGGCCCAAGTCAGTTGATTTACAACATCATTTTCACAAGAGCCAATAAAGCCAGTGAGTCCTTTCGAGGGGTAGCCCAGTTGGTTGTCACGGGGCGGCGTGGATCCGGCCGCGATGAAACTTTGACCCTGAACCCTGTACCCATGTCGCTTGATGCTTTCGAACAACTCTCCGGCACCCTAGCCTTGCCGGACGGGTTCGTCCCCAAGGAAGTGATGATCCGCGTACTTAAAGGGCCAGGTGGTGAAATGATGGCAATGCGGGTTTATAAAGTTTAGATTCTTCTAAATAAAGGCTTCTAAACTTTTTCGGCAAGCAAACGACTCACCTCATTTTGTAACCCTGCTGGGCTTACCTGGCTTGCAGCAATCGCGTGGCCAACGTTGAGGCCGACACGACTCATCAAGCCGCGCCGAAACGGCCGAATCATTGCTTTGCCATCTTCAACCCGAGAAAAAAAGCTGCCCCAAAGACTTTGTAAGGCCATCGGAATCACCGGTGCAGGGTGGCGCTCTAGCACCTTCATGATGCCGCCTTTGAATTCGGCGACCTGCCCGTCGCGAGTAATCCCACCCTCGGGAAAGATTCCCAGTAAATCGCCTTCCTTTAATACTTTTTCGGCGTGGGCGAAAGCGGCGGCGTAGGTCGCAGGATCATCTTTCTGTGGTGCAATCGGTATTGCACCGGCGAGCTTAAACAAGGCGCCAATCACGGGAATGGAGAAAATCTTGTGATCCATAATAAAGTGGATCGGCCTCGGACTAGCCGCTTGCAAAAGCAAGGCATCCACGAAGCTGACATGATTGCAAACGATCACGGCCGCTCCGTCGGTGGGAATCGCCTCATCCCCCTTGACCTTGAAGCGATACAAAAAGCGCGAGGCAATCCAGGCCACGAAGCGCAACAAGTACTCAGGCATCAACAAGAAAATATACACCGCGACAAAGGCATTGGCGATACCAGTGAACAGAAAGATTTGCGGAATCGTGAAACCTTTCGAGAGCAGGGCGCCCGCGATCAAGGAGCTGCCGATCATGAAGAGTGCATTCAAAATATTGTTGGCCGCGATAATGCGTGCGCGATGGCTGGGTGCTGCCCGCAATTGAATCAAAGCATACATTGGGACGCTGAACAATCCTGCAAACGCCGAGAGCATCAGCAAATCAAACATGACGCGCCAGTGCGCGCTTTTGCCCATGAACTCGGTGAGGGTTTGCGCGGTCGTGCCATGGCTAATACCTCGGCTTGCGAAGTACAAGTCAATTGCAAACAGGCTCATGCCGAATGCGCCAAAGGGCACTAGACCAATCTCCACATGGCGGCGGGAAAGGGTCTCGCACAACAAAGAACCCACACCGATGCCAATCGAAAAAACCACCAGCAAAAGTGAAGCAACTTGCTCGTTGCCACCCAGTACATCCCGTGCAAAGGCCGGAAAGTTCGATAGAAAAACTGCACCGAAAAACCACATCCAACTAATGCCGAGCAGTGAGCGAAAGACCACGCGGTTTTCCTTGGCGAGCTTGAGGTTCCGCCATGTTTCGGTGAAAGGATTCCAATTGATCCGCAGGCTAGGGTCGGTCGCTGGCGCATTCGGGATGCTTTGCGCGACGAGCCGTCCAACAATCGCCAAGGCCATGCATCCCCAGGCAACATACTGGGCACCCACTTGGGGGATGGCGATCAATACACCGCCAATGATGTTGC
>JAYVKZ010000503.1:0-5300 GCA_043767985.1 Betaproteobacteria bacterium
TTGGCGTCAACTATATCGATGTGTATGTCCGCAAAGGACTCTATCCGATGCTCAACCCACCAGGCACGCCAGGCATGGAGGCGGCGGGTGAAGTGCTTGATGTAGGCTCGGGTGTCACTCATTTGATGCCTGGCGATAGAGTCGCTTATGCCTGCCCACCGGTGGGCGCTTATGCCCAGTTGCGCATTCTTCCCGCGACGTCCCTAGTGCGGATTCCGGATTGGCTAGACTATGAACGCGCTGCGGCCTTGATGCTCAAGGGCATGACCGCCGAAGTGCTCCTGCACCGCGTTCACGCAGTGAAACCCGGTGACACCATTCTCATTCATGCTGCAGCCGGTGGCGTGGGCCTGCTGCTTTGCCAATGGGCCAAGAGCATCGGCGCGACCGTGTTTGGCACCGTGAGCAATGAGCCCAAAGCACGTGAGGCCAGAGCTGCAGGTTGCGACTTTCCAATCGTGCGGCGACCTGATGGGGCCTTTTCGGAAGATGTCCTGAGACTCACTCAGAATCGCGGCGTGGATGTCATTTACGACGGGCTTGGTGGCCCGGCCTTTATGGAATCCTTCAAGTCGCTTGCAGTCTGCGGGCATATCGTTTCCTATGGCCAAGCCAGTGGCGCGATGCAAGCCCTTGATACGGGACTGTTGTCGAGCAAATCCGCAACGATCTCGCGACCCGTCCTGTTTCACTACACGGCCGATCCTGGGCAACTAAATATCATTGCCTCCAATGTCTTTACCATGGTTCAGAGCGGCAAACTGAATGTTGCCGTGAATCATCGCTATCCTTTGGCCGACGCCGCTCGCGCTCATCAGGATCTTGAAGCAAGCAAAACGACGGGGGCGATCATCTTGCTGCCCTAAGGGCGGATCGTGCGTCGCAAAAAATGAGTGGTGGCCAGCCAGTGCGACCCGCTCGGGCCTATCATCCTAGTCACTTTAGTTGAGACGAGGATGTTATGAAAATACTTGGTACGACCGCACTACTGGCCCTGGCGATCTGGAGCGCACCAGCGTTGAGCCAAACTGAAGCAGATCGACGCTTTAGGTTATTGCAGCTTGATGAGATGACGGCGCCACAAAAAGCCCTCTCAGACTCCATTTTGAATGGTCCACGGCGAGCGGTGGCGGATCCAAACCTTCCCGCGCCTAAATCAGTGGGCAGCCCCTTCAATGTTTGGCTACGCAGCCCGGAGTTAGGGGATCGCCTCCAGAAGATCGGCGAACATATTCGCTTCAAAAGCACCCTCGGGGCACGGCTAAACGAGTTTGCCATTCTAATTACCGCTCGCTACTGGGGTGCGCAATACGAATGGTATGCCCATCACCGACTCGCCATGCAGGCAGGACTCAGCCCCTCGATCGCCCAGGATGTCGCGGAAGGGCGGGTACCTGTCGGGATGAAAGAAGATGAGGCGATTATTTATCGTTTTACGCGCGAACTACACCTGAAACATTTTGTGAGTGACGAAACCTACAAACTGGCTAAGGATAAGTTTGGCGAGCAGGGCGTGGTCGATCTGATTGGCGTGAACGGCTATTACGTACTGGTTTCCATGACCTTGAATGTTGACCGCACGCCAATTCCTGGGGGAGGTCCGCTGTTGCTCAAACCGCTGGCGAAAGCACTGCCCGACATAGAGTAATTGGTCTTACCGGAGAGCCACGGGTGATGCGGGACCTAAATTTCGCTCAAACCGCGCTGGCGTATGATCCAAGAACCGAAACACACTAAGGAGAACACCATGGGACTTATGGACATGCTTTTGCAGGCGGCCAGCAGCTCGATGACCAACCACGACGACCATTTGCAGGAGGTGGCAAAGCAGGCGCCTCAGGACCTTCTGGGCCACGGCGTTGCCGAGGCGTTTCGCTCGGATCAAACGCCCCCTTTCCCTCAAATGGCCGCCCAACTCTTCGGCCAATCCAATGGTGGGCAGCAGGCCGGGATGTTGAATTCCATTATTGGTGCCTTGGGGCCCATGGCGATTGCCAGCCTGGCAGGGGGCGCTTTAAGCAAAATGATGGCTCCGGGTCAAACTCAAATTACCCCAGAACAAGCCTCGCGCTTCACGCCACAACAAGTGCAAGAGATTGCGACCCATGCTCAGGAGCAACAACCTAGCGTGATCGACAAGTTAGGCAACTTTTATGCCGAACACCCGACCCTCATTAAAACCTTGGGGGGCGTGGCCGCAGCCATCGCTCTGTCCAAAATGAAGGACAAATTAACCCAAAACTAAGCCTTTTCGACGGGGGCTGCGATAATGGCGACATGGCCAATAGCATCCACCCCATGTTCAAAAGCACCCAGGAGTGTCTATCGACGCTCGTGGGTTTTAATACCGTCAGCAGTCAAAGCAATCGGCAACTGATCGATTGGGCTGCCAATCGACTGGAGGCGCTAGGCGCTACCGTGTTGGTTCAGCACGGCGAAAACGCACCCAATGCAGGCCCCAGCGAAGCCGGGAAAGCCAATCTTTTTGCGACCATTGGCCCGTCTGATCAAGCCGGCTTAATGTTGTCAGGGCATTCTGATGTCGTGCCCGTGGCAGGCCAGGACTGGCACAGCGATCCATTTACGCTCACGCAAAAAGCAGACACTTGGGTGGCTCGAGGTTCAGCCGACATGAAGGGCTTCATCGCCTGTGCGATTGAATCCGCCGAGATGTTTGCCAAGAGCGCATTGAAGCAGCCCATCCATATTGCCCTGTCTTATAACGAAGAAAGCAATATGCGCGGCATGCGTCAGTTGGCGGCTCATTTGTCGCAAGCCGCAGTGAAGCCAATGGGATGCGTGATTGGTGAGCCTACGTCGATGCGAGTCGTGGTTGCGAATAAAGGTGCCGCGATTTTTCGCTGCAAGGTGCAAGGATTTTCAGTACATTCCTCACTTCGCGATCAAGGCGTCTCGGCTGTCGAGTTAGCGGCCGAAGTCATCGTCTTTATCAACAAGCTACAGCAAAAACTTAACCTAGCCGAGCGTCACGATGGCTTTGAGTTCCCACACACCAGTGTTCACGTGGGAATGATTCAAGGTGGCACAGCCCACAACATTACAGCCAAAGACTGCGAATTTGCTTTTGAAGTTCGCGCCTTACCTGGTGTGAGTGCACAGGATATCGTGGCTCAGATTAAGGCCTACTGCGCCACTCAACTTGAGCCTATCGCTAAAGCGGTCTCGCCGGAATGCAAAATCGTCATTGATGAAATCTTGGACGCTCCTGGCCTAGACGAACGAGGTAATTTGTACTTGGCCCAGGCCTTGGTTCCTCTTTGCCAGCACCAAAGCTTTGGCCGGGTCAGCTTCGGTACCGAGGCTGGCATGCTCCAAGAAGTGGGTATCCCAACGGTGGTGTGTGGTCCCGGGCAAATTCGCGTGGCCCATCAGCCTGACGAATATGTGGAAATGGCTCAGATCAATGAGTGTTTATACTTTATGGATGCGCTTTCGGCAAGATTGAGCGCCAGTCGTTTGTTGTGATCGCCTTCATTGTTATTTGCGAGGTTCTCACCTTCTTGGCCTTCGCCTGGGTGCTGAGTCCTTTATGGCGCACACAACTCAAGCCGGCGGGAAAATTAGGGGCGCTAAGCGAGCAACGCAGTCGTTCGGCTGAGACGGGTGAGTCCATCCTGACTAAAAGTACGGTCACGCTCGATGAGCAGGCTCGCTTGGCCGTCTACAAAGATCGACGCCTAGAAATCGTCTCTGAGCTTGAACTGGGTCGGATGACGGCTGAAGAAGCCCAAAAACAGCAAGAAGATCTCGTTCAAGAAGTGGCTCGCGAATTCGGGGAAACAGAAGTCGTCCGACGCAGCCCAGTCAACCGTAAAACTGCCTTTTCCTTGGGCTTGCTCGGGGCAACACTCACCGCCTTTCTTTACATGAGTGTCGGCATGCCACAGCTCATCGAGAATGTTCCGACGCAAGCCACTCAAGCCGACGGACAAGACCCCGCCATGCTCATTGGCGAGCTTGAAGCCAAGCTTGCCCGTGACCCGAAAGACGCGCCGTCCTGGGCGATTTTGGGAGCAGCCTACAAATTTACAGGGCAACATGCGAAATCGATCAATGCCTTTGAGAAGTTTTTCGCGCTGGATCCACCCAAGAACAAGCAGGCCGCGCGTCCCTTGGCGGAGTTTGCTGAAGTCCTGGCCTTGAGCAATGACAGTAATTTTCGCGGTCGCCCCACCGAGTTACTCGAGCAAGCATTGACGCTCGACCCTACGGAGCCAAAATCTCTCGCGATGATGGGCGCGGCCCAGTTTCGCGCTGGCAATTTGCCAGATGCTAAACGCTACTTATCCCAGCTTCTGTCACAAATGCCTGCTGACTCGCCTCAAGCAGAGCAGCTCAAACCCCTTGTGGCTAGAATTGAGGAGCAACTTAGGACCTCGGGTACGGTTGCGCCAGAGACCACGAGCGCAACGCCAGCGGCAAAAGCCATTATTGCTGGCAAACTCATGCTATCCGCCAACGCGGCCTCGGCAGAGGCGCTCAAAGATGTGAAAGCAATTTTCGTGAGCGTCAAAGCCGCCGCTCCGGAGTCCGGTGAAGCAGCGGGAGGCGCAGCAGCCCCTGCAACCCGTTCAATGCCTATCGCAGCCCTTAAAATCGACCAGAATTTCTCACTCGATCGTTGGCCCTTAAGTTTTAGCTTGAGCGATGATCAGTCTCTTCGTCCCCAGGCACGCCTTTCATCGGCTAGCGACGTTGTCCTGGAGGTTCACCTGAGCCGCACAGGCCTGCCGGGGAAAAGTAGTGGTGATTGGTTCGGCAGAATCGGCCCCTTCAAACCCAGTGCTCGGGTGCTTGACGTCAAAGTGGATCAACAGCTACCGTGAGCTTGCCGAGCTCGCAGGCTTTTCTTTCGCTCTCATCGGTGGCCTGCGCCGCAGGCCGACGCACACTCTTTGAAGGCTTGAGTATTGAGCTTGTACCTGGTCAATGGGCCGCTTTACGTGGGCACAATGGCAGCGGCAAGAGCACTCTATTACGTTGTGTTGCCGGGCTATCCCAGGCCTTGAAGGGCGAGATCAAGGCGCAGGGCCGCATGCTCTATCAGAGCCATTTTGCAGGTTGGAAAGAGAGTTTTACCCCGCTGGAAAACCTGGCCTGGCAGACCCAGTTAGAGGGAGGAGCTTCCAGCACGTTGATTCACAAAGCACTGACCAGAGTCGGCCTTGCCGAACAGGTGAATCTTGGTTTCACAAGACTTTCTGCAGGCCAAAAGCGCCGCGTGTCCTTGGCTCGATTGCTGTTGTCTTCAAGCCCAATCTGGTTGCTTGACGAACCGA
>JAYVKZ010000504.1:0-21376 GCA_043767985.1 Betaproteobacteria bacterium
GTGATAACCCATGCAATCCGGCTAGGTCTTTTGGACTAGGCCAAAAAACTGCGTGACGGTGCGTCTTGCCCGGGCTTATGATTTTGTGTAGCGTGCGCACGTGTTTGTTAGGAACATGGCTTACCGGCCTTGTGAATTGTCTGGTCAGTTGCGCTGCAAAATCGTTGATGAGGGCGAGCGATGAAAATCATGATTGTGGATGACCATGCGATGGTGAGTGACGGTATCGAGTCGCTCATTCACAGCTTTATGCCGCAGGCGCAGTGTCAGAAGATTTCGCGCTCTGCCCAGGCGCAGAGTGCCCTACGTCGCGTGCCCTTCGATATGGCAGTTTTTGATATTGGGTTAGCGGAAGGGTTGACGGGCCTGGAGCTTTTGCAAGATCTGCGCTCGTACGAAGGGCCCAACACGCACACACCGGTGCTGATCATGTCGGCCCGCGACGATCAACGCAATATTCAATTGGCTTACCGGTGTGGGGCGAACGCCTTTTTATCGAAGGCCACGACCGATATGGCTGAGTTGAAGAAGGCGCTGGTGGCGACCGCCCAGGGGGGCACCTACATGCCCGAGCATTCTGCTCATCAAGTCATGGGTGAGGTCCCAACGGAGCGAAAGTGGGATCACTTCAAGTTAGTCGAAGAGATTCGCACCTGGACGGATCGGCAAAGAGAAACTGGGCTTTACAAATACCAGGGTCTCACTGATAAAGCCATCGCGGTGCGCATGAAGATTTCGGAAGGGGTTGCAAGAAAGCATGTGGAGGTCATTTACCGAAAACTTGGGCTGACCAAGCGCGCTCAGTTTATGACTCTTCTGGGTGAGCATGCAGTGAGGCAATCCGTGTTTGGCGGCGGTTGAAAGCGAGAAGTTCATCGGGTCGAGTTCGATGACCTTTTCAAAATGTATTTGCTTCAAAACACATCAGAATTTCTGAACAAAGTGAAACCGCTTTGAGCGCGGATTTCATGAAGAAGCCAACAATTTTGAGCCTGGCTCTCATTTGAGATTTCGATTGGAGTCCCGACCGTGTTAGTCGGCGGTAGTTCTGTTGTAAAGTCCCGTTTCGGTTAATTCGACCGCATACCGCGGCCTAAATGTTTGCTGTGTACTAGTTGCACCTCGAATGCGATCCACGCGGTATGAGCGTGCGTCGTTCGTCCCCGCTTTGATGCCAAAAAGTAAATAGTGCCCGTCACGTGTTCGGCGCAACGAGTAGGGTTCGATGATCGGCTGGGTACGTTCCCCAGTTTCTTTTCGATAGTCGAGCTGCACGCAGAGGCGGTTCGCGGCCGAATATCGAATGACTTCCATCGGCGCACCGACACCCAATTCGCGCCATGACCTTGCCATGCGAGGCATCCGCCACGTTAGATCGAGTGCGGCCTTTGAACCTACTTCCAGAATTGGGGCAAAGACGGGTGCCACCTCGCGGTGCAGCCAATCAAAAAACTCTGGCAGTTCAGCCCAGAAACCATCAAATGGCGGCAGGCTTGGCAACTGATGAGCGAGCATCTGAGCCCAAGATACTTTAAGCTCGCCGATAAGCGGCGAGAGCCTAATCGATTCAAAGTCGGGAGTCGCGATCTTCTTAAAGTCGCATTTTTCTTGCAACGCGGCCATCATCTTGGCGCGATCAAGCTGAAGGTCCTTGCGACGGTAAAGATGAATCACGTCATATAGGTCTCTGGGTCGTAGTCGCTCGGCGAGTGCGCGCACTTTTTCTGCAAAGACCTCTTCAAAGCAATAGGTCGATACCTGAACGCCGGCCGCAGGCTTGTCACTATATGGGTGATGAACGTCGCGCCAATCGATCGGCAAAACGAGTCGTTCGTGATCAGTGAGATCGAGCTTGACCCGTGGCGCATCACCCGTTCGGCCGAGCGGGCCGCGATAACCCAATTTGCCTTCGGCCGAAATACCTCCGCGTGGATTGGTAAAGACGTCAAACTTGCGTGCTTCAGCGGGTAAGACCAATCCAGATTGATCGTAGATCCACTCGCCAATTTCTTCGAACACTGACTTTAGAAATGAGGGTTCAAGATGACTAGATTGCGTCAAAGTGAAATCTAGATCTTCTGAAAATCGATACGTCTCGAAGAAGCACTTCTTCAAACAGGTGCCGCCTTTGAACACCCAAGTGTTCTTCGTACTTGGATGAGCTCCGATGCCTGCGAGTAACCAGCCCAAGACATAATCTTTTTCGACGACATTCGGCTGTAGACCGAAGTCGGTTGCTAGTGCTAGTAATTCTTGCTTTTGAATCATGGCTTGTTCAGGCTTTCAATCACCGCCTTACCAACCCTTCGGAACCCATAGCCCCCATGCAGTGGCTAGTCGATCCGAGGGCAATGATGGGTCAAGCTTCGCGTAGCCTGCTGTCATCTTAGTCGCGCATTGGTTGATGACCTCAGTCTGGTGAGGTGCCACCTTTTGAAGTAAGTAGCCCAGACGTTTAAAGCATGCTCCGTTACCCATTTTTTCGGCGTAGTCCAAAAGTAAGTTGAAATTGCAATGCTCCGACTTGAGGTAGGTTTCTAAAACATCTGTTGTGAACCGAATGCCTGCGCCCAACGATGGATTCGCGAGGAGATCAATGACTGCGCGTGAAGGATCGGAGACCTTTACTTTTGTGGGACCCCGCCATACTGTTTTTAGGCCGAAAAATTGATCCTCGGAAACGGTGTGAATTGCGAATTCGGTGCCACCGATGGATTGCAAACGCTGGCGAGGCTTTCGGGTTGTCGCTAGGCTGACGGATCGAAAAACTTGTTCAGTGAGCGACCAGTGCTCGATGGCACTCAAGCCGGAAATGAAGCAGGGCGCGAACGCACTTTGAGCAATAAGCCAGGAATCTTCGGGCACATTATCGGATCGCTCGCTCTCGAGGGGGACTGGAATGTAGAGGCCTCGCCGCACGCGTTGCAGCCAGCCTTGGGTGGCCCAGCGTGCGAGCAACTTGCTGGTGATGAGTTGCGCCTCATTTAAAGCTGCGGCAGCATTCTTAGGGGTGATGGTCCCCTGGGTTGCACGCAGGACTTTGGCCAGCTTTTCCCTTGAACCGCGCTCTATTCCGGCTAACGTCATTTTGCTATTATTTGAGTGCTTTAATGCTATTGGAAAGTGAATTATATCGCTGAATGTGTAGTAAATCAATAAACATTTAGCTGAGAACAAAGGCTGCTGCTGAGTTTTCTCAAGAAAAAGCGTTTTGTCGTGATTTTGAACAAATATGGCTGAATTGAGGCAATTAATGGGCTTAAGAGTCGATTTATCGAGCCAAAATCGCTTTGGTCTCCTCAATTTTGATGAGACGTGTTCATCTTATTGGGGTTCATGTCAACGATGCGTATAATGTATATTATGTCAACCTAAAGTACAGGTATTGCACTTTCTTTTCGTACATGAAGCGTCTTCAGCCAATCACAACATCCGAACTGCACGAGTAAAGCCCGTATACAACCCTTTTCTCATTTACGGTCGCCATTTAAAGGTAAGTTCATACGTATTTTTCGCTCCGGAGAATTGATGGTGTTTATGGATTTAGTTGCTATTTGTAGCGTTATCGAGGGCCAAGTCGAGAGTTCCAAAAGCTCAGATCCAATTTTGTATCGGTCGCCAACCCGGGTTACCGAGCCTGCTACTGCAACCGCAGTGACCAAAGGCCGTAACAGTGGTCCAACCTAGTTTTGCCATGCCGAATACGACTTCCTTTGCGTTTTCACAGGCGTCAAATTCGTTGGCGCCAAGCGCCTTGCTACCCATACGTTGCTGGGAATGGGCACGGCTAAACACTACGCACAGGGCCTTGGCGCTCATCGGCACGCCGAGAAAGTTTTTGAATTGAGTACCCTTCATGTTTTCTCCAGATCGATGCCTATTGCCAAGTTTGCAAGGGTAACCAACGCATTCGATCATGGCAGTTGTTCGATAGGGGCCTCGCCAATTCGGCCGGCGCCGAGATCGGCATCAGGCATCCAATATGTCTATTGACCTGACACTTAGTCTTCATCTTGATCATCGGATTGTTCGGATTCAAAATCGACACTTGAATCGAACTTTCTTACGCCAAGAGCTTGCACTGCTTTGGTACCCCACCGCCAATCTGCAAAAGCAGTAAGGTGTTCAGATCGTTTTCGGCAATTGTTCGGCCCCCAAAAAGGACCGTCCATTTTTTTCCCAATATAGTCGCTCTTGGTAAGCAATTCGTTAAATTGCACTTCGCCCCGGTCGAGCATCGCGCCACGCTTCTCCTCAAAGTCACTGTTGCTCAAAAGTCCGCGATTCTCTCCAAGCGGCACTATCGTGAGGTTCCCAAGGTGATTTAGCCATGGATTCATTTTCTTTTCGTGAGCTTTAAGTTTCGTGAGCATCTCATTCTTCTTCGCACCTTCGTGATCCGGAGTGCGCGGGAAAATGTGTTCAATATCCCAGCGGGACCGAAAGGTCTTCCAAAATTGCTCATCTAAGAACTGCTTCGCTTGAACGTTTTTGCTTCCATGAACCTCCTTGCGCTTAGGGGAAAGCGCAAGTTCATACTCCCAAAACAAATAGTGAGCAGTAAGGCGAAAGCTGTTATAGAAATTACTAGAACCTAGAGCTGGTCTCGAACATTCCGCTTCTGTCGTTTCATCGCCCGGGTTAAGAGTTGTGCATTCCTTAACGTCCCACCAAGTAAACGTTTTCCAAAAGAAGTGATTTGCAAGCGATTTCAGGTCAACGATCGGGCGACCCAAAGCGTCCACCAATTTCTTTTGATAGATGCCTCTTGCGATGGTCCATTTTGGGGAGCGGCCTCGATTTCCTCGTCTCTTAGCAAAAATGTCCCGCAGCGATGAAATAGTGCAAAGCCTCACAAACATGCCTGACTCTTGAGTCATGCCATATCTCAATGCAACCGCGACGATCATAGGCTCAAGTTCCGCGAACCTATCTAGCCTTGAGAATTCGAATAGCGCCCGTCCAAATTCGACTGACGCTTCTTTCGGGATCATTGCCGGATCCTGAATCAGCATCCATTTGAGGGCTACTTCGGTGAGTGAGTCAATATATTTCTGGATATATTCTTTGAGGCGTCGCGAGTAGTCACCATTCGCAACGCTTTCTTTTTCGATATCCGCCCGTTCCTTTTCAAGCGAATCAATCACTCGATCAGAACTTGAAAAGGCCATGGATGTATACAGAATCCAATGTACTCGCAATAGCCTGTCGACATCGTATTCAATGGGATCTAAGGACTGTTGGGGAGCCCTCGGACTCAGAATTCTATAAAGGCGATCGTAACCTTTGGAAATCGTGGACTGCACTTCGGAGACTGTCGCCCTATCAAGCTCAGGCAGCCATCCAATAAGTCTGTTCTTGACTAAGTCGAACTGCGAGACATCACGGCCTCGCATGTTGATGCGCTCAAAGAGGGTAGTCGCGCCACCTAATTGGGGTGCAACATACGCTATACAAGTTGCTCGTTTAGCCGATTCAACAATACTCGGATCGCACAATACCATCCTCTTAGCGGCTGATTTCATGAGATGCTGCGACAGGGTATCGGGTGAAGCGATCGCCAACGCTTCCGGCCCCATAGTCAACTTTCGCAAGAAGTCGCGGTCTTCTTCTCGAACTTTAGGCGCCGCAGACGCACGTTCGCCTAGAGCGCTCAGCAAAATGTACAAGGACGTAATTCTTTGTTGACCATCGACAATGCTGAATGCCCCATCAGTGTCTTGAACAAGCACGACGAGCCCCAGAAAAAGCGAGGTAGAAGACGAACTTTGAAGATCAAGGATCAATTCCTCCACTTGCTTTGCACGCCAATCATAGGGCCTCTGAAATGGCGGAATCGTCAAAGTCATCTTTAACAAGTCAGAGACACTTACTAAGGTGGCACGTCCAGACTCAAGGGGCTTGGATGAAGAATATTCTGTCATTGTTAATTCTTTGTTATGAATGATTGAATCTGGCATTCGAGCCAAATACCTTCCGTTAAAGACGCTTTTGATGCCAGCAAGAAATTCTGAGTTTTGGTAGTCAGTCACTACAATAGGCGTCGCTTCCACTCTTGATGACAGGATAGCCTAGATTTTTTGGATATGCGATCTTCGCACAAGTATCGAACACGAGATACGACGTACTATGTCGCATGCTGTAAGAAGATTGGGACATCAAACAGGAGTTTACTGATGTCTCACTTCTTTGCCCGACCAGACGTTTCAAAAGGTATCCCGGAAGCCGAACAATTGACGACACTCTGGACACTTCGAGCGTTGGTGCCCCTTGGCGGCCATATGCAATTTGTGTCCCGGCATGGGGTGGCTTCGGACCCTCTTGCCCGTCAAATCGGATTTGATGAATGGATTGATGGGGAGTCAGAGGACTTCAACTTGGCTGCTGCACGAAAACAACTTCGCCAGCGCCATGACGAAGCCGAAAGAGACCACTTTGCAGCCATGCCACCAAAACGCTTACGCGAAAACGTCGTACGTCTTGCCAAATTGATTAACCTGACCCCGGCCGAGTGCCGGATCGTTGAGTTTTCGGTGTTGCTTCAATGTGAACAAATCCTTGAAGAAGCGCTTGAGACTTTGGGATCAATGTCCAGGACCAAGATGATTTCTTCGATGGCAACGCTGCTCAACTTACCCAATGGTGAAGTACACGTCGCGCTGGCCTCGAATGGCGTACTGGCGCGATCAGGGATAGTCACTCTTGATAGCGCCTTTGCCTCATCACTGAAGGTTTCGCTCTCTTTGCTCTCACAGCAGTTCGCCAATGTCATGCTGGACGAAGACGCCGAGCCCACTCAGTTGCTCCGAGACGTCGTGTCGATGAGCCCTCCGTCTGAACTCCAGTCGGCGAGCTTTCCACATGTTGAAGATTCCCTGGCCGTGCTTCGCCCATTGCTTCGAAAGTCGCTTAACCATGAGCGCGAGGGCGTGAACATCCTGATTTATGGTCCACCAGGCACGGGCAAGACCGAATTGACCCGGGTCTTGGCGCTGGAGTTAGAAACGGACCTGTTTGAGATCTCCAGTCAAAACCAGGAAGGCGATCCACTCAAACCCGAGGAACGCCTGCGCGCCTATCGGGCCGCCCAGACGCTTCTTAAAAAAAGACGCGCCCTCCTCATATTTGATGAGATTGAAGATGTTTTCGAGGGCAACGACTTTCCCACCTCGGTGAAACACGGTAAAACAAGTCGTAAGGCGTGGATCAACAGGACCCTTGAAGTGAATATCATCCCGACCTTTTGGCTCAGCAATGACATTGGCTCAATGGACCGGGCTTTCCTTCGGCGTTTTGACTTGATCATCGAACTTCCCATCCCGCCTCAAAGCCAGCGCGAAAAGATCATTGCAAAACACTGCGGGGGCTTTCTTTCACCAGATCAGCAAGCGAGTCTTGCGCGTGTTGATCATCTCGCCCCCGCACTGATTAGCAGAGCGGCTTCTATCATCAGCCTGGTCCGCACGGAATTTTCGGAAGTCCGTGTTGCGCCAACTTTCAGAATGATTTTGAACGGTACCCTTCAAGCTCAAGGCCATACCCGAATTCGGGAGAACGACCCATCTGCTTTACCGGACTATTACGACCCCCAATTCATCAATTCAGACTGCGATCTCAAAGAAGTCGCCAATGGCTTAATTCGCTCGAAAGCTGGGCGCGTATGCCTCTACGGTCCTCCAGGAACCGGTAAGTCGGCATGGTGTCGTTGGCTCGCCAACCAGCTGGGTATTCCAATTCATGCAAAGAAGGCATCGGACTTGGTCTCAATGTGGCTTGGCGAGACTGAAAAGAAGATTGCCAGCGCCTTCAGGGAAGCGGAAAGCGAGGGGGCACTCTTGATAATCGATGAGGTTGATAGCTTTTTGCAGGATCGCCGTGGCGCCCATCGTTCGTGGGAAATCAGTCAGGTCAATGAAATGCTGACGCAGATTGAATCGTTCCCCGGAGTGTTTGTGGCATCGACAAACCTCATGGACAGCCTTGACCAGGCGGCACTTCGCCGTTTTGACCTTAAGGCCCGACTTGATTATTTGAAGCCTTGTCAGGCACAGAAACTTTTCCAGCAATTTTGTGCCGTCAGTGGCTTTAGTCAACCGTCCGAGTCAGCGTTGACAGGCGTGCGTTCCCTCAGGAACTTGACCCCTGGTGATTTTGCTTCTGTACAACGCCAGTCCCGTTTTCGGCCAATCACTGACCAAGAAAGCCTGATCACCGCACTTCGGTCAGAATGCGCAATAAAAGAGGCTGCCGTCTACTCCATGGGTTTCCTGTCATGATTCATTTATCCAAGACCAAGTTACTGGCCTTCAAGCAGTGCCCAAGGCGCCTATGGCTCGAAGTTCATCAGCCGGACCATAGGGCCGATTCGGCGCACACCCAGCACAGCTTCTCTGTCGGCCATGAGGTGGGTGACATTGCCCGACAGCTTTACGATCCCAAGATCAAAGGTCAATTGCTGGACGCGCAGCGAGATGGATTCGAACATACTTTGGACACATCTCTGCAACTTGTTCAGGGCCGAAAACCCATCTTCGAGGCCGGCTTTCGTGCCGAGGGTGCCATTGCTTTCGCTGACATCATGCTGCCAATCACCGCTCAAGGAAGGCCTGCCTGGAAGATGGTTGAAGTGAAATCTTCTGGTCAGGTCAAAGACTACCACCGCGACGACAGCGCCATCCAGGCGTTCGTGGCACGCAGTGCCGGGGTTTCGCTATCCCGAATTGCACTGGCCCATATTGATACAAGTTGGACATACCCCGGAGCGAATGACTACTTGGGCCTGCTCAAGGAAGTGGATTTGAGCGTCGAGTCATTTTCTCGTGCTGACGAAGTCAAGGCTTGGATTTCCGATGCGCAAAAGGTCGTCAAGAAGAAGTCCCTACCCAAAGCCACGACAGGCGCTCAATGCGGGAGTCCGTACGAATGCGGGTTCATCGGTTATTGCCAAAGTCTGGAGCCGCAAGCAGAATTTCCGGTCGAATGGCTGCCGAAGGTCAGCACAAAGCGCTTGCGCGAACATCTTGCAAAGCCGAAAGTTCGTGATCTGCGAGACGTGCCTGACGATCTGCTTAATGCCACCCAGCTGAGGGTAAAGACCCAACATCTTTCGAATGAAAACTATTTCGACCTCGCGGGCGCCAAGGACTACCTCGCGAGTTTCGGACTGCCCGCATACTTTATTGACTTTGAGACGATCAATATGGCAGTTCCAATCTGGAAAGGTACGCGTCCCTTTCAGCAAATCCCTTTCCAATTGAGCGTGCACCGAATAGCCAAAAATGGAAAACTCACACATACCGAGTTTTTAGACCTGTCCGGAAAGTATCCGGCGAAGCCTTTCGCTGCGGCGCTCTTGGATGCCTGTGGTGCCACCGGCCCTGTCTTTGTCTACAACATCAGCTTTGAGAGATCGCGGATCAAGGAGCTGGCCGAGCGCTTCCCCAAGCTCTCTGCAGGACTTATCGCTCTCTCCGAGAGGCTGGTCGATCTTTGGCCCGTCGCAGTGAACTACTTCTACTCCCCCTCGCAGCAAGGCAGTTGGAGCATCAAGAAAGTGCTGCCCGCGCTTGTCCCCGAGCTGTCTTACGACAATTTGGATGGCGTGCAAGACGGCGGCATGGCCATGGATGCGTTTGCCGAGGCCATACACCCCTCAACGAGCGCAATCAGACAGGAACAATTGCGCAAGCAGTTACTTGCGTACTGTAAGTTGGATACATATGCCATGGTCAAGATGTGGCAGATTTTTTCTGATCGAACCGACCTGAACCTGTAAAGACAAATCAAATGGCCACCCACCCGAGCAATGTTGAATACGCCGCCGTCGCCATTGAACTGCTCAGGCGCATCCCAAGGCATCGCAAAATATCAGCTCAGGAGCTTCACAGCCAATTGCAGGACGCAGGTATACAAAGGAATATTCGAAGCATTCAGCGCCTGCTCGATGACCTGTCGGAGCCCTTTGGCATTGAGCGCGACACAAAAAGCAAACCCTATGGGTATCGCATTCTCCCGGGGGCCAAGAGCCTGGGATTGGCTGGGCTGTCCAATCAGGAATCATTGTTGTTGCGGCTGGCAGAGGAGCACCTGAAAACCTTGCTTCCGGCTCAGTTGGTTCGCTCATTGTCCTCGTTCTTCGATCAGGCAAGAGGTAACTTGGCCCATCAGGCATCGGCGAAGCTTGAGAGACAGTGGATTAAGAAGGTCAGAACCGTCAGCACCACGCAACCCTTACTTCCACCGAAAATTTCGGAGGGTGTGTTCGAAATCGTCACGGAAGGATTGTATGAGAACAAAAAGCTGGACATCGATTACAAGAATGCTGCAGGCAAGAGGGTTCAGGCGACGATCCTGCCTCTGGGCCTCGCACAGCAGGGGCCACGGCTCTATTTGGTCTGCCGGTTCGAAGGATTCGACAATGAAAGGAGCCTGGCGCTCAATCGAATTCAACGAGCGGCGCTTCGCCCGATAACGTTTGATCCACCGAAGGAATTCGATCTCAAGAAATACGACGACGACGGACGTTTTGGGTTCGGCCAAGGCGACAAGATCAGAATTTCGTTTGAAATCACCAAAAGCGCGGGTCAGCACTTGCTTGAATCCCGCCTCTCGGAAGATCAGACAATGTCGGACAAAGGCACCCATTTCCTGGTGGGCGCAACTGTCGTGGACTCTGGTCAACTGGACAAGTGGCTTCTCAGCTTTGGCAAGGACGTTCGTAAGGTCGAGCGAACCACGGTGAAAGTCTGACTAATCGAGGGGCTCAGGTAGAAGAATTGAAATACTCGGACGATCACCCTCGATAAAAGGGCTCGATCCAAAGTTTTCTGCACCGGTAGGAATCCGTTTCCAAATTTTCTCAATCGCCGGTCATTTGGTTCTGATCCAGGCAAGGGCTGGATCAGAAGTTCCAAATTGTGCTTGCTCGTCAATGGCACTGAAATATCCCTTACCTCGATACAGGAGGAAAAATCCCGTTCAAGCAAGCCCTTCAATTGGTCGTCGTTCGGGAGGTAGATCGGCACGATCTCAAAAACCTCACTTTCGTCTCCTTGCTCGGCGTCGCGTTGATAGCGTGCCTCATCGAAAGGATAGACGTACTTCATCCTCGAATCCTCATCCGCCAAACAAATTCTGTGTCGGTCCCCTCTCCCACCGCCTCGGAAACTCGCAGGATCTGGACCCTGTAAGCATCGAACGTCAAATCATTCCGGATTTCACTCTCTATGTGCTGGAGAAGCGTTTCGTCCCAGAGCGTTTGGCCTTTCCCCAAAATCTGCAATCCCAGGTAAGCCGTTCGCGAAATTTTTGGCCAATGCAACATGATCGTGTCGCTCAAATCCACCTGACGACGTTTGGCTGCGAAAAAGCATTTGTTCCCCGCGCCAATAAGCCGAACGATCGAGCCTGCTGGAAATTTCATATCGCCACCTCGCGCCAATGTGTGAATGTTAGTATCGTAACCGGAGATGCGCCATTTTGTGTCGCACACTCGTTCTTCCGGATGAAAGCACTCAGAGTACTGGCGTGGACCTCCAAAACCATGCAAATGGATAGCCAGGCGTTGCTGCGACGCAATTTGTCGTCACACTTGCGACACTGTAATGACAGCGTTCCTCCGGGATTTCCGGACGAAGCTGCCAAAAGGAATCCAATGAGCACTTCTGCCCTCACCATTGCCAGCGTATTGCTAAAAAGCCGTCGTATTGTGATTTTGACCGGGGCGGGTATGTCAGCCGAAAGCGGCATCGCCACATTTCGCTTCAATCCGGACAGCCATTGGTCACGATTCGATCCAATGGAACTTGCCTCGCCTGAAGGATGGCGAGCTGACCACAGGCAGGTATGGGCCTGGTACGAATCCCGCCGCGCCGATGTGCTGGCCGCGACACCAAACGCGGGACATCTGGCCATTGCCAGTTTGGCTGATGTGCTTGGCGAACGCACAGGCGGCATGACCCAGGTCCGTGTGATCACCCAGAACGTGGACAACTTGCACGAGCGCGCTGGCAGCACGGAGGTGATCCACCTGCACGGTAGCTTGTTCGCGCCCTGGTGCACAGCCTGCCACCGGCCCGGGCAGTTTTCTTCCAATGCGCCCGACAGAAATGCCATCAAAGTGGAACCTCCGCGCTGCGCACACTGCGGCGGGCTCACGCGACCAGGCGTCGTCTGGTTTGGTGAGGCGATGCCCAAGCGCGAGTTCCGAATGGCCGAAGAACTGGTGGACGCTTGTGATGCCATGCTCGTCGTTGGCACCTCGGGCATGGTTTATCCCGCCGCTGAACTGCCCATCAATGCCCACAATATGGGCAAATTCGTCGCGGAAATCAACCCTGAGCCTTCAGTCAACTTAGAAAATATGAGCTTGCGATGGCCAGTAACGGCCGCCGAAGGGTTACCACTATTGTTGGGGCATGTTCGAGAGGCTAGACCCAACTAACGAAGGGCCGTGTTAGCTCAACTGGCGAGCCTGAGGCGTTATACATTTTCTCGTCCGACTGCACACGAGTGCCCTGCCAATGAATGATTAATTAATACCGCACCCGAAAAACCGCGCTGTCCTCCGGCCTCGACAGCCTTCGATCATAAAGCTTGGTCGTCGAAATATTCGCATGCCCCAGCAGTTCTTGAACTTTAGTGATGTCTGCCTCATGGAGCAGCGCATTGGTGGCAGCCGTGGCCCGCAGGGCATGTGCACCAAAACCATCCAGCTGAATACCGACCTGGGCTGCATAGCGTTTGAGTTCGCGATAGATGCCATCGGTCGTAAGCGGCTTGGAAGGGTTTGAGTGCCCTGCTTCGTCGAGGCCTTTCATGTTACGGCCAAGGGTTCGGAATAAGGCATCCTTTATGTCGGTGGCGTGGCCAGCTTCGGCGAGGTAGCTGTCGAGCGTTTCCGCGCTCGATGGATGCAAGGGGATGTACCGCGTCTTTGAGCCTTTGCCGAATACGCGGAGGTGTTTGACTCCCCTTCTCTCTTGCAGATCGCCGACCTTGAGGTTGACCAGTTCCTCGCGACGAAGGCCATGATAAAGAAACACCGAAATAATGGCGCGATCGCGCATCGCCTTCAGGCTGTCACCTTTCGGTGCGGCGAGCATGGCCCGCGCCTGGTGATCACCGAGCGCCGGAGTCTTGCCTTCATTGGACTCGACCCTGGGCCGCTTCGCGCCTTTGACCGGATTGGTCACGACGGCATTCTTCTCGGATAGGTATTCGAACAGAGATGAGAGTGCGGCCATTTTGCGGCGAATGGTCGTGCCCGCCAATTCACGGTCTTCAAGGCTTTTGCGCCAGGCCAGGACATGGCCACGGGTGACGATTCGGAATTCCTCCGGTACTGCGATGCCGGTGAAGGCCATAAAATCGGCGATGTCTGAGCGGTAGGCGCGTTGGGTATGAGGATTGTCGATCCCGGCGAACCATTCGGACTCTGGCGGCAAAGCGGCGAGGCCAAAGAATTCCGCCCGCGTGAGCAGACGCCCGTCGCTTTGGATGGCCGCGACCTCCCCTGCTGGTGAAAGCGTCTTGAGGCTGTAGGACGAAAGTTTGGAAGCGGCCATGGTGTATTAAACACGTGATAACGGATAGCGTTTATCTGTCGCCGCAGTGGTCTCCAACGGCAAACCAGATGCAAGTCGGCGCCAGATAAACCGGGTTGGACTAAACCGCCACTGGAGCTGGTCGCTATAGGGGATTGAATTCCGACGAGCGTCTTTTTGAGCTCGTTAAGTGCAGTTGATTATCGAGCCCAGCTCAAGTACGCAACACGGAGGCTGAGAAGCTCCGTATTGGTCAGTGCTGAGTAAATTCCCGCCAAGCTTTTGTGCCGTTTCTCTGCTCGTAAGACACAGCAAGTCCCGGAGTGGTCTTGATCTCCTTTTCGCGTCGGCAGTATGCGTCCGACTGTCGGTAATGGTGGCGCTCGACTTTGCGGCCAGATCGTGTCGCTCAGTGACGGAAGCCGACTGAGGCCTGCAAGCGTTACCGTGACATGAAGCTTTCCCGTTTTGCAGCAGGGACAATTTGCGACATAAATCTTGGCTACTCGGACCATGAAGCTTTGAGCTGACTCTAAGGCACGAGGGTCAATGATTGGCATGTCTAAGGCCAGACATGCCGCTTTGAGCTTGATTGACTTGCAAGCTGAGGCCAGCACTCCGTAGTGCCGAATGCGCTGAATGCCCGAGGGCAGGACGTGAAGCATGAAGCGACGAACAAACTCTTGGCCATTCATCTTCACGGTACGCTTTCCGCCGTGGTCATCCGCGCGGACCTTGAATGCCACGTCGGTCTCATGGACCGCTCGAATCCGCTCATTGCCAATGGCAGTCCGGTGGGTATATCGGCTCAAATACTCTAGCACCTGAGCAGGCCCGCCCATGGGAGTTTTGGCGTACACGATCCAGTCGTGCTTATAGAGTTGCTTTTGGCGGCGCGCCCAGTTGTCTTCCTGCCCTTGGGGATCTTGATCAAGTTGTCCAGTCTTACGTCCTAAACTCAGCGCTGCCAGAAACTTTGCCCGAAACACCTTGGACAGGGCGTGAACAGGGAACAAAAAGTCGGGCTTCCGTGTTGGCACAGACCATTGTCCATTTAAGGCAAGCGTTCCGCAGGCCATCACTGCATGCAAATGGAGATGAAGCCGTAAGTCCTGCGTCCAGGTGTGCAGCACCAGGCTGAACGCCGCAGAGCCTTTGGCTTCACTGATCCACCGGGGGTTCGCCGCAAATTCGGCCAATGTTTGCGCAGTACAGGAAAACAAGGCGTCAATCACCCAGCGCGGGTGCATGCGATACAAACCGTTCAGGCAGTGTGGCAAGGTGAATACTAAATGGGCATATGGTACCGGCAAGATTTCCGTCAATCTTCCTTGCAACCAAGCGTCTTTGGCCCGTGCCCCGCACTGCGGGCAACAGCGATTTCTACAGGAGTGATATTGCCAGTGGCTATGGTCGCAACCATCACAAACCAAGAATTGGCCGCCCAATGCGCTAGTCCGACAAGCGACGATGCCACGCCATGCTTTGGCCTGAACGGTGCTCAGGGCGTGCGTTTCGAGATACGCAGGGCCAAACTGGCGAAGCGCATCAGCTAGGGTTGCGCTCACGAGGCGCTGGACTGCGGGCTATCCCATTCCTTTCGGCTTCAGAGGTAACTGTGAAAGCAACGCCAGTGCATCATCCCCCGCGCTGAGACCTGGACGAGCCATTCTCAGATATCGGCCGGTCGTATTCAGATGGGCATGGCCTAAAAGTTTACTGATGCTGCAAAGGTCGATTCCGGCTTCGAGCAAATGAGTCGCGAAACAATGGCGAAGGCAATAGATACCACCTGCCTTGGTGATACCAGCAGCTGTACGAGCGGAATAGTAGTACTGTTGTGCGCTGCTACAGTCGAGCGGCCGCGAGGGGTCGCTACGGCTTGCAAAAAGCCAGTCTGAGCCACAGGCACCGACCTTGCAGGCGCGCCAATATAGCCGTAACTGTGCCAGTAGGTCCGGTGTGAGGATGGAGTAGCGCCCTTTGCCGCCCTTACCTTCTTCGACCCGAATGCACATCCGATCAGGGGCCGCATCAATGTCCGAGCCACGCAAATGGCACAGTTCGTTCAAGCGCAATCCGGTGGCATAAGCGGTCATCAAAAAAGTCTTTGCCTTGATCGACATCGGTGCCTCTAAAAGCGCCGCCATTTCCTCTCGGGACAATAGCTCAGGAAGGCGCTGCGACACCTTCCCCAGAGGAATCTTCACCCTGCGCTCAGCTTGGCCAAGAACGTCACAAAAAAGGAACCGGATGGCGCAAGCCGTCACGTTCACGGTCGAACGCGATCGTTGTCGGTCCTGTAGCAAATGCAACAAATAGCCCTGAACTTGGTCATCGCTTAAGGACGACGGGTCGCAGTTCAGGTGGCGTGCCATTTGGGCCACCGCCGTCAAATAACTCATTTGAGTTCTCTTGGCAAAGCCGCGAAGCACCATCGCATTCGTCATACGTTTACGCAGAGGCGTCATGGTCAAACTCCTTGAAATGGGGACAATTCCCCAAATCAAGGGTTAGTCTCAAGTCAAGCAAGTAGCAAGAGCTTTCGAACCTTCGCAGAAACAATCACCGCGCAGCGGTTTAGTTCAATGTATTTTATCAAGAGTATCGATACCAAAAATAAAGGCCAACTGCTTGACCTCTATTTCTGTGAAGTGTTTAGAACCTAAAACGAAATATCACATCAAGCAAAGCCGTCGGTAGACTTGAGAATTCCTTGGATCAAGGCAATCTTGGAAGAACTCGATTCAACTTCGGACTTCTCGATTTCACTTAGACCGCTAAGGTCATAGAAGGCATCGTCTATTTTCGACTCTAGGTTGGAAGTATCTGTGGCAGGAACATCCGCCGTATTTTCGATTATCTTAGAAGCGAAAGCTGCAATCTTTTCTTGGCTTTTATCGGACGCGGTAGGTATATACATATTGGTTAGAGAAGGCGCGTTGTATGGCAGGTAGCCCCCTGACATTTTCAACCCATCGTAAAAACACTCGTAGACATATTGGAAAAGTTTACTATTTAGCCAAGCCAGCACGTACAGTGGTAAAAATCCTTTGTCCATCGAATGAATACAGTTGGTATTTATCGACGCGTACTCTCCGGTCTGGTCGTAGAACGCCTCGGTTCTCAGGGCAATTTTGGCGAGAATAATTTTCGGGGAACTATAGAGAATAAATCTCGAATTCCCTAGAGTCTTTTTCTTTTTCGGTAAGTACGGACGAAGATACTTCATCCCGCTATCGCGCAATTCGTTTACACCCCATCTATTTACGTACCGATCAATCGTACCTGTATTTACAAGCTTGAAACCATCTTTCGAAGTCGATACTAATTTTCCAAAGTCGCTGGCCTCGGCGGCTGTGCTTGTGGCGTTAATGTTGCCCGCCCGATCCAAGGGTACAGACATCGCAATAACTTTCCTTGATATTGCAAATTTATCACTTAGAACAAAGCCGAGAATATTGTCATTTATCGATGTCAATTGATCTGATTTAAACTTTCGTGGTCCTCCGATGCCCCGCTTAGCCGAATACGTAAATGAGGAAAATTCATACACAGAGCCATGCTTCCCGCGGCGCAACAGCGATACTATCGGATAGGTTTGTGCTTCACTAAAAACAGCCACGTTCGAGTAATCGCCAATGGTAATGAAAGTGAATCGATCTATTAGAAAGGATCTAAGTGCTGCCCCATAGCTGGCAGACAGGTAGCGGTTCGGCGTGATGTAACAGAGCATCGAATTGGATGCTCCAATCCGCGTAGCAAGTTCAAAGAAGTAGACGTAAAGGTCAACAGTGCCTTTAGCTACAGAATACTCACTTTTGTAAAATGAATACTCTTGAGGGCTAACCTTCTTCTTCAAAGCAATCGCACTGATATACGGAGGATTTCCTATGACAACGTCGAATCCAACATAGTCGCCGTCGTCGGACAGCACCTCCGGAAATTCGATTCTCCATTCGAAAGCATTCTCATATAAGGCACTATCTTTTATGTCTTGGATTTCACCTGCTAACTTCTTGATTTGCCCTTGTAGCGATTTTTCGGCGACCCTCTGATCTCTTCGCTCTTTCGGTGTGGGTGGGAAAAGAGGATGCTGACTCTGGATAGTCTTTAATCTTGATCGATAGCCATCTAGGCGAACAACTCTCGGATCGTTGCTAAAGATCTCTCTCACGAACCCATTCTTGACTTCGTCGATGAGCTGTTCCAATTCACGCTTTTGACCTTTATCGCTGGCATTTCGATATGACTCGACCGCTGAACGATACTGAGCAATAGTTTTCTTACTCTTTTTCAGTGCCTCCTTGAGATTCACATCAATTGCGAAGCGACTAATAAGTGAATTACCGCATTTGATGTTTATATCAATGTTTGGGAGGGTTTCGAGTTCGCCGTTGCTGTCATAGTATGCATTTTTCAGTAACTCAATCCAAAGGCGCAGTCGGCATATTTTCACTGAGTTTGGATTTATATCTACACCAAACAAGCAACCTTCGATCAAAGCTTTCTTTTCTCGAAATAGTGTTTCTTGAACGCGCGAACTCTCCTTACTTTCTGGGCGATATTCGACAATTTTCCCGTTTTCGTCGGTTACGATTAAGTCGTCGTTCACCACTTCTACGCTATATTCTTTGAGTCGCTTTCCGAATTTGTCCTGAAGGAGATTGAGCTCGGCCTTAATTGAAATCAATTCGTTTAATGCACTAACCAGAAAATGACCACTGCCAACTGCGGGATCGCAGATAGTGACTTGGTTGATTATTCTGTTCGCTTCGCTGCGGTCTTCGATCTTGTTATAAAGGTCATCGAGGTTAGAGCAATTCCACCCTTTGACTGCATTGAATTTTTGAACCACAGCGCGACGAATCGCATCTCGACTCATTTGCATCGTTACAAAGCCCGGTGTAAAGAAACTCCCATCGCGATAACCATTGATTTTCTCAAAAATGAGACCCAGTACGGACGCATTGATTAAGGCCTTATTGTCCTCTTGAATATCTTCAACGCCGTCCCCAGCAAAATCATATGCATCCAAAAATTCAAAGATGTACTCTAGAGCGTAGAGGTCTCCCGTGCGCTTTTTCCCATCCTTGTTTTTTAGAACAGTACTGCTTAAGATTGGTATCTTCTTTTGTGCATTAAGGTTGCCAACGGCAATTGTTTGTTGTTCGAGCTCTGTTAATTCGAAAAGTGAGCTATTTAGATACGGGACTTTTGCAAACAGTGTTTTCACGCTATCGATGCGTTCGGATGGCTTCACCGCAAGAACGCGAAAGAATAGCGTGTTGAGTGCGTTGAAGTTCGGCACACAAACTATATTTAGAAAAGCATAACTCACGTCACCACCGTGATACTTTATTAGTTGTGCTTCAAGCAACTTCAAAAACAGCAGACGATCAATCCATGTGATGGTTAGCTCAAGCGCTACGCTGTAAGCTTGTTCATCTGAAGTTTTGCCATGCTGTTTCTTGTTGCTAAGCCGACTAATTTTGTCCAGAGTATCAATTTCGCCTATGGCATTTTCAATTAGCGCGCCGCCAAAACGTGAAAGTTCCGACTTACGCTTAATAAGCTTCGCCCCTGCCTCATTAGTCTCATACAGCCCCATCAGATGGAGAAGTTCAGTATAGAATCCCTTATTCAGGGTGTTGTTGTCGTTTATGAAATCTGTCTTGAGCAAATGCTGTGGCGACAACACTTTCAATAGAGGTACGAGGTCTTTGTCGTCCCAAGGTTTTCCCTTGAGAAGCGCATCTCGAAAGGGCGAAAGTGTAAAGTACGTGAAGTTCAAATCATCATGTACGGATGCAATAGCTGGTTCCGCGATATTCTTATAAAAGAAATCCGTAGTGTTACCACTCAACGTCCCTGACTCAAATTGTCGGAACGATTTGAGGAGCTTGCTGTTCGAAATAAAGCATCGCTCAAATACTTGCGCATCGAAGATAAACCAGTCAAGGCCGTTTGTCGCGATCAGATGCCTTATCTCTAGATTTTGGTGGATGATGCGTTCGCGAAGGTAGTAGAGAAGTAATTCTTGCGTTGACTTAGCGTTCAGGGATTTAAGCTTCGGCATCTCAGTCTTGTTAGTGGGACTCTTTGCCTCGACAAGAACTCCTACGGTGTCTTTTGAAGTGGGTCCATTATGAATAACAAGATCATTTCTTCCCTTCGTATTAATGAAATACGACGGTTGGTAGAAAGTGTTCTTGAGAAAGTTTGCAACAACATTCTTGTTGAACTCCTCGCTTTCGTCATTGTTTGAATGCTCAAGCAGGGTTGTTAAGTGAGTTTTGAAGACATCAACTTCGCTGCGTAGTGGCTTGATCTTTAGATAAGCCTTGTTGAGCACTTGTCGTGGGGTAACGGAGGTAACCATCATGACCTGTTAGTTTGTGAGATTTGTAGATGCCGATTGAGCATTGAAGCTCCCTGCCGATCTAATCGAAGTTGTAGTCCAATCGAAACGTCGATGGATTTTAATCACGTTATGGTCGCCTTAGAATACTAACTTTAGGGAACGCTTCGCGGGGCGTAAATCCAAGCACAGCGGTCTCCTTTTCATGTTATTGAAACTCATTGTTACTGCCGTATTAAATGTAGTATCGGAAGGGCAATGGTGGAAGTTCGGTTTTTCGCGGCGCCGCCGTCAGAATCTCGCCGACTGCATCCGCGAATCTTAGAGTTACGGGGGTTCCGTCGCCGTAGATACAGGCGTTGTAATTTAGCTTGGTTAGAGCTAAAACGTCGGCCATGACTTGCTCAATGTCGGCGTTACCTCGACAAATCTCTATTGATACTGGATTGGGTACCTCGCGGCCCGCGTAGGTTTGAAGCCTTGGCACGAATCCCTTTGTCCAGAGGTATGCCATCCATGGCGACTTTACCCACCCTAACCCACGAGCAATGTTCATAGTCCCATGCCGAAAAAGCTTTAAACCAGAATCCTCTCTGATTCGGACGCAAACGACATTGGTCTCTTCAGGAACAGTCTCTCTGAAGCCTTGCCACTCCTCAGCAGAAAAGCGCGTCTTGCCATGGATAAACAGCTCCTTAGGCGCTTGTCCGCCGTGATTTCTACGATACGCTGTGACCACCAATTCCATCAAAGCCTTTGCCTTTTCCTTTGGAAGGTGGAAATCGTGATCCGTTGAAGTGAGCCAAGGTCCGACCGCACCACGAAACACAACGCCATCCCCTGAGTCTAGGAACATTTGCGCGCCACAACACGCGTTCCCAGGTTCGTAGGTGGATAGGTCTTTCTTAAACACTATACCAACGTAGCAAACTCCGGGCCGCGAACCCGCAAGTTGCCAAGGCTTGCCACCAGACTTAAAAAAGCAAGTAGTCGCCAAATTCCAGGCGAGAGTTGCAGGGTCTTGGAGGCCTCGTAGTGGCATTCCATTGGCTTTGACGAAGTCTTCGGGCGTGAGTGTCGTCTCACGAATCACCTGGACCGCCGCGCCGCGTTCGAGTAATCGAGCTTTGAGTTGATTATGAAAATCAAGATCGTAGAGGTAAATTTCAGCAGCTTTGTTATCGTCGTCGAATAGTCCGGGAGTGTGGAGTAATCTGGTTGCCGCTGCCTTATTCATTAGGACGTCTGATTTTTCTTTCTGGCTGGCGTCCACCTTGGATTGCGGTCGGCAATACTTATAGACATCCTCAGGAACGATGGCAACCCAAAGATCTACTGATGACTCACTACCTTCGCGTAAGTGGCCACCGATGGCATCTGAATATAGAGAGACGGCCTTGTGGATTGCCTGATGTCGATCATCCATTCGAATGACGCGAGATAGTTCTTCATTTTCAATTTTGAGAAAGGC
>JAYVKZ010000505.1:0-5167 GCA_043767985.1 Betaproteobacteria bacterium
CCCCGCGTGCATCGCCCTCATCGCGGCCTGCAAAATCGTCTTTGACCGTGCCAGGCATGGTCAGACCTGCCTTCAGGAACTCGGCAATACTGGCGCTGGATACTTTGGCATTCGTGCCCTCGTTCCAAACAATGGGCAATTGATCGAGCGCGTTTTTAGCTCGCCACCAATTATCGGCAACCACCGCCACGGCCGAGTCGTTCACTCGGACAACCTTCTTCACACCGCGCAGGCCAAGCACCTTGCTTTCGTCAAAGCTGACCAACTTGCCACCAAATACTGGGCAATCTTTAATCGCTGCACTCAACATGCCTGGAAGCCGTAGGTCGGCAGCAAATACTTTTGAGCCGTTGAGTTTGTCCGCGGTGTCGAGGCGACGCAAGGCTCGGCCAGCGATGGTCCATTGGCGCGGGTTTTTGAGGAGGATGGATTTCGGATCTGGCGGTGTCAGCTTCGCGGCAGCCGCTGCAACTTTGCCGTAGGTTGTTTTTTTTCCGCTGGGTTTATGGGTAATGACACCCTTTTCAACCTCCAGCTCTGCCACCGGCACCGACCATTCGTTCGCGGCGGCCTGCATCAACATGATGCGCGCTGCGGCACCGCCGCGACGAACATAATCTTGGGAGATTCGGATGCCGCGACTCCCCCCCGTGGAGAACTCGCCCCAAACCCTTTTGCGAGCCAAGCTTTGCCCCGGAGTCGGGTCTTCCGTTCTCACTTTGGGCCAATCGCACTCCAGCTCTTCTGCCACCAGTTGTGCCAAACCAGTACGCGTGCCCTGCCCCATCTCGGAGCGGACAATGCGGATGACGCAGGTGTCGTCCGGTTTGATCACGACCCATACGTTCACTTCAGCACCGCCACTCCCCACCGCTTGCGCCTGGGCCTCGTTGATCCCAAGTAACGTTGGAGAAAAATCGAGCCCCAGCGCCAAGCCTCCACCGGCGACAGCGGCAGAGCCAATAAGGAATTGACGGCGTGTGGTTTTCACGGCGTGTTTTTGAATTGAAGTCGTGCTCATGTCACCCCTACGCTTGAGAAATTTGATTGGCGAGCTCTTGCACTCGAACATCAGAAGTTTTTATACTGCCGGCCGCCAAATGAATCGCCTCACGAATGCGCTGGTAGGTACCGCACCGGCAAATATTAGTCATCGCCTCATCAATGTCTTTGTCACTGGGTTTGGGGGTCGCCTTGAGCAAAGCGACGGCAGCCATAATCTGGCCGCTCTGGCAGTAGCCGCACTGTGGCACGTCCACCCAAGCCCAGGCCTTTTGGACCGAATGACTGTTGTCGCTTGATAGGCCTTCAATCGTCGTGATCTTGGCCCCTGCGAGCGCCGAAGCCGGTACCGAGCAAGAGCGTAGAGGCGCGCCATCCACATGCACCGTGCAGGCGCCACACTGGGCAATACCACAACCGAACTTTGTGCCGGTCAGGCCAATCTCTTCGCGTAGCACCCACAGCAGGGGCATTTCCGGCTCAACATCGACTGTGACTTCTTTGCCATTGACATTTAATTTGAACATTACTGGCTCCTCAGTGTTCTAAGACTTATCGGTATAAATTCGCTTGGATTGAACGTTGATTGAAACTATAGCGCTTATTAAAAAGCCATAGCCTTCCATACCCAAAGAAAGGGAACTATGCGGCAACCTTCTATCCGCCTAGGTTTGAATGTTTGAGGATATAGAATCAGTAGCGCCGCTATCGCTTAGTTGGCATACGACGATGCCCTGCAGTGCGCGGTTCAACGTCCGCCCTGAGCCTCCAATCGGCGCCAAAATCAGACAACCCATGGAAGGGCAGCGGCTCAATTTTTTCAAGGGTTCGTAGCCGCTCTTCATAGTTATTCAGGTAGCTTTGACGGGTTGCTTCATCGGTGTAGTGAATCGACCATGCGGTGAAAGGAGGTAGTGCCGTCAGGCCACTATAGCCAAAGGTGCCATGGTGCAAAGGCCACAGGATCACATCCAACCCACCTAATAAGCCGTCCGGTTCGACCATGCCTGGAAGGCACCCGGTCGTGATGGTGAGCATCGCCTTGCGACCTTTGAGGCCGCCTTGCTCAAAGCGCATGCCGTTGCTCCCATAGACCGTGCCGTTCACAAACACCCGGTCGATCCAGCCTTTCATGATGGCAGGCACCGAAAACCACCAAAGCGGAAACTGCAAGATCAATAAATCGCACCACAGAAGCTTTTTCAGCTCGTCCTC
This sequence comes from Betaproteobacteria bacterium, assembly GCA_043767985.1. GTDB lineage: Bacteria > Pseudomonadota > Gammaproteobacteria > Burkholderiales > Burkholderiaceae_E > JAPOKJ01. Next base: position 2,218 of record JAYVKZ010000505.1, read on the forward strand.
AATCTCGGGGACAAAGCTTTGGCCTTGCGAGGCATGTTTTTGTTCGCGGTCGTATTGAAGTTGACCGTCGAAGCGGCGCTGCGTGAAATCATCGCCAGAGGCCACCGGATTGAACTGCATTAAGTAGAGGTCAGATACCTGAACCTCATGGCCTGCCGATTTGAGCGTTTGCAATGATCGATCAAGTAGCACAGCGCCAAACGAATTGGGTTCCGGATGCGCGAAGACAATAAAAACTTTCATGTTAAAGGCTTTGATAAGCTCTACATTCGCTTGGCGACTTCCTCGAGCATCACCTCCGTGGCCCCGCCACCAATGGTGAGGATGCGAGAATCCCGAGCCATGCGCTCAATGGTTGTGCCGATGATGTAACCGGTACCACCATGGAGTTGCAAACAGGTGTGAACCACTTCCTGGAGTGTTTCCGCGCCAAAGGCTTTCAACATAGACACTTCACGTACCGCATCTTGGCCTTCATCAATCATTTGCGCGCACTGGTAAGTTAAAGCACGCACGGCTGCGGCCTTTGCCGCGACCCAGGTTATTTTGTTGCGTACGACTTGTTGATCCCATAGCGATTGACCAAAGGCTTGGCGGCTACGTACATAATCAACCGTCACTTCAATCGCCTTGGCGCTCGCGCCGGAGGCTAGGGCGCCGATCACCAAGCGTTCGTTCTGGAACGTTGACATGATGTAATAAAAGCCTTTGCCTTCTTCACCCAACAGCGCATCAGCCCCTACTTGCAAGTCATCAAAAAACAATTCGGCGGTATCCGATGAGCGCCAGCCATGCTTCTCGAACTTGCGCGCTACCTTTAAGCCTGGCGTTCCTTTGTCGACGATAAAAAGAGAGATTCCCTTGCTGCCCCTGGCATGCGGGTCGGTGCGGGCTGCAACGATGTAAATATCTCCGTACACGCCATTGGTAATAAAGGTTTTGGAGCCGTTAATCAACCAACCTTCAGCGTCACGCACGGCGCGAGTTTTGAGTGCGGCCACATCTGAGCCAGCATGCGGCTCAGTCACGCAGACGGCTCCAATTTTCTCTCCCGCACAAGCGGCGGGAAGGTACTTTAGTTTTTGCGCCTCGCTTCCGCGATGAGCGATATGGGAGATGGACATGTCACTATGCACCGTCAGTGCGGAGGCCACGCCACCATAACCGGAGCGCGACAATTCCTCGCCCAAGATCACCGAGTACATGGCTCCGAGGCCGCCACCGCCATATTCGATCGGATGGCGCATACCCATAAAGCCCATTTTGCCGAAGGCCTGAAACAGTTCGCGGGGTATCTCGCCCGAGGCTTCCCAGGCTTCGCCGTGAGGGATGATGAGATCGTCCACCATGCGACGAATCTGATGGCGGACCATTCTCAGCTCTTCGCCTAAGGCCTCGGGTTCCCGGAATTCAAATTCAGTCATGAGTTACGCCCATTTTTTACGCCTATTTTTACGCCTATTTTTACGCCTATTAATAGACCGCCACGTCGGTGTATCTTATCATGTGCTAAAACGTATTTAGTAAAGGAATCACTCCATGCCGCGTGTACGATCCGACAACTACGAAGCAAAAGCTCAGGCCATCATGGACTGCGCCGCAACCCTCTTTTCCAAAGAGGGCTACCCCTCTGCCAAGATGCAAGATATCGCCACCGCCTGCGGCGCCACCAAGTCGATGCTCTACCATTACTTTCCGACCAAGGATGATCTCCTTTTTGCAATGCTTCAGGAACATCTCGAGCGCGTGCTCCAGAGTGTCGAAGAGTCGCTAGCATCGACAGCCAGGCCTAAGGACAAACTTCGCCTGCTCGTCGAGGGTTACACTCAAAAATCAGTGCAAAATCGTCGTCGACATATGGTCGCGATGCAAGACGTTAAGTACCTTCCTCGCAGGCAACAAACTCCATTACTCGATATGCAGCGCAAATTGACCAATGTAGTGACTCAGCTATTGCGCGAGCTCAATCCTGGCCTACCAGAGGGCAGCTACAAACCCTACACGATGATGTTGCTCGGCATGCTCAATTGGACAGACATGTGGTATGCGCCAAGTGGCTTAATGAAACCGCAAGAGCTTTGTGATCGCATGTCGCGCTTGTTCATGCAGGGCTTCGCGGCGGAAAAGGCTTGACCACTAGATAATCGTTTGTACCTAAGCCCCAACACCCGCCTCAATAAAAGCGAGCGCCTTTTTAGCAGCCTCTCTTCCAGTGTAGGCACAGGCCTGTGTGCCGCCATCCCCATAGCCTTTCACGGCATCACCCACATGCCAAAGATTCACCAAGGGCGTGTCCTGAGACATATCAAAGCCGGAGCAGGAACGTTGTGCCGGCCAGTCATCACGCATGACCCGAATTGAAAGCATCTTTGCATCCTTAAAGCCGGGGAACAGCTCGCGCAAATCTTTCAGTGCCTCCTCCACTTCGGTGCTTTCATCGAAATCGCCAATGGCAGGTTGTGGGACGGCGTAGGCCACATACTGATACCAACCGGCGGGCGCGATTTCTGGACAAGTTGCCGTGAGCTCGCCCATATTGCACAAGCGCCGGGTACGCCCAAAGGTCACCAAACCAGGTACATCAATCAAACGATTTTGGGTCGTAAAATTGAAAACGATATTGGCCGATGGCTTGAGGGTGCTCTTTACGAGTGCCTGGTACTCCGCGCCTAGCACGTCGGCACCCGGCAGGGCAGCGGTGGCCATCGGGCCAATATTGCTGATGACCGTTGAGGATTCAACACGAAGCTTCACGCCGTCTCGCTCGACGTCCAGGGAAATTAAACGTTGGCCCTCGACATTGATGGACTTCAAGCTTGTGTTCAACCAAATTTCGCCGCCTCTGGCGCGGATGCCTGCCCCTAAATCGTTCCACAGACCGACGGTGCCCCGTGGACAAAACCCAAAGCGCTTAAATGCACCTTTTTGCGCAAAGTACACCAGAAAGGCG
>JAYVKZ010000506.1:0-3066 GCA_043767985.1 Betaproteobacteria bacterium
CGCGTAGCTTGCGATCCAAGGTGTCCGCCGCCAGATCAATGGACTGGAACGGTGGGCCTAGATCAACACTATCGATGAGGGCTTGATTGAATCGGCGCATGCGGCGCGCAAACAGCCACCAAATTCCTGAGTTACTGATCAGGCCGTGCACGAGCAAAATGACCGTCGCACCAGGTGGCGGTGTTTGCTTGAGGCGTGGCGCAAAGAGCCACTTCAAGGGGATCAGAAATGAGAAAGCGACAAAGGTCGCTCCAGTCTCGAAAGCAATCGTTTTAAGCCGTGGCAAGACCCCTTGCCGCATTGGGGGCGAATTCAATCGTGAGGCGATCGCAAAGCTAAAGGCCACTGACGCCAGTCTCACCCAGCCCATCCAAAGAATGACACAAAGGGTCAACTCGCCCAGACGGCGCATCGCGGTGTCACCAAAGAGCTGCATGCCAAAGAAAAAGCATAGTAGCCACTCAAGCAAGATTAAAGCTAAGGGAATAAGGGGCAGCATAGCAACTCGATCGTGACTCAGGCAGACGCCAAGGCTAGATCCCCGCGTACCACTGATAACCACGATCTTCCCAGTAACCACCTTTGCCGCCTTCAATGTCGGCAAAGCTCGATACCAATTCAATTTTCGTCAGGTACTTGGCATGCTTATAGCCAAGCTGGCGCTCGACTCTCAGCCGCAGCGGCGCGCCATTGGCAATGGGTAGCAGCTTGCCATTGAGTTGATAGGCTATAACGGTTTGAGGATGATAAGCGTCATCCATGTCGATGCTCTCGTAGTAGGGGCTGTCGTCCTCGTCTGCCGCCCCCTTGAATCCGTCGGCGCAGCGAAACACGATGTACTTGGCCTCTGGCTTTGGCTTGACGATGGCGAGGAGGCTCGCCAGGGGAACGCCCGTCCATTGGCCAATCGCGCTCCAGCCTTCGACGCAGTCATGACGGGTAATTTGGGTGCGTGCGGGCATGGCCTTTAATTGAGCGAGCGTGAACGCGTTGGCCTGTTCGACCAGGCCCCCGACTTCAAGCTTCCAGGTGGCGAATCCGCTCAGGGACATCGCTCGGTACTCGGGGCTCTTAGGATCGGTATTGCCGTTGCCGCGAAAGCTGGGCGACAAATCAGCAGTTGTAAATTCTTGCGCCATGCTACGGCGGCCGCCCACCAGCTTGTGAACGCCTTGGCTGAGCGTTTCACCCACTTCCAAAACCTTCGGAAACCAGGTGGATTCGTTCAGGCGATCACAACCCGCTAAGACGAGACCACTGGCACCAGCAAGCGCACGCTGCATCCAGGCCCGTCGGGACGTCGCGCCCACGTTGGAAGTCGTCTTACTCATGAGGTTCTCCAGTGACGTTTTGGCTAGCGGCTGTTTGGGTAAGGTTGATGCGATACCGGCCCGTAATCATTGAGCGAAGGTGGTTCCAGAGACCGCTGATGACGACCTCAAAGACATGGATCAGCACAAAGGCGACCAGTATCCAGGCGACAATGAAATGGATTGTTCTCGCGGCTTGACGCCCTCCAAACACGTCGACCCAGCCCGGAAACAAAGAGTTCAGCCAGGGTGACATCGCCCAGCCAGCGGGAATGATGATTGGTAAAAGAACAAAGATCACGCCCAAGTAGGCCAGTTTTTGAAGGATGTTGTAGCGCTTGGCGTCTTCACCCTGAGGGTGCCTAAACTTGACATGGTCAACAATCGATCGACCCAACTCACGCCAGTCCGCGCGATTGGGAAACAACTTGCTGCGCAGGTGTCCACTCTTGATCCCGTATCCCACATAGAACAGACCATTGATCACGAGTAGCCAAGCAAAAAAGAAATGCCAGGCTCGCCCCTCGGCAAGCGAGTATCCACTGGGAATGGTGGCCCACTGCGGGAAGGCCACTTCGACGAGCGTGCCGCGCGCATCTTTGGACGCGCCTAGCAAGCCGGTGGTGTCGAACTCATGACCAAAAACCTGGGTGATCCTCTTGAGCTCGCCGCCACCTTGGTCTTTGGCTTCTATCACCAAGATTGAAGGCTTCCCAGTGTAGGAGGATTTACCCCAATCTAGCGAGGGGTGCGCATTGAAAATCATCAGACCGCTCATGATCAAGACGGTGGGCGAGACGACATTGATCCAGTGCATGATGCGCACGCCCAGGGAATGTCGTTGGTACAAATAGCTTGTCATCGCACGCCCGAGTTCGAAAGATTAGAGCGTAGGGCAGAAACCGTTTAGATGTAGTAGTTTAGGTTACGACCACGATTCATGATTTGGCTAGCCATCAACTCTTTTTTCACCTGGTCGCGCGACAGCACGCTAGGTGCGGCGATTTCCTTAGGGTTGAAGTACGAGTTGGTTGGGAGCAATCCTGCACGGGCCGCGTCAGCGAGTTCGGCTTTAACTTGTGCCCGAGTTTTTCCGGCCTCTTGAGTGTGTGCCGAAACCTGTGGGACTAATGATTCCCAGTTGCTTTGAGCATGGGCAGAGCCAATCGTCGAAGCGGCAACAAAGGCGAGGGCGATGTGAGTGAGTTTGATGTTGAACATTTGAATTTCCTAAGTAAGTTGGTTTGAACATTTAAGCCAGTCACCAGCGCTTTAGATGCGCTGGTCATGCTCTATAGTCCCGTCTAAGAAAGACGACTTACGGTCAGGAAATATCGAATCAATATCGAAATATATCGTGTTTGTCTCGGCGCGATGTCGGGCCGATGGATCCGGTTCAGTTAGGCAAGGGACTTCGCCTGCGGAAACATTTGATCCGCAAGGGTGCTGCGCTGTTTCACGAAAAACGTCTTGAACTTATCACGTGACATCGACATACGCGCTAGCTTCGGCAAGCCTTCGTAGAACACTGGATAAACCTTTTCGAGATGTTCATCAGACAACATGAGCTCACGAACCGGTAGTTTGAGTTCATTGGAAAGTGCGGTAAGTTTGCTTGCTTGAGCGTTGTTTTTTCGGAATGCCATTGAAGGTCCCTCGATTGAATTCATTGAGGGTTCCAATATGCCATGAACAATCGTAGCAAGGGCGTGGCCTCTTGACCGTTAGTCGGGCTGGAATGTCATTTATCGAGTTG